>DASZVJ010000142.1:0-6683 GCA_035547155.1 Vicinamibacterales bacterium
CGGCGCACTTCGCGGCCGGTCAGGGGATCGAACGAGAGCAGCTCGTCGATCTCATCGCCAAAGAACCCGATCCGAAGGCCGACGTCGTCGTACGACGGATAGACCTCGACGATGTCGCCGCGGACGCGGAAGGTGCCGCGGGTGAAGTCGTGGTCGTTGCGCTCGTACTGGATCTCGACGAGCTTGCGCAGCACCTCGTCGCGATCCATCTGCGCGCCTTTCTCGAGGGGCACCATCAGGCCGTAGTACGCCTCTGGCGATCCCAAGCCGTAGATGCAGGACACGCTGGCGACGATGATGACGTCGCGCCGCTCGAAGAGCGAGCGCGTGGCCGAGAGCCGCAGGCGATCGATCTCGTCGTTGATGATGGCTTCCTTCTCGATGTACGAGTCGGTCGCCGGCATGTAGGCCTCGGGCTGGTAGTAGTCGTAGTAGCTGACGAAGAACTCGACGGCGTTCTGCGGGAAGAAACGCCGGAACTCCTGGAACAGCTGCGCGGCCAGCGTCTTGTTGTGGACCATCACGAGCGCGGGCCGGTTCACGCGCGCGAGCACCTGCGCCATCGTGAACGTCTTGCCCGAGCCGGTGACGCCGAGCAGCACCTGCGCCTTGTCGCCGCGCTCGAGCCCGTCGACGAGCTGATCGATCGCGCGCGGCTGATCGCCGCGCAGCTCGAAGTCGGTCTCCAGACGGAAAGTGCCTTCGCGGACGGACATCCTCCGATTGTAGTGCGAGGGTGCGGGCGCGTGCCCGCCGCGCGGGCTACGGGCGACGGGCCACGGCCTCCATGGAAAAACTACTCGGGCGCCAGGTACCCGCTGCGCGTGCGGACGTGCGTGCCGGGCGCGAGCGTGGCGCGGAGGCGGACGTCGATCTTGCGGAAGCGGCCGTCGCGCGCGGCGTCGGTCGAGACATAGCCGAGCGTATAGCGGCCGTCGATCTCGGCGCGGATGCGCGTGTAGACGGCCGTCACATCGCGCGCCGACGAAGGAAAATACGCCTCGCCGCCGGTCTCGCGCGCGAGCTGCAGCAGCAGGCTCTCCTGCCGCAATCGCTCGCTGCTCGGCAGATTGTCGACGTAGCCGAGCACGTAGACCATGACGTCGCCGCCGCGCAGCAGCCGCTGCACCTCGCCAGCCGTCATGCCGAGCGCCGAATCGCCGCCGTCGGTGTAGATCACCAGAATGTGCTGCCCAGTCCGATCGCGCGTCGTCTCGACGTAACGGCCGAGCGCGTCGTAGAGCGCCGTGAACCGGCCGAGCGTGGGATGACGCAGGCGCGCGAACAGCTGCGGGTAGTTTGACGGCGAGAAGCGGCTGACCTGCACGGTCGTCTCGAACTCGACCAGCGTCACGTCGACGGCCTCGTCGACCGCATCGACGAACCGCACGGCGGCGTCGGACGCCGCCTTCAGGTCGAGCTCCATGCTCTCGCTGCGATCGAGCATCAAGCCGAGGTGCAACGGCACGTCGGGGCCCGGGCGGCCTTCGGCGAACGCGACCAGCGCCTGCGGCCGGCCGTTCTCCAGCACCTCGAAGTCCTCGGCCTTCAGACCGTGCACGGGCGTACCGGCCTTCGTCAGGACGATGACGGGCACACGGACGATGTCGACGACGCTGTGGAACGCCTGGCGGGCGGCGATCGGCGCGGCGACGCCGAGCACGAGCATCGCCGACAAAAGTGTCCGTCCGCGCATGGCGCCTTCGATTGTAGCGCCGCCGCTCGTCCACCCGACGATGCAGACGCACGCGCACGGCCGTGCGGCCTCTCGTATAATGCGGCGTTGTGCGAGCACTGGCCGTCTGCCAGGACGAGCTGGTCATCCGGACGCTTCACCGGGTTCTCGCGGGCGCTTTCGAGACGGAGTTCCTCGTCGAGAGCCGCCCGCTGGCTCGGCGTCTCGTCGATGACGGCATTGCGGCCACCGTGGGCGATCCCAAGCGCGTCGACGCCTATCTGCGCGTCGACCTCACCCCCAGCACCTGCGTCATCGTCGAGGACAACGGCCGGCGCGGCCTGAAGAAAGTCGTCAGCGCGATTCGCGACGCCGGCGGCAGCCTGCTCTACGTCCTGCACGTCGGCGCGATGGCGGACCGCCGGGGAGCCGACGACCTGCGCACCGTCTTTCCAGAGATCACGCACCTCGATCTGGCCGAGCTGCTGTCGGGCTCGCTCACGACGGAGCTCGGACGCTCGCTGACCCGCGCACGCGTGCAGCAGTATCAGCGCTACTTCGCAGACGCCGATCGCGTGCTGATCCTGCTCCACAACGAGCCGGATCCCGATGCGCTGGCAGCCGGCCTGGCGCTGCGCAACGTGCTGCGCCGCACGCGCACGACGGCGATCATCGCCGCGCTGCAGGGCGTGACGCGGCCGGAGAACATTCGCATGGCGGATCTGCTCGACATCCAGGTCGAGACGCTCAAGCCCGAGGAGCTCGCCGGCTTCGATCGCATCGCCACCGTCGATGTGCAGCCGCACTACTTTCACGGCCTGCTCCCGCGCGTCGACCTCGTCGTCGATCACCATCCCGAACAGCCGGGCTACACGGCGGTCTTCAAGGACATTCGATCCGACTACGGATCGACGTGCACGATTCTGACCGAGCACCTGCGCGCGGTCGACGTGAACATCTCGGAGCGCACGGCCACCGCGATGCTCTACGCGATCAAGTCGGACACGCTGTTCTTCGCGCGCCAGACCAACCGCGTCGACCTCGAAGCGTTCTCGTTCCTCTATCCGCTGGCCGACGCGGCGCTCATCCGCAAGATGGAAGGCGCGGAGATCACGCTCGAACGGCTCGAGCACGTCACGCGCGCGCTGGCGACGAGCCGCCTGCGCAATCGCGTGTTCTCCGCGTTCCTCGGCGAGACGTCGCGCGAGGACTTCATCCCCTACACGGCGGATTTCCTGCTGCAGGTCGAAGACGTGAAGTGGACGATGGTGTCGGGGATCGTCAACGGACAGTTCGTGCTGAGCGTGCGCAACCTCGGCTACACGCGCAACGCGGGCGAGTTCGTCAAAGCGAACTTCGGTGACATCGGCAGCGCCGGCGGCCATCGCGCGATGGCCAAAGCCGTCGTCCCGTGGGAGCGCTTCCGCGGGAAGTTCGGCGATCTCTCCGGCGTCGGCATCGCGGCGCGCATCGGCGAGCTGGCCGAAGAGTTTCTGAAGGACACGCCCGAACGGAAAGCGGATAAGGTCGGGACGTAAGGCAAACTTCGAACTTCGAACTTCGAACTTCGAACTTCGAACTTCGAACTTCGAACTTCGAAAATTAGACCTCGTCCAGAAACCCACCTACCAGATCGGCGAACTCTGCGGGTTTTTCGAAGAACGGCATGTGCGCGGCGTCGGGGATCGTGGCGATGCGGTGCGGCGCGGACATGTGCGTCATGAACGCCTCGACGGCGTCCGGCGGCGCGTAACTGTCGTCCCGGCCGGTGATCGCGATGCACGGCACGCGGACGGCCGGCACGCGCGACGTCGTCGACGCGCCCAGCAGGATCTCGAGGCTGCGCAGATACGACGTGACGTCGAGCGTCTCGAACAGACGCTCGAAGAGGCCGACGACCTCCGGCTTCGTGCGCATCGTCGCTGGACTGAAAATCCCGGGCGAGACCTTCGGTCCCCATCCCGCGATGCCCGACGCACGCATCGTCTCCGCGCGCGTCGTCAGGCGCTCGCGGACTGGCGGCCGCACTTCGGGCAGCCCGCCGACGAACGCCATCCCGCGAATCCACGACGGCCACGCACACGAGGCTTCGAGCGCGATGATCGTGCCCATCGAATGCCCGACGATCGCCACGGGCTCGCCGACGTACGACTGCACGAGCTCGCCGAGATCGGCGACCCACGTCTGGAGCGAGAACGGCGCGGCGGCCGTGCTCAGCCCGGTGCCGGGCAAGTCGATGGCGATGACGCGATGACGATCGCGCATGTGCGCGGCGACGCCGTGAAAGAAATAGGCGCCTCCGCCCAGCCCGTGAATCGCGAGAGCTGGGCGGCCCGTGCCCGCTTCATCGACGTGGATGACGCTGCCGCGGCTGGTGGTGAACGAGGTGACCACCAGGCGATCTCAGGCTCCGGCTTTGCCGTCGAGGCAGGTGAAGACCTCGCGATAGAACGCGGGGTGCTGCATCCAGGTCGGCGCGGTGACGAGACGGCCGTCGCGCACGGCGTCCACGCGCAGCCACTTCGCGCCGACGGCTTCCGCCTCGAGCCGGACATGCTCGTAACAGGTCAGCTTCTTGCCGTTGACGAGCCCCGCGGCGGCGACGAGCTGCACGCCGTGGCAGATCGCGAACAGCCATTTCCCCTGCTTGTCGAACTCGCGCAGGATGTTCAGGACCTTCGGATCGTTGCGCAGGTACTCCGGCGCGCGTCCGCCGATGCAGAGCACCGCGACGTAGTCGTCGACCTTCACTTCATCGAACGTGAGCTGCGACTCCATGATGTAGCCGGGGCGCTCCATGTAGGTGTCCCACCCGGGCTCGAAGTCATGGATCACGAGATTCAGACGCTTCTTCGACGGCGCCGCGATGCGCGGCACATATCCCGCCTCCTCGAACCGATGACGGGCAAACCATGTTTCATAGCTCTCACCGCCGTCGCCGACGATGACGAGAATCTGCTGACTCACGAAGACCTCGCTTTCGAACGTTCGAATCGATGCAAATTAGGACGAATGGTCGGGGGAAGTCAAACCGGGCTGCGGGCTACAGGCTGCGGGCGACGCGGGCGGCCACAAGGGCCGCCCCTACGCTCGCGCTGCGGGCTCCATTTCGCGTCCCGCGATGGGCTCGATGAAATGGTGGAACGCGTCGGCGTGGCCCTGGGCGATGAGCTCGCTGACGGTGCGCTGGCGGTCGGACGCCTCGTCGTAGACGCCGCCGAAATCGAACGGGCCGATCGGGTTGTGATCGGGACGGACGAGGAAGACCGACGAGAACCGGCGCGCGCAGAGCGCGGCGGTGTCGGCGATCGCGGCCGTCTCGATCGCGCGGGCCAGCTCGCCGATCCGCGCGCGGAGATCGATCGGCCGCGGACGCAGCGCGTGCGGCGTGGCGGCCGGCGGCGCGGGGCTCACCAGGATCACCTGTTCGACGCCGATCGCGGCCATCTCGTCGATCAGCCGCGTCGCCAGTTCCGGCCGATCGCACAGCCGGTGCCGCTCGCCACGCCAATAGCTCGCGGGTGGAAATTCGACGGTCGCCGGCGTCGTGACGACGGGCAACCGCAGCGCGCCGTCGAGGAGACTCACGAGCGTCTCGCGCAGCGGGCCGGTGAGATCGACGGTCTCGCCTTCGCGCGGCCCGCCGCCCACGCGCCTCGCCTCGAATGCCCCACGCGCAGACGCCCCGAGCACGGCGCCGACGAGATCCTGCCGCGCATCGAGATCGTGGACCGCGATCAGCACTTCGTGGAATCCGGGCTGCCCGAAGTTGTCGGCAAGCACGTCGACGTAGCGCCGGCCGACCTCCGACGGCGACGGCCGCGGCTCGTTCGACGCGCCGCGCACCAGACCCCAGATCGTCTCGATCGCCAACGCCGCCGGCTCGGTCGCATCGAGCGGCGACGAGAGCAGGCGCCACCAGAACGCGCCGATCACACGGCGGCGCGATCGCTCGCCGCGCGCCGCTTGAATCGCCGACACGGCGAGCACCGCGGCGATGATCAGGACCGCGAGCACGAGCACGCGCGGCAGGATCGTCGGGAGGATCGGCGGGTCGAACAGCGCCTCGACGCCGCGGCGGTAGAACGCGAACAAGTCGGCCGAGACACCGGTCAGGCTGACGAGCGCCGCCAGCGTGCCGAGCGCGTAGACCGCGGCCGCCGCGACGAGCACGAGGAGCGGCGAGACAAGGAGCACGAGGCACGCGAGCAGGCCGGCGAACGCCCATCGCAGCGCCGTGCGCCACCGGTAGGCCCGGCGCAGACGCGGATCGGTCCATGGCCCGGCCGCGTCCCAGATGCGCGCGCCGCCGTCGACCGACGCCGCGAGCGCGGTGAGCGCGCCGGCGCCATGCGCGGCGATGACGTCAATCTTGATGCCCGCTTCGAGAATCGCGCGCAGCGCGCCGGCCTGATAGGCGCCAGCCGTCCCGGTTCCGCACAGCAGCACGCCGGTGCGGAGGCGCGGCGAATAGGCGGTCTCGGTCACGACACGCGATCCGTCATGCGCGCGCTATTCCTCGTCGTGGATGGTGACGAGCCTGATGATCTCGAACTCGCGCGTGCCGCCCGGTGTCGGCGCGACGACTTCGTCGCCGGCCTCCTTGCCCACGAGCGCGCGGCCGATCGGCGACGCCACGGACACGAGCCCGCGTTCCGGAGCGGCGTCCTCCGGCATGACGAGCTCGACGAGGATCTGCTTGCCGTGCTCGACGAGCGTCAGCTTCGATCCGAATCCCGCCTTGTCCTTCGGGATCTTCTCGAGGTTCATCAACTGGATCTGCGACACGCGCGTGCGCAGCATCGACACGCGCGCCTCCACGAACCGCTGCCGCTCTTTCGCCGCCGCGTACTCCGCGTTCTCGCGCAAATCCCCGAGCTCGCGGGCGCGCTGGATCTCCTTCGGGAGCTCCTGCGTCAACTCACGCTCGAGCACGGTAATCTCGTCTTCGAATCGTTTGATCAATCGGGCTTTCATTGCTCTCGGGTGAGGCTAACACAGATCATCT
>DASZVJ010000143.1:0-15560 GCA_035547155.1 Vicinamibacterales bacterium
GACGAGTGCGCGCCGTGCCGGGCCTCGCGCGGGCGTTCGGCGTGACACGGCCGGCACAGTACAATTCGCGCCGGGATGTTCTATCTCGGCATGCGCTCGTCGCGCGGATATCTCGACGCGCTGGCGCGCATCAGGCAGAGCGGGGCGCCGAGCGACATCGTCACCGTGGCTGGTGGGCTCGCGTTCCTTCACGCGATCTCGCCGGCGACGCACTCGTTGACGATCGTGGACTGCGATCCTGACACGCTCGCGCACTGGTCCCTGATCCGTGCGCTCATGGCCGAGTCGACGTCGCTCGCGGATTTCCTGACGCTGCTCTCCGGCCACGCGCCCGACAGCGTGGGATCGCACGTCGTGCTCGGTCCGCGCGTCGACGTCAAATCGCGCCTGACGCAGGCGATGTCCGCGGCCGATCTCGCCACGTATGACAAGACCTACGGTGCGCTGGACGTCGACGTCGCGCGCGGCGTCGGCCGCGTCGCAGAGTCCAGTGTCGGATTCACCGGCACGAACCTGCGCCGCCAGCACTTCAACTGGCAATTCGGCGAGGGCAACCTCGCCTCCGATCTGACGTTCGACATGCTGCGGCGCCAGCTCGCCACGATGCCCGTGCGCCTGGAGCAGGCGCGGTTCGAGGCGCTCGACTTCGATCGCGTGTTCCCGGCGCCGGCCCCTGGACATCAGCGCGTGTTCCTGGCGAGCAATTGCGAGAGCCCGCTCTTCACCGAGGGGGACGCGATCTTTCTTCGCGTGCTGCAGACCGCCACGCAACCGGTCCACTACGTCTCGTGGAACCGCGACGCGCTCGTCAGCCGCGGTGACGTGGCGCCGCTCACACCGCACGCGCCACCGGTTGACGGCCATCGCGCGACGCTGCTCGTCACGTCTCGCTTCACGTTCGCACGTCTGCGACGCGGCGCTCAGTGGAGCCGGATCGTCTCGAGTCTGGACGAGCTGCAGGCGACCCCAAGCTACGGCTTCCATCTGCTCGTCATCGCCGGCCAGACGGAGCATGAGATCGCAGGCTGTCTGACGGCCGTGGCGCCGGCGTATCGAAGCGTCGTGTGGATTCCTCGCTCGGGCAGTCGCGCGCCGGCACGCCCCATGGCGCCGTCGCCGAGCTACGACGGCGCTGAGCCCATCGTGTTCAGCGGCAGGCCGGCGTGGTGGTTTCCGCTGCGCGGGCAATGCGCGTCAGGATGACCGAACGTCCTACCGTGCTTCGCCCTGACACTCCGGGCACTCGTAATGGATGTAGCGCAGCCATTCGACGATCTCGTCCGCGGCCGGCAGGTCCGACGCCGACGCCCCGTCGAACACGGCGTAGATCTCGCCCCAGCGATCCGCGATCAGGACGCCGGGATGCGGCACGCCGGGCACGGCGTCGTATGTGAGCACGTATCGCGTGTCGTGTGCGGCGACGTCGGCTCGCCGCTGGCTCAGCTGCTCCGCGTACGCGCGCGTCTGCGCGTCGCCGGCTGGCAGCGACACCAGTAACAGCCCGTCGTGCTGCCAGAGGTCCTCGTAGCGGACGAGGGCGCCGCCGGCGGCGTTCACGGTGAAGTGCGGAACACGATTGCCTCGTTGCAACATGAGAGCCTCACTTGGACGATGCGTCACGTCCATCGGCGTCACAAACGTTCCTTCGGCACCGCGTACAAATCGGTCTCGGTGCTGTACGTGTTGTGGTGGCCGACGAAGAACATGTAGTCCCGATGTTCGTGATGGATGTGCAGCGGCAGCTCGAAGAGATCGGCGAGCGTGTGGTAGATGCTGACTTGCAGCACCGGGCGATGGCGGGCGATGGTCTTTCGCGCCCCGTCCAGCGCTTCGCGTTCGGCGCCCTCGACATCGAGACTGATCAGATCGCATCGCGCGTCGCCGCGCTCACGCAGGAACGAATCGAGATCCACGGCAGCGATCGTCACGTCCGCTGACGCCGCTGGCGTGATCGCCGACGATCCGCCGCGTCCCGACGAGAACCGCAGCGTGCGCCGCGTGTCGAACAATCCGGCGTCGACGACCTCGATCGCACCGGCTGCGGCCTGTGTCGCCGCGTCTCCGCCGCGCGCCCGATCGAGACGCTCGCGAATGCGGCGCTGATTCTCGACGTCTGGCTCGAACGCATAGACACGTCCGCCGACGGCCGCGCGCGCGAAGTCGAATGACGTCTCGCCATCGAACGCGCCGCCGTCGACGACGTGATCGCCGGGCCGCGCGTGCGCGAGAGGATGTCGATATTCCGGATAGTCCGCGATTCGCAGATAGCCATGTTCGCCCGTGATGCGATGTCGAACGACGGACGCGAACGTCAGCCGGCTCTCCTCGTCGGCCAGCAGCGCGAAGACGTCCTCGAGCGGCTCCGCGTGATCGCGGAGATAGCCCGGCCGGTACCGGCCTTCCCGATACGGCGGATCGGCGGCGAAACACAGATGACGGATGCCCGCGAGCGCTAACGCGATGCCTTTCCGGCGCTCGTGCGCGCCGTAGAGATAGACCAGCAGGTCCGGGCGATCCCGAAGATCCGATCGTGCAATGACGGGCGATGGCAGACCCGCCGCGCTCACCGCGAGCGACGCTGCGTCTTCGGCGTGAAGGCAGATCCAGTCGGGCTCGCGTCCGGCAACGGATCGGAACTGGCGTGCGCCGTCGGCGACTTCGCTGCGCTCGCAGTAGAGCACGGCCGGACGCCGGCGCAGGATGTAGTCCTCGCTGGACCGGCGATACAGGGGAACGTCGTTGACGTAGTCCACGAGAGCGCGCGACATCGCCTGCTATTGTGTCGCGAAAGCCCGGTCGGCCTCCGAACGCGGTTCGCAGCGCATCCCTGACACGGGGGCGTTACGCAACGCCGCCCTGCCGCGTCCGGATGGTATAGCAGTTTTCGAGATCCATGATCAGCACGCGTCCGTCGCCGTTCACGCCGGTCCGCGCCCGATCCAGGACGACACGAATGACATCGTCGACCAGGTCGTCATCGATCACGACGTCGATCGCGGTCATGTGCAGGAATGCGGGATAGGGGCGCCCGCGATACAGCGCCGTCGTGCGTGTCGAGCCGCGGCCCCGCACGTCCATGATCGTCAAACCTGATACGCCGAGGCTCTCGAGCGCGTCTGCAGTCTCTGTCAGCTTGTCCGTGCGGACGATGCACTTGATCAGCTTCATGCATGGCTCCGGGCAGCGAAGAACGCAGAAGGGCCTGGACGACGGCGTCGCCGTCCAGGCCGGTCCCTGCTCCTATTGCTGTGCGCCGAGCTGCGCCTTCGCGTAGCTCGGAGTCGCACCTGCGCCAGGTGCGGGCGTCGCCAGCAGGTTCATGCCACTGTCGTGGACGTACGCTTCTTCGCCGTGCTCGCTGAGATCGAGGCCGGATTCCTCGTCTGCCTGGTCGGCGCGCAGCGGCAGGAACAAGCCGATTGCCTTCAGCAGCACGAAGCTCATCACGCCGCTGTACAGCATTGCGGCGAGTACGGCGATGATTTGAATCTTCAGCTGGCCGGGATTGCCGAAGACCAGACCGTTGACCGTTCCATTGAAGGCTTTGTTCGCCAGCACGCCCGTGAGGAGGGCGCCGACCGTGCCGCCAACGCCGTGCGCCGCCACCACGTCGAGCGAGTCGTCGAGCGACGTCCTGGCGCGCCAGAGCAGCGCGAGATAGCTCGGCACGGCGGCGATGCCGCCCAGGACGAGCGCGCCAATCGGTCCGACGAAGCCCGCCGCCGGCGTGATCGCGACGAGCCCGACGACGATCGCCGTCGCTGCGCCGACCGCCGTCGCCTTTCGCTGCCGCATCGCGTCGAGGAGCGTCCACACGACCAGCGTTGCCGCCGGGGCGAGCATGGTCGTCGTGAAGGCCAGGGCCGCGGAGGCGTTGGCGGCAACCGCGCTGCCGGCATTGAAGCCGAACCAGCCCAGCCAGAGCGCACCCGCGCCGAGCAGTGTGAACGGCACGTTGTGGGGCACGATGGCCGCATGCTGGAAGTCCCGGCGTTTGCCGACACAGATGGCCGCGACCAGTGCCGCGACCGCGGCGTTGATGTGCACGACGGTCCCGCCGGCAAAGTCCAGCGCGCCCATTTGGCTGAGCCAGCCGCCGCCCCAGACCCAGTGCGCGATCGGGCTGTAGACGACGATCATCCAGAGCGAGATGAACACGACGTAGGCCGAAAACCGCATCCGCTCGACGATCGCGCCCGAGATCAATGCGGCGGTGATGATCGCGAACGTGCCTTGAAAGCACATGAACAGCAGGTGCGGAATCGTGCCTTGCGCTTCGAGGCCGACGTTGCGGAGGAACACGCGCGACAGATCGCCAATCAGGCCGTTGCCGGGCGCGAAGGCGAGCGAATAGCCGACGAGCGCCCAGAGGACGCCGACGAATCCGAGCGAGACGAAGCTCATCATCATCGTGTTGAGGGCGTTCTTCGAGCGGACGAGCCCGCCGTAGAAAAACGCGAGCGCCGGCGTCATGAAGAGCACGAGAGCAGTCGAGATCAGCATCCACGCGATATCTGCTTGATTCATGTCAAACCTCCGGAAGACGAACGAACGTGACTAGATGGATGGCGCGCGACGCACGTGGTGCCGGACGCGGCAAGCGGAAGCCGCGACACGGCATCGTGACGACGCCCGCGCACACGACGAGCAGACAGCCCGATCGCGGGCCATCCAGACGCGCTGAGGAATGGAGCGGTGAGCTAGAGACGCAGCACGACGTGCTGCGATGCGGGTGAGAGCCGCGCGGCCGTCAGACCGAGCGGATGAACGACGCTCGTATCAACCTGGAAGTGTGTCGGCAGGAGCACGCAGACGTGCACCGACGCCTGGCACTTCTTGTTGTCGTGCTGGTCTTTGACGAGCGTGCCGGCGTCGTGATGGGCCGCCTGGTCCTTGCCGCCACCGAACGCCACCGCGGAGAACGGCGCCGTCACGGGAGACGCGGCGAGGATCACAAGGCACACGGCCGCGACCGAGCTGACGAACGAACGGCGGATAGCGGAGAAGCGGAACATCACGAGTCGCTATCGTCATGCCATATCAAGTCGCATGCCACGACGGGCTCGATGGCGGCGCGGCCGCAGCTGGCGCGCCTTTGCGCGGGAAACGAAGAGGGCGAGCCATCGGCGCCGTTCCGCGGATCGTGCCCGGCCATGGACATTAATGTCGGCTTGGCGACGTGGTGCTCACATCATTGTGGACACCGCGCAGAAGGCGTCCGCCTCACAGGATCCGTCCCTCGCGCCGACGCGGTCGAGAACCGACAGGATTGTCCAGAATTCACCAGCCTCCACATTCATGTGTGTGGAATTCATTCACGGCACGACGGACTCGAGCCGCCAGCGAACCGTCGCGACGTGCGCGCCGGCACGAATCGACGGGCCTGGCGCGGCGAGCGTCCAATGCACGTCGACGCTACCAGCCCCGACGACGCCGTTGCCCGTCTCGAACACGTCCGTGAACGCGGCCGTGCTCATCGTGCCGCTGCTGCCCGTCGCCTGGCTCGCGTTCGAGGTCGTCCACGACACGCGCGAGGCGGGAATCGCGGCCCCGCTCGGCGGCACGAAGTCCGCGTCGGCCTTCACGCCGACGCGCAGGACATGGAACAGCGCCAGATTGACGATCGTGAACGATATCGTCGTCGGATCCGGATTGCCGCCCGTCGGCTGGCCAACGTCGGTCACCGTGAACCCGACCGATGCCGGCAGCGAGATGAGGACGACTTGCTGCGCCCACGCGTCTGTCCGTGCCGCACCGCCGAGCACCGCCGCCAGCAGGAGCGTCCGGCCGAGCCGTCGTGCCGTCATCGCCCATCGCTCCACACGATAGGCCTCGGCCGGATCGTGACGCGAAAGTCGAGTCCGGTCATCGGATGATCGGCGGCGAGCGAGACGCGTTGTTCGACCATCGCGGCTTCCGCGTCGGGATCGATCGACGCGAGCTCGATGCGGACGATGTAGTCTCCCGCCCGAAGGTTGTAGAACCCGTAGAGTCCATCGCCGTCCGTGACCGTGGCGCGGTCGTCGCCAAGCGTCACCACCGCGCCGGCGATCTCCTCGCCCGCGTCGTAACGGCCGTTGCCATCGCGATCGACGAAGACGCGTCCGGTGATCGTCGCGAGCGGCGCGACGTGCAACACGACGTCGCGGCGATCTTTCGACGCGGGATTCACGCGGACGCGCCGGTCGTCTGAGGCATAGTCGGCGGGCAGACCGCGCTCGTCGACGGAGAGATCGACGTCACCTGGCGGCACGTTGCGAAAGGCATAGCGTCCATCGGCGCCGGTCGACATGGCGTAAGGCCCGAGCCGCACGAGCGCGCCGGCGACCGGACGTCCACGATGATCGACCACGACGCCCCGCACGGCAGGACGCGCCGGCGGCGTCGCGAGATCGAATCGACAGGCGAGCATGACGCGCGTGCGTGGCCGATCCGTCCACGGCGTGCCGACCTGATACGGCGCAATACGGCCGTATTCGACCTCGGCGTCCAGCCGCCATGGCAGCCGCTGCGAGAGGCGGACGCGCAGCCGATCGCGTGCGGTGATCCGCGGCATCGCCGTCGTCACCGTCACCGCGGTCCCGCGGCGCGGCTGCCACGACGTCTGCAATTCCTCCCACGTCGTCATCTGACCCGAGGACGTCCACTGGGACGCGAGCTGAAGGGTGAACCGCAGCCGCGGCCCGGCTGCGTATGTCGCCATCGACTGCGACTGCTGCATGTCCTGCACGAGCACGACGTCGTTCGCGTCGACGTCCACCGTGCCCCACTGTTGTCGATGGAACAGGTGTGTGCCGCCGACGAGCCCGCTGCCGGTGACGGCCGACGCCGAGCTGTGCACGCCGTCGTCGCTCGTGAGCGTGTGCTCGATGCCGACGTCGAAGCGGCCGATGGGCAGCTGCAGGCCGGCGATCTGCCAGCGGCTGCGTTCGCCGCCGCGCCACGATTGCGTGAGCGCGGCGTGCGCACGCGCACGATGCCAGAGCTCGACGGAGCCGCCGACGTTCAGATCGCGGCTTCGCGGCGTGAGCCGGCGGCGATCGGAGGCGTCGACGCTGAAACGGCCGATCGTCGTCTGCGCGGCGAGCAGATGCGAGCCGTCGCTCGCGATCTCGCCCTCGAGACGCGTGTGCGCGCCGACGGACCAGCGATCGCGGTAGGTGATGAGTGTCGGGCGGACCTCGAACGGCGCATGCGGCATCGAGATCGACAGCGACGGATGGCGATCGCGAGACGCCGTCCAGGACACCCGCGCGCCACGGCCCACGCCGGCGAGCGGCGAGAACAGGTCGCCGGCGTCCACGGTCCAGCGCGAGGACGGCGACGTCACGCTCATCGTCCCTTGATCGAAGATCGTGTGCGCGGGGCCTGTCGTGATCAGGCTGTGCAGATCGACGTGGAAGCCGGCGAACGAGCCCGATGCGCGCAGCTCGGTCGCCCAGTCGGCGTTCTGTACGTAGCCCACGCCGATCGATCCCTGCAGACGATCCGGCGGCGGCAGCGTGGTGCGTACCTGTGGCGCTGGTGCAGCGGCGGCCGTCGCGTCGATGGATTTCGGCTTCGGCAGCGTGAACTGGCGGAGTGCCGCGGGATCTGATGATGCCGGCTCGTCCGCCGAATCCGCGATGGTCGCCGCCGGCATCTGCGGCGTCGATGGCGCGGGCGAGAGTGCCGGCGTGATCGCGCGGGACGTCACGATCGCCACGGCGATGCCGCTAGCGGCCCAGCCCACCGGACGACACCTCGCGCGTGACGGCGATCTCGCGCTCGGCGCCGATGTAGTGATCCAGCCCGATGTCCATCACGGCGCGCACGAGATAGCGCCCGTCCGGCAGGACGTCGGCGGCCGGCAGCGGCGCGTCGAACAGGCCCGTCGTCACGCGCTCGGGCAGGAGCGTGCCGCGCGGAATCGTCACGGTCGCGGCCGGCGCGGCGCCGTCGCGCGTCAGGAACTCCACCCGGCCGTCGACCGGCACCGGCGTATCGCCGACGTTACGCATGCTGACGACGGCGCGATCCGCGTCGACGCGGACGTCCGTGATGTCGGCCGCGCGCGTCACGGCGCCGACGTCGACGAAGATGCCCGTCGAGATCGACGCCAGGAACTGCACGCCGACGCCGGCGTGTGCCGTCTCCGGATCGGCGACCTGATCGACCGTCAGCGCGCACCAGTAGCCGCCGGTGACGACCTCCCGCGGCACGGCGATCGTGAAGCGCACGACCATGGTGTCGCCGGGCTCGACCGCCGACTCGACGGGATTCGCCGTTGCCCACGCCGCGCACGAATGATGCAGCGTTCCCGGCGGCGCGTAGAAGGACTCGCGGCCGTTCTCGCTGCGCCACCAGTCTTCGAAGTGCGCTTTGAAATGCGTGCGATGCTGGCGCGCATCGATCGAGAGTTGAAACTGCCGCGTATAGACGTCGCCCGGACGCGCCTGCAGACGAATCGATCCGAGCGTCGCGTTGAACGTCAGGCCCGCTGGCGGCGCCACCGATTGTGGCGCCGCCAGCATCGCGAGGAGGCCAGCCAGGATGCGGATGGACAGGGAGATCGGCATCGCGCGCCTCTAGCTGCCGATGCTTTCGATCTTCCACGTCACCGACAACGTGTGATTGCCGGCGTTGGTGATGGCGGTATTGGGCGCGAGCGTAAAGATCAGCTGGCTCGTCGAGCAGCTGCTGACGCCGGCCGTGCACGTGGCGATGGCGTTGTAGCTCGACGCGCTGAGCGTGCCGGCGCTGCCCGTCGCCTGCGTCCACGTCGCCGCGTTCCACGAGACGTCGCTGGCCGCCCACGTCGGCGACCCGCCGATCGACGGCGTGAATGATGCGCCGCCGGCCTGCAGCGAGATGCGCAGCTGTTTGGTCGTCGTCGCGAGCACGATCTGATCAATCGTCACGGACGCGGCCGATGCCGCCGTGCTCGCGCCGATGTCGCCGACCGAGAACAGCACGCCGGCGGGCACGGCTACCCGCGCCTGCTCGCTCACCGTCGCCGTCAGCGTCGTCGACAGGCTCGTGCTCGGCAGCACGACGACGATCTGCGCGTGCGCGGACGCCGGCAGCGCGATCGCACCGACGCCGATGACGACGCGCCGCAGCAGCCGCTTCATGGTCACCTCACCGGTCGCCATGACGCGCCTATCGCCGCACGACGCCGACGACGGCGCCGACTGCGACGCGGATCTGGTTGAAGCTGACGCCGTTGCCGTTCACGTGGCGGACGTCGGCCTGCAGCCGCAGGCCCAGCGCGCGCGCGACGGCGACATCCACGCCGCCGCCGAGCTGCACGCCGAGGCCGCGGGAGAACTTGCCGTCCGTCTGCGCGGTGCTGCCGCAGTAGCACGACGTCCCGAGGAGCGCCTGCGCGAATGTCGTCGTCCGGCCGCGCGGTGCGAGCGCGCCGCGCACGCCGCCCATGAAGCTGTGGACGCGATAGTCCTGATCGCCGAAGGCGGTGTGCTCCGTGCGATAGGCGCCGTCGGCTTCGCCGACGATCGCCCAGTGCGGCGCGATCGTCAGGCCCAGACCGGCGAGCCACGCCGACGGCAGCGTGCGATCGCGGCCGGAGTCGCGCAGGACCGCATAGCCCGCAGAGAGATCGAGCCCGACGTGCCGTTCCGGTTGTGCCGGCACGACCAGCATCGGATTGCGCCGCTCGGGAATGGCCTGCGCGGCGGCCGGAGTGGCCGCGCTCATGACGAGCGCGGCCACCAGACCAGTCAAAAGAGCTCTTCCGTGAGTCACTGCATCCTCCTTGAAGTGAGATATCCGGCGTGCGCTCAGTGCGAAACCGTGGCCTGCACGGTGTTCGACTGCAGTCCCGTGTTGGACAGCTCGCCGTTGTAGTTCGCCGTCGCATTCACCGGCAGCGAGCCACCGAGTGCGGTGATCAGTTGCGTGAGCAGCGCAGACTTCTGGCCCAGCACGACGAGCTGGCCCGTGTGGCTGTCGACACCGAGGATCTGGTTGAGCGGACCGAGCTGATTGACGATCGGCTGAATCAGCGTCCCCACCACTGGATTGACGCTGCTGAGATCGGGAACCATCGTCCACGACACGCCGGGGAAGTTCGCGCCGAGCGCCGCGCTCTGACCGCCGGAGAACACCGCCGTGAGCGCGTCCGGCATCTGATTGCCGATGCTGAGCGAGTTCATGCCGTCCGTGCCCAGGGCCAGGTTCTGCAGCACGGGCAGCTTGATGTTGAAGTGCACGCCTTCCGTGAAGCCGCCGTACTGCACGTTGACGACGTGATTCGGATCCAGCAGCGCCTGTGCGAGCGTTGCGGCCACGTTGAACGTGCCGTCCGGATTGACGTGAATCGCCTGCGGATCGTCCGGGTTGTAGACCGCGGCGTTCGTCACGTCGTCACGCGATCCGTCGCTGTAGACGCCGTAGACGTGGAGCTGCGCCGCTTGCGTGAGATCCAGGTGTTGCAGGTCGACGTCCGCGGTCACGTCGATGCCGGTGAGTTGCTTCGTCGGCGCCGGCGGCCCGGCCGACGTCACGGTCATCGTCATCTGTGCGGTCTTGCCGCTGTAAGACGCACCGATGACGCTCGTGCCGGCCGTCTGTCCGGTGACGAGGCCGGCGGACACGGTCGCGACCGAGGGACTGCCCGAGGACCACGTCGCCGCGCCGGTGACGGTCTGCGAGGTGCCGTCGCTGAGCTGCGCCGTCGCCTGCAGCTGCACCGTCTGGCCCGCCTGCACGCTGTTCGGACCGCTGATCGAGAGCGCCAGCACGGTCGGCGGCACGCCGGACGAGACGACGATGCCCGCGCTGGCGATCTTGCCCTGATAGCTTGCCTGGATCGGTGCCGTGCCGGCGGACTGGCCGGTGACGAGGCCGCCGGAAACGGTTGCGACGTTCGTCGCGCTCGACGACCACGCGGCCGCGGTCGTCACGGTCTGGGCCGATCCGTCGCTGAGCTGCGCGACGGCCTGCAGCTGCGTGCTCTGGCCGATCTGAATCGACGTGTTGCCGACGATCGAGAGTCCGATCACCGTCGGCGCGCCCGGCGTGTTCGCGGAGACCGTCACCGGCGCGCTCGCCGATTTGCCGCTGTACGACGCGTGAATCGTCGTCTGGCCCGCCGCCGTGCCGTGCACCGAGCCGGCGTCCACGGGTGCGACCGCCGCGTTGTCCGACGACCACGATGCCAGAGCGGTGACCGTCTGCGACGAGCCGTCGCTCAGGCGCGCGATGGCCTGCAACGGCGTCGTGTCACCGACGTGGATCGATGTGTTGCCTTCGATCGCGAGGCTCACGACGGTCGGTTGCTCTGTGCCGGCCGGCACGATCGTCACGACGCCGGTGGCCTGCTTGCCTTGAAAGGTCGCCTGAATCGTGGCCTGACCCGGCGCGACGCCCGACACGACGCCGTTGGCGTTGACGCTCGCCGTCGACGCCGTGTTCGACGACCACGAGGCCTGCGCCGTGACGACGTCCTGTGTGCCGTTGCTGTACGACGCGACCGCCTGCCACGGCGCGCTGTCGCCGACGCGAATCGACGTCGCGCCCTGTACGGCCAGCGACGCGATCACCAACGGCGGCGTCGTATCCGTGGGATTGCCGCTCGGATTGCCCGAGTTGGTCGTCACCTCCGACGGACTCGACGGAACCTTGCAGTCGCACGCCGCGATCGCCGCGATCGCGAGCACGAGACCGAATGCCTTCAGCAGCCGCATCGCACACTCCTGTCAGAAAAGACCGGCGAGCGTATCGCCTGTCGTCACCCACATGGATCGGCGATGATCGGAGCTTCTGAAGGGAAATGGCGCGTGCGACACGCGCGGTTGACGCCGTTGACACGGCGTTCACGAAAGATTCACGCCGCGCAACAGCGTGCGGCGCGGCCTAGCTGTGCGTCTGCCAGGTGACCTCGCGCGTGAAGTAGTAGCCTTCACCGCGAACGGTTTGAATCAACTGGGGATGCAGCGGATCGTCTTCGAGCTTGCGGCGCAGACGCGAGATCAGGACGTCCACCGTCCTGTCGAACACCTCGCCGTCGTCATGACGCGTCGACGCGAGCAGCTCCGCACGCGTGAAGACGTGTTGCGGCCGTTCGATCAGCGCGCGCAGGATGGCGACCTCGCCGCCGGTCAACTCGACGACGCGACCAGCCGATTGAGCTTTGTGTGCGGAGAGATCGATCGTCCAGTCGTCGACATGCGCGGTGCGGCGGCCGGCGCGCGGCAGACGATCCGTGGACGTCCGGCGGACGACGGACCGGAGGCGTGCGACGAGCTCGCGCAGGCTGAACGGTTTGACGAGGTAGTCGTCCGCACCGGCCTCGATCGCCAGGATGCGATCGGCTTCTTCGATGCGGGCCGATGTGATGACGACAGCCGGCCGCCCGCGGCGGGCGACCTCCTGCAGCAGCAGGGATCCGTCCTCGTGATCGAGCACGAGATCGAGCAGGACCGCGTCGAAATGATGCGCGTGCAGCATCGACCGCGCTTCGGCGAGCGAGGCGACTTCGACGATGCCGAAGCCGTGGCCTTCGAGGTACGTCGCGACGCGATGACGCAGGTCGGCGTCGTCTTCGACGTACAGCAGCCGGTGACTGGATGGGAGGGATAGCTCCATCGCCGGACTCCGTTCCGAAAGAGCTGAGGATGAGAGATTCTACGAGGACGCCATCGGCTTGTCGACTGCAATCCTGCACGCCGGTGCACGGGAAACCCGGCGGCAGCATCGCCGATCCAACGACGATGACGTTCGCGTGTAGACTGACGTCGCCAGTCGTAACGTCGCCGATGACCTCTCGCCCCTCCTGGCTGCAGAGCGAGTGTCGCGTGCTCGTCGTCGAAGACGATCCTGCGTCCGTGTCCGAGCTGCGTGCGATCTTCGCTCGCACCGGGGCCGGGACCGTGGCCATCGTCTCGAGCGCGGAGGCGGCCGGCGTCGTTGCCGACGTACGGCCGAGCGTCGTCGTCATGGCCGTGGCGCTCGACGCGGGCGCCGACGGCATCGAGATCGCCGCACGCGCGCAGGACGCCCGTGACGTGCCGCTCATCTATCTGGCGCAGCCGTCCGATGCCGATGCGCTCGCACGAGCGCGCGCGACCAACCCGGTCGCCATCCTCACGAAGCCCTGTCGCGAATGCGACCTGCTCGCAGCGGTCGAGCTGGCGTGGCACCGGTACCAATGGGAGTCGCGGCTGCGCGCGAGCGAAGCGCGCTACGCCGCGACGCTGGCCAGCGTCGCCGATGGCGTGATCGCCACGGACGCCGAGGGCCGCGTCACGTTCATGAACGCGATTGCCGAGGCGCTGACGAGATGGCGCGCCCCTGAGGCGATCGGCATGAGCGTCGACCAGATCGTCGTGCTGCTCGACGAAGCCACGCGCGAGCCGATGGCATCGCCGGGCGTGGTCGCGATGGCGACGGGACAGATCTATCGTCCACCTCGCCCCGCGGTCCTGCTGGCCCGGGACGGCGCGATGCTGCCCGTGGATCTGCACGCGTCCGCGATCCACGGCGCGGACGTCGATGGGATCGGCAGCGTCATCGCGATCCGGGATCTGCGCGAGCGCCGGCTCGTCGAGGACTCGTTGCGGCGGGCGGAAGCGGATCTGCGACAGGCACAGAAGATGGAAGCCGTCGGCCGTCTCGCCGGCGGCGTGGCGCACGACTTCAACAACCTGCTGACGATCATCTCGAGCGACACCGAGATCCTCATCGAGCAGGCGCTGTCGCCGACGCAGCGGGCGCTGGTCACCGAGATGCGCCAGACCGTCAGCCGTGCCGTGTCGCTGACGCGTCAGCTGCTGACATTCAGCCGCAAGGATCCGCTGGCGCCGGCGACGATCGATCTCAACGAGCTCGCGGCGGCGTCGCTGAGCCTCATGCATCGCCTGCTGCCGGAGAACATCTCGCTCGTCGAATCGCTCTGCCGCACGCGTCTCCCCGTGCGCGTCGACGTCGGACAGTTCGAGAGCGTCATCCTGAATCTCGGCACGAACGCGCGGGACGCGATGCCGAACGGCGGCACGCTCAGCGTGTCGACGCGTGTCGTGCGCCTCGATCGTCACGATTCGACACGGCCCAACGAGCTCCCGCCCGGCACCTACGCGGTGCTGACGGTCCAGGACACGGGCGCCGGAATCGACGAGGCCACGCGGCGGCAGATCTTCGAGCCGTTCTTCACGACGAAAGATCGCGAGCTCGGCACCGGCCTGGGATTGGCGACCGCCTACAGCATCGTGCGACAGAGCGGTGGACAGATTGTCGTCGAGAGCGAGCCGGGACGGGGCGCGTCGTTCTCGGTCTACGTGCCGGCGCTCGATCGCGACGCCGAGACCGATGATGTGAGCGCGACGTCCGTCGAGGAGATGCGTCAGGGACGCGAGACGGTGCTGCTCGTCGAGGACGATCCACGCGTGCGATCGCTCAGCGTGTCGGCGTTGTCGCGCCTGGGGTACCGCGTGCTCGAGGGCGCCGACGGCGCGGATGGCCTGCGGGCGAGCGCCAGCCATCCTGGCCCCATCGATCTGCTGGTCACCGATGTCGTGATGCCGGGTCTCGGCGGCCGGGATCTCGCCGATCGTCTTCGCGCCGATCGTCCCGGGTTGGTCGTGCTCTTCATGTCGGGCTACGGCGAGCAGGACGCGGCGGCACGCGGGCTCGTTCCGGCCGGCGCGACGGTCCTGCAGAAGCCATTTACGCCGCGGACACTCGCGCGGCGCGTGCGCGAAGAGCTGGATCGATCGGACGCGCGCCGCGGCGACTGATCGCGCGATCGATCCGCGTTGAGATGTCTGCAATCGTTCTTGACGCGCGTGGCGATTTCTTCAATCGCGCTCGCGCGTCCAGTCGCGTTCATTCGCGCGAATCCTGGCACGAAACTAGCTCTGTCGATCCGCCGAAAAGCCGTTGCTGCGTGACGCAGA
This sequence comes from Vicinamibacterales bacterium, assembly GCA_035547155.1. GTDB lineage: Bacteria > Acidobacteriota > Vicinamibacteria > Vicinamibacterales > SCN-69-37 > CAZNMF01. The sequence continues at coordinate 14,898 of DASZVJ010000143.1, forward strand.
CGACGGTAAGGTGTGGAGGCGGGCATGATTCTGTGGGAAGAGCGAATTGGACGGCTCGAGCGGCAGGTGGACGAAGGTAGTCAGGTGATGGCGGACATCCGGAGCGATCTCGCGGCGACCAGGCAGGGCGTGATCGATCTCCGCGATCGGTTCGATCGGTTCGAGAGTCAGGTCGACCGCCAGTTCGAAGCGATCCATCGGCAATTCGATAGCGTCTACCGCCGGACCGAAGCGGACCGCCAGGCCGAAGGGATCAATTGGCGGTTCGACGCGGTGGACCATCGGTTCGATGCCGTTGACAGCCGGTTCGACGCGGTCGACAAGCAGTTCGAGGCCGTCGATAAGCGGTTCGAAACAGTCGACAAGCGATTCGATGCCGTTGACAAGCGCTTCGACGCGGTCGACAAGCGGTTTGAGGCCGTGGACAAACGGTTCGATGCGGTCGATAGGCGGTTCGAGGCGGTGGACAAGCGGTTCGATCGTGTCGACGCTCGATTCGAGCGGCTCGAGGACAAGATGTCGCGGCAGTTCATGTGGCTGATCGGCCTGTTCGTCACGGCGACCGGAGCCCTTATGGCGGCGATCCTCACTCGCTGAGCGACGCGATTCCCATGCCGATCAACGCCGCCTGGCACGCGACGCACCGCATGCCGAAGAACCCGT
>DASZVJ010000144.1:0-14153 GCA_035547155.1 Vicinamibacterales bacterium
CGCGGACGTTCGCCCTCGACGAAAAGAATGGCGTCCGACCGGTACCGCACTGTCGGTCCAAGTCTGCGAGCGTCGATCCACGGTGCGACGACCGAGGACTCCTGCATATGGGGTGTAGCCCCATTCTGATAGTGGAGGCTGCGCGATTGTCAAGCGCGCAGGTGCCGCGTGTGCGCCGTCGCGGGGCGCACGACATTGGAGCCGTTGTCTTGCGGCCAGTCACCGCTCGTGCGCGCTTCGGCATTTGACCCACCGGCGATCGATTTCTATACTCGCGGGCGAGGTTCACCATCATGTCCTTGCGCGCTCGCGGTACCGCGGCGATGTTGCTCGCCGGTCTCTTCGTTCCAGCGTCGTGGGCCGCGGCGCAGGCGCCTGCCGGCACACGCACGGTCTACGTCAGCGTGCTCGACAACAAGCACGTGCCCGTCACCGGCCTCACGGCCGCGGACTTCACGGTCAAAGAAGCCGGCAAAGCCCGCGAGATCGTCAAGGTCGAGGCGGCATCGGCGCCGATGCACATCGCGATCGTCATCGACGACGACGATCAGGGCGGGAAGGCGGTGCCGGCGGGACTCGAGTCGTTCGTGAAGAAGCTGGCCGGGCACGCCGAGATCGCGCTGCTCACGACGCGCGGCGGCGTCACCGTGCAGCAGGACTTCACGACGGACACCAACAAGCTGATCGCGGTGATCGAAGCGCTGCCGCCCGTGCGACCCGGCGTTGCGTCCATGCCCATCGGACTGCTTGATGTCACGCAGGCGCTCGGCAACCGGCATGCGGCGCGGCCGATCGTCATCGGCCTCGCGTCCCCGGGGATGACGGTCGCGTCGACGGTCGACGGACCGGACGGCCGGCTGCCGTCAACGAAGACGATCGGCGCGACCGTGAATCCGTCGAGCCCGTCCGATGCGGCGGTGACCGACGCGATGCGCCGCGCTCACGTCACGTTCTACATGCTGCACCTCGACACGTACCAGGCGCGCGGCGAGAACAACGAGCCGCCGGAGGTGCACTACTCGTGGCCGCTCGACGCGCCCGCGCAGACCGGCGGCCGCACCGATCGCCTCGTGCAGGCGCAAGGTCTCGTCGTCGCGCTCGAGCGCATCGCCGACGAGCTGCTCGCACAGTACGCGCTCACATATCAGTCGCCCGACGCGCCCGTGAACGCGTCGCTCGACATCGACGCCAAGCGCAAAGGCGTGACGGTCCGCGCGCCGCAGAAGATGTATTAGGACGGGCCACGGGCCACGGGCTACGAGGCTACAGGCTACGCGTGACTGATGACCGGGCCGCCACGCGGGCGGCCCCTACGCAGGCTACGGGCCGCGGGCTTCGGGCTACGGAATTCGTAGGGGCGGCCCTTGTGGCCGCCCGATCATCCGATCGCGGCCAGCAGCCGGTGGCTCGCCATCAGCACTGACGCCGCGAGCAGATGCCAGGCGATGACGTAGCCAAGGCGCGTCATCTTCTCGCGCAGCGCTTGCAGCTCGCTCAGCTGCGCGGGCGTCGGTGGCGCGCCGGACGCGACGATTTGGGCGCTCAGCGCGCCAATCCGCTGTGCGGTCGGCTTCTGTCCGAACACGCCGATGCCCAACGCGCCGAGCCCCAGCAGTCCTCCGAGCGTGAGCGCGATGCCTTCCGGCGTCGTCAGCCATCCCGCCGAGAATCGCAGCATGTAGAGGCGCAGGCCGCTCAACACCGTGAGCGCGCCGGCGATCGACATGGCGATTGGGAACCGCCGCTTGATCACGCCGCTCATCACCGCGCCGCCGCCAGCGCCAGCTTCGGCCAGGGACGGGATGAAGAAGAACCCGACGGCGATCGTGCCGCCGGCCCAGACGATGCCGAACACGACGTGCAGAAAGATGAGGGAGAGATACTCCATGCGGCGCTCCTGTGACCGCGGCAGTGTATCGCGACTGCGCGGTGATAGTGCGTATCGGTCATGGATCGGCTGGCGCCCGATCGGCTAGACTCCCGGCCATCCATGAGCGCCACCGGACGCCTGCTGGCCGTCGCCGCACTGGGCGCCGCCGTGTGGCTGGCCCGTATCGATCGCACGGTCGTGGCCCAGGACGCGGCGCCGGCGATCACGCTGCGGATGATCGTCGTGACGACCGCCGATGCCGCCCAGCGTGTGCTCGGCCGGCTGAAGGCCGGCGAGAACTTCGCCGTCGTCGCGCGGAACGAGTCGACGGCGCCAAGCGCGGAGAACGGCGGCTGGCTCGGCAAGCTGCCGCTGGCGCAGTTGCGGCCCGAGGTGCGTCAGGCGCTCGACGGTCTGACGCCAGGACGGTTCACCGGCGCGATCCGCATTCCCACCGGCTTCGCGATCTTCAAAATGGAAGAGGACGAGCCGGCCGCTGAGGCCGCGCCGGGCGTCTCGGCGGCGCTCGCGTCGTCGGGCGCCGTGCGCTACGTCTACGACGTCAGCGGCTTCACCGAGGCGCGCGCCGCGTTCGCGTCGGTGTCGAAGCCGCCGGACTGGAACATGGAGCCCTCGTCGATCTGCAGCACGCGCAACGCGTCGATCGCGACGACGCGCGCATCGATCGAGGCGTATCTCGCGCCGGCGAATCAGGCCGTGCGCGCCGCGCGTCCGCCGATCGACATCATGCAGCTCTACTTCGGCCTCGGACAGCTCGACGCGTACGAAGGGAAGATGGACGCCGCCGTCGCGCACTTCGAGGACGCGTACCAGATCGCGCAGGCCAGCGTGCCGTCGGGCGTGCTGCAGCTGCTCGAAGCGCTCGGCATCGCGCACCTGCACAAGTCGACGGGCGACAACGGCGTGTACGAGGCGCCGGGCGAGTACTGTCTGCTGCCGATGCGTCCGGGCCGCGCGTACGCGAAGACGGAGGACTCGCAGCGCGCCGTCGAGTATTTCCTGCGCTATCTCCAGCAGAAGCCGGAGGATCTCGAGGTCCGCTGGCTGCTGAATCTCGCGTACATGACGCTCGGGCAATATCCGGACAAAGTGCCGGCGCCGTACGTGATTCCGCCGTCGGCCTTTCGGTCCACCGAAGACGTTGGCCGGTTCCGCGACGTCGCGGCGGCTGCGGGGCTCCGCAATTTCTCGATGGCCGGAGGCGTCGCTGTCGAAGATCTCCGTCACACGGGACGCCTCGACATCGTCACGTCGTCGATGGACAGCTGCGGGCCGATGAAGTACTTCGGCAACAACGGCGACGGCACGTTCAGCGATCGCACGGAAGCCGCAGGGCTCGCGAACCAGCTCGGCGGTCTGAATCTCGTGCCTGGCGACTACAACAACGACGGCTGCCAGGATCTCCTGCTGCTGCGCGGTGGTTGGGAATATCTGCCGCAGCGCAAGTCGCTGCTGCGCAACAACTGCAACGGCACGTTCACCGACGTCACCGTCGCGGCCGGGCTGGCGGTGCCGACGACGACACAGACGGCGGTGTGGACGGACATCGACAACGACGGCTGGCTCGATCTGTTCGTCGGCAACGAGACCGGTGCGGCGCAGCTCTTCCACAACAAGCGCGACGGCACGTTCGAGGACATCGCGGCGTCGGCGGGAGTGAATCGATCGTCGTTCTCGAAGGGCGTCACGGCGGGCGACTACGACAACGACGGCTATCCCGATCTCTACGTGTCGAATTACGGCGAGGCGAACTTCCTGTACCACAACAACCACAACAGCACGTTCACCGAGTTCGCCGCCGTCGCTGGCGTGCCGGGCACGCCGACCGGTTTTGCGACGTGGTTCTTCGACTACGACAACGACGGATGGGAGGATCTGTTCGTCACCAGCTACGTCGCGTCGATCGACGAGATGGTGCGCGACTACCTCGGCAAACCGCACAATGCAACGACCGCGCGGCTGTACCGGAACCTGCACGACGGCACGTTCCGCGACGTCACGGCGGAGGTCGGCCTCGACAAGGTGATGATGCCGATGGGATCGAACTTCGGCGACATCGACAACGACGGGTGGCTCGACATGTATCTCGGCACCGGACAACCGTCGTACGTCGCGATGGCGGGCGCCGTGCTGCTGCACAACAAAGAGGGCCGCGCGTTCGTGAACGTGACCGCCTCGTCCGGCACGGGTGAGCTGCACAAGGGCCACGGCGTCGCGTTCGCGGATCTCGACAACGACGGCGACCAGGACATCCTCTTCGAGGTCGGAGGCGCCACGCGCGGCGACAAGCACGCGATGCGCGTGTTCGAGAACCCCGGCCATGGCAACGACTGGATCGATCTGTCGTTGAAGGGCGTCAAGAGCAACAAGGCCGCTGTCGGCGCACGGATCACGGTGACGGTGGAGGACGCCGCCGGTCACCAGCGATCGATCCATCGCACCGTAGGCGCCACCAGCTCGTTCGGCTCAGCACCGCTCGCGCAGCACGTCGGCCTCGGGCGAGCGGCGAAGAACGTCGACGTCGAGATCTGGTGGCCGGCCAGCAACACCCGCCAGCAGTTCACCAATGTCGGCAAGAACACGGTGCTGACGATCGACGAGCTCGCGAAGACGTTCACCGCGTCGACGCCGCACGCGGTGACGCTCGGCGGAGCCCGGAGGACGCCATGATCCGTCGTGCCGCGCGCATCGCCAGCCTCGTTGTTGCGATCGCAGTCGTGTCGGCGCGCGGGATCGCGGCCGACACGCGCTATCCCGTGACGGGCATGGTGTTGACGGTGGATCGCGCGCGACATACGTTCACCGCGTCCATCGACGCGATTCCCGGTTTCATGGACGCGATGGCCATGCCGTTCACGGTGCAGGACGATGCCGAGCTCGCCGCCCTCGCGCCGGGCGCGATCGTCGAGTTCACGCTCGTCGTTGGCACGAGCGCGTCACACGCCGAGCGCGTGCACGTGAAGCGCTACGAGAACGTCGAGCAGGATCCGCTCGCGGCGCGGCGGCTCTCGCTCGTAACGCAGATCGCGAGCGGGATGCTCGTCAATCCCGTCGCCGCCGGCGCGGCCGTGCCCGACTTCACGTTGATCGATCAGCAGCGGCGCCGCGTCACGCTGTCGCAGTTTCGCGGCAAGGTCGTGGCGATCAACTTCATGTACACGACCTGCCAGCTGCCGGACTATTGCCTGCGCATGGTCAATCACTTCGGCGTGCTGCAGAAGCGGCTGGCGTCACGGCTGGGCCGCGATTTGATCTTCCTGACGATTACGTTCGATCCCGCGCGCGACACGCCGGAGGTCCTCACACACTATGCCGCGCAGTGGGCGCCCATCTCGGCGTCGTGGCACTTTCTCACCGGGCCCGAACCGGATATCCGCCGCGTGCTCGGCACGTTCGGCGTGGCGGCGTTCCCCGACGAAGGGCTGATGGATCATTCCCTCCACACCATCGTGATCCGCCGCGACGGCACGCTCGCGGCGAACGTCGAAGGCAACCAGTATTCGTCGGATCAACTGGCGGATCTCCTCGCCGCCGTTCTACAGTAGGACCCACAACATGACTGCCATGCTTCGTGCCGGACTGCCGGCCTCCATGCTCGGTGTGCTCGTCATCGCGGGATCGCACGCCCTGGCGCCGCGCGCGCAGGCGCAGGCCGCGCAGCCACAGGCCGGCACGCACCGGTTCGAGGAGAACGTGCGCGCCTACGAGGAGGCGGACAAGACCGACCCGCCGCCGGCGCACGCGATCCTGCTGGCGGGCGACTCGCAGTTCTACCGGTGGAAGACGCTGCACGAGGATCTCCCGGACTACACGATCGTCAACCGCGGCATCGACTCGTTCCAGACGTCGGATCTCATCTACTTCGCCGATCGGCTGATCCTGCGTTACTCGCCGCGGATGATCGTGCTGCACGTCGGCGGCAACGACGTCAACAACGGCAAGACGCCGGATCACATCCTCGCCGACTTCAAGACGCTCGTCGCGAAAGTCCGCACCACGCTGCCGAACGTGCCGATCGCGTTCTCGAGCATCACACCTGGACCTGGACGATGGGAGCAGGCGGCGCAGCGGAAGCAAACGAACCTCGTCATCAAGAATTACGTTGCGACGCAGAAGGGCCTGCTGTTCATCGATCTCTGGGACGCGATGCTGACGCCCGACGGCCAGCCGCGCGAGGACATCTGGGTCGCCGATCGCATTCATCCCAATCACGAGGGCTACCTGATTCGCGTCCGCATCATGCGGCCGCTGCTCGGTCCGCCGGATCGACCCGCACGATGATCGATCGCCGCGCATTTCTGACGGGCACCGCGGGCGCCGTGCTGGGCGCTGCGGGGTGTCGCGGCCGTGAAGGGCGCGGAACGTTGATTCTCCGCCTGTCGCACTCGATGGCGACAGGCCCGACGTCGCTCAACAGCTTCGCGGAGCGCTTCCGCGATCGCGTCGAGGCCGCCACCGCCGGCGCCGTCAAGGTCCGGCTGTTTCCCAACGGGACGCTCGGTCAGGAGCGCGAGATCGTCCAGCAGCTGCAGGAAGGGCTCGTCGACTTCATGGTGTCCGGCACGGCGATCTGGGGCAGCGTCGCGCCGCGGCTGCAGGTGCTCGACTTTCCGTTTCTCTGGCGCGACTGGGACCACGTCCATCGCATCGTCGACGGGCCGATCGGCGACGAGGCTGCGGCGTATCAGGAAGCGGCGGTCGGCGTGCGCCCGCTCGCGTGGGGCGACTCGTTCGGCTTCCGCCAGGTCGTGACGCGATCGGTCGACGTCACCGATGCGCGGCAGCTCGCGGGCCTCAAGATCCGCACGATTCAATCGGCGATTTACGTCAAGGCGATCGAGCTGATGGGCGCGAGCCCGACGCCGATGGCGTTCGGCGAGGTCTACACGTCGCTGCAGACGGGCGTCATCGACGGGTACGAGCACGACTCGAGCACGACGCTCTATCAGCGGTTCTACGAGGTCGCGCGCTACATGGCGCGCACGAAGCACATCGCGGGCGTGCTCGGCCTGTTCGGATCGACGATCGGTCTGGCGCGCGTGCCGGCCGACATCCGCCGCACGATCGCGCAGGCCGCGCGCGATGCGGCCAACGATCAACGTGAGATGGGACCGAAGGAAGATGCGGCCGCGCGAACGGCGCTGGAAGGCTACGGCATGAGGATCCGTGAGTTCGATCATCGTCCGTTCGAGCCGCAGGCAGAGCAGTTGTGGGAGCGCGAGGCCGCCGCGCTCGGCGTGACGCCGTGGCTGAAGGCGATTCGCGCATGAGCGCGGGCCCGACGGAAACCGGTGAGGCGGCTGCCGATCACCTGCTCGACTGGGCCATCGCGGCCGTCATGGCCGTGCTCTCCGTCGTCGTCGGTTTGCAGGTCGTCGGCCGTCATTTGTTGCAGCAGCCGCTGCCGTGGACCGAGGAGGTCGCGCGCGTCCTGCTCGTCTGGCTGATGTGCATCGGCGGCGTCGCGGCGCTGCGGCGCGGTCATCACCCGCGCGTCACCGCGCTCATCCGCCTGCTGTCGCCCGAACATCGGCTCGCGGTCGATCGCGGCCTGCGCCTGGTGCTCATCGGACTCTTCGTCACGCTGATCGTGCCGGCGACGCGATTGACGATCGCCAGCACGGCGGAACAGCTGCCCGCCAGCGGGCTGTCCGGCGCGACGATGACGGCCGTGCTGCCGGTGGCGCTCGTGCTGATGACGGTCGTGCTGCTCGACGAGTGCCGCCGCGACGGTCTCGGCGTCTGGCGCGATCGCGCCTCGCTCGTCTGGTCGATCGGCGCCGCCGCGGTCGTCCTCGTCTCCGTCGGCCTGCCGCTGCTCGCCGGTGCGGCGCCGTTCGTGGTGCTCGTCAGCGGCTTTCTCGCAACGGCCGCGCTCGGTCTGCCGCTCGCGTTCACGCTCGCGCTGACGTCGATGACGTACCTGCTCGGCATCGGCGGCGTGCGGCTCACGATCCTGCCGATCAAGATTCTCGGCGGCGTGGACTCGTTCGTGCTGCTTGCGATCCCGTTCTTCGTCCTCGCCGGCGCGCTGATGGAGTCGGCTGGCATCTCCGAGCGCATCGTCGATCTCGCGATGGCGATCGTGGGCCGTGTGCGCGGAGGCCTGGCGATGGTCACCGTCGTCGCGGAAGTGATCTTCTCCGGGATCTCCGGCTCGACCGCGGCCGACGTGTCGGCCATCAGCTCGCTGCTCGTGCCGTCGATGAAGAAGGCGGGCTACGCGCCGCAGGAGGCCGTGAGCGTCGTCGCCGCCGCATCGGCGATGGGCATTCTCGTGCCGCCGTGCCTGACGATGGTCGTGCTCGGATCGCTCGTCAATCTGTCGATCGTCACGCTGTTCCTCGCCGGCTTCGTGCCTGCGTTCGTGCTCGCGGCCGCGCTGCTCGTGCTCATCGCCATTCGCGCGCGGCGCCAGCAGTGGCCGGTCGCGGCGCGCGCGACCCGAGCCGATCTCGGACGCGCGCTTCGACGGGCGATCGTCCCGCTCGGGCTGCCGGTGCTGCTGTTCGGCGGCATCTTCAGCGGCGCGACGACCGTCACGGAGGCTGCGCTCATCGCCGTCGTCTACGCGCTCGTCGTCGAGGTGTTCATGTCCGGCGTCCGCACGCGCGATCTCGTCGGCCGTTTCGCGCAGAGCGGCATCGTCACGGCGACGACGCTGTGGGTGCTCGCCGCGGCGTCGGCGTTCGCGTGGATTCTCGTGCGTGAATGGGTGCCGCAGGGCCTCGGCGAATGGATCGCGAACGTCGGGGCAGGCCGCGCCGGCTTCCTGGCGCTGACGATCGGCGTCTTCATCGTCGTGGGCGCGCTGCTCGAAGGCCTGCCAGCGCTGCTGATCTTCGGGCCGATCCTCTTTCCCATTGCGCACAACGTCGGCCTGGATCCCGTGCACTACGGCACCGTCATCATCGCCGCCATGGGGATTGCGTTCTTCCTGCCGCCGGTCGGCGTGGGATTGACGATTGCGGCCGGCATTGCGGGCGTCGACATCGACGATGTCAGTCGCAGCTACATGTCGTACCTCGTCGCGCTGCTCGTGGGGCTCGCGCTCATCGCGGCATTTCCCGTCTTCACGTTGATCCTGCCGAAGCTGCTGCTCGGCTACGGCGGCTGAGCGGCATCGACGTTTCTGTCGCCACCGCGGATTTTCCGACGCGCGTGTCCGATTCCTCGCCGTTTGCGGTGCGGCGACCGTTGTCCATTGTGGGTAAGAAGCCACCACGAATGTGCAAGGATGTTGGAAATCCCACGCGCGCAGGCAAACTTGTGGCAAGTCCACTGCGAGCCGGCTAGCGCGCCTCCACGGTCGTCTCACTAAGATCCGCACTATTCCCGCGAGGAAATCGCCGCGCGCGTCGACGCGCGGCGCGGGGCACGCACTGGCATCTCGCTTGCTGCATGTCCCGCGAGGCTCACGCGCACGCGCGGCGAGCCTCACGCGAATCGATCGCAGCGCAATCGAGTGACCGGCGCCTCCGGCGAGTCCCTGCTGATGGAGGTGCGACGCGGTGTTCGTGCGCGCGCTCCTGCTATCGGCCGGCCTCCGCCGCATGTCCGTGCGGCGCTTCCCTCGATCTCTGCGTCGCGCGCTGCGACCCCGATGACGCGGTCGTCCCCCCGATCGTCAAGGAGGTTCGTCGTATGACTCGACTCATCCGTTTGTGTCTCATTGCGAGCGCGCTCGCGCTGCCGGCGCTCGCCGACGGGCAGGAGCGCTTCGGCACGCTCACGGGACAGGTCGTCGACGCGCAGTCGGCGGCGGTGCCCGGCGTCGCCGTCACGGTGACCAGCGCCGACAACGGCGAGGTGCGCACGTACGTCACCGATGCGAGCGGCAAGTACGTGGCGCCGGATCTGCCGCCCGGCCGGTACACCGTGGAGTTCCAGCTCGCCGGATTTCAAGCCGTCAAACACACCGACGTCAGCGTCGTGCTCGGCCGGTCGTTCACGCTCGACGCCACGCTCGCGGTCAGCACCGTGGCCGAAGCCGTGCAGGTCATCGGCGAGCGCGCGCCGCTCGTCGACACGCACAGCACGCTGATCGCGCACAACGTCTCGGCCGAGGAGTTCGATCGGATGCCGAAGACGCGCACGTTCCAGTCGATTGCGCTCTCGGCGCCGTCGGTCAATTCCGGCGAGATCGAGGGCGGACTGCAGGTCAACGGCGCCAGCGGCGCCGAGAACGCGTTCACCGTCGACGGCGTCGTCACCAACTCGCTCATCAATGGACAATCGCGCGAGAACACCGTCTTCGAGTACCTGCAGGAAGTGCAGGTGAAGACGAGCGGCATCTCGGCCGAATACGGCGGCGCGCTCGGCGGCGTCATCAGCGCGGTCACCAAGAGCGGCGGCAACACGCGGCATGGCGAGCTCCACTACTACGGCGAGGGCAGTGCGCTGTCGGCCAAGCCGGTCGAGCGCCTCGTGCTCGATCCGATCACCGAGCAGACGACGTCCTACGTGCAGGACGCCAAGGACGGCAGCCTGCAGCAGGAGATCGGCGGATCGATCGGCGGACCGATCATCCGCAACCGGCTCTTCTACTTCGCGTCCTACTCACCGCGGTTCGAGTCGACGACGCGTGACTACGTCTTCGCGGACGAGCCGGGCCGCATGGACCGCGACATCACACGGCAGCAGCTGTTCGGCAAAGTGACGTACACGCGTCCGGGCCTGTCGATCAACGGATCGGGATTGTGGACGCCGACCAAAGCCGACGGCACGTTGCCCGCCTTCGACGGGGCCGTGCCAGGCGGTCTCAACACGAGCAAGACCAGCCAGCTCGCGAACATCGGTCGCGGCTATGACATCAACCAGGTGAACGCGACCGGATCGGCGGACATCACGCTCGGCAGCAACGCCTTTCTGAGCGTGCGCGGTGCGGTCTTCAACGATCGCTACTCCGACACCGGCATTCCGCTCGTCACGCCGTACACGTACGGCAACCCGACGACGGCCATCGACGATCTCCTGCCGCCCGACCTGCGCGGTCCGATCGGCACGACGAACACGCCTCGCGCGGAGATCACCGACTTCGACACGACGCGCCGCGGCGCGTTCAACGTCGACTACAACCAGATCTTCAGGGCCGGCGGCTATCACACGTTCAAGGCCGGCTACGGCTTCCAGCGGACGGTCAACGACATCAACTCGTACTATCCCGGCGGCTACGTGAACATCTTCTGGGACAGCAGCTTCACGTTCGGCGGACAGACCGGCACCGGCACCTACGGCTACTACGAGGTCAACGATCGCCGGATCGCGAACAAGGCCGGCAACAACATTCACTCGCTGTACGCGCAGGATCAGTGGGCGATCGGCAATCATCTGACGCTCGACATCGGCCTGCGCGCCGAGGACGAGAAGGTGCCGACGTTCCGGCCGGACTATCTGAAGTACGCGTTCCAGTTCTCGTTCGCCGACAAGCTCGCGCCCCGGCTCGGCGCGGCGTGGGACGTGAAGGGCGACGGCCGGATCAAGGTCTTCGGCAGCTGGGGCCTGTACTACGACTGGACGAAGTACGAGCTCGTGCGCGGATCGTTCGGCGCCGAGACGTGGTGCATCTACTACCGCGGTCTGGATACGCTCGATCTCGGCAGCCTGAACCTGGACAACATGCCAGGCCCGGATCTCTGGGTGACGCCAGGCACCTGTCGCGATCGCCGCGTGCCGTCGTTCGGCGGGGACATCGATCCGGACATCGAGCCGATGAAGCAGGCGAGCGTCAGCTCGGGCGCGGAGTTCCAGGTCGGACGCAACGGCATGGTCTCGGTGCACTACATCCACAACGATCTGCTCGAGACGATCGAGGACATCGGGTACCTGAACGCGCAGGGCGACGAAGGCTACGTCATCGGGAATCCAGGCAAGCGCGTCACGGCGCTCCAGTTCCCGACGGGCGCGACGCCGACCGGCTTTCCGACGCCGCGTCCGGCGCGGACGTACGACGCACTCGAGCTCGGCTACAACCGCCGCTTCTCCGGGGGCTGGTTCTTCAGCGCCAATTACACGCTCAGCCGGCTCTACGGCAACTACGCAGGCCTCGCGTCGTCGGACGAGATCACGACGCCGACGACCGGCGGCGGGTCGGCCGTGGCGCAGCAACAGTCCTCGCAGATCGCCCGGCCTGGCGGCAACGTGAATCGCTACTGGGACCTCGACGAGCTGCTGTGGGACTCGCACGGCGATCTCGATCCGCAAGGCCGGCTCGCGACCGATCGGCCGCACGTCGTGAAGCTGTACGGCTCGTACGATCTGCCGTACAACTTCCAGGTCGGCGCGTTCTTCTACGGCGGCAGCGGAACGCCGATCTCGACCTACGTCACCTCGACCAACAGCGCGGATCTGTTCGTCAACGGCCGCGGCGACATGGGCCGCACGCCGGCGCTGACGCAGACCGATCTGATGGTGTCGCACACGACGCGGCTCCGCGGCGGGCAGAGCGTGCGGCTCGAGCTGACGGTGCTGAACCTCTTCAACCAGAAGACGGCCCGGCACATCTTCAACTACCTCAACAAGGGCGCGATCGTGCCCGATCGGTCCTCGTCGTTCATCGACCTGAGCGACACGGATCTGTCGCAAGGCTATGACTACAACGCGCTGATCCTCGCGACGCCGGACGGCGCCAACGCGTACGATCCGCGCTACGGCATGGCCGACTTGTTCAACCCGGGCACGCATGCGTACGCGACGGTGAAGTATCAGTTCTGATCGTCCGCGTCGTCCGGAGGGCTGGACCTGCAGGTCCAGCCCTCCGAAAGGCTCAGGCCCGGCACGCTCTTCGGAACGCTGACTTCAGGTCCCGCGTTTCGCCGCAGCCTGCAGCCTGCAGCCTGAAGCCTGCAGCCTGCAGCCCGTAGCCCGTAGCCCGTAGCCCGAGATACCATCGCTCGTCTCGGTCATGCGCGACTATCTCGATCAGCTCCTGCTCGTGCTCGCGGTCGGATCGGCCGTCGCCATCAGCGCCAAGCGCATCAGCGTCCCGTACAACGTCGCGCTCGTCGTCGTCGGCCTGCTGCTCGTGCTGATGAACGTGTTGCCCGAAACGCCGATGGAGCCTGGCGTCGTGCTCATGGTTTTTCTGCCGATCCTCGTCGCGCAGGGTGCGCTCTCGGCCGACGCGTCGAGCATGCGGCAGTCGGTGCGGCCGATCCTCGCGCTGGCCGGGCCGGGCGTCGCGCTGTCGCTCCTCGGTACGGCCGCGCTGGCCGCCTGGTTGATCGGCCTGCCGTTCTCCGTGTCGCTGCTCCTCGGCGCCGTCCTCGCCATCACCGACACCGTCAGCGTGCTGCTGGCGTTTCACAGCGTGCGCGTGCCGCGCCGCCTCGCGGCGATCATGGAGGGCGAGAGCCTGTTCAACGACGGCACGGCGCTGGTGCTCGTGAGCCTCGCCGCCACGGTCGTGCTGGAAGGTCACGTCGACGCGGTCGCGATCACGCGCATGCTCGTCATCGCGATCGTCGCGGGCGCGCTGGTCGGCGTCGGCTTCGGCACGCTCGGCGCGATCGTGTTGCGCCGCGCGCCGGACGATCTCACGGCGATCCTCGCCTCGCTCGTCGTGATCTTCGCCGCGTCGCTCGTCGCGGATCATCTCCAGGGATCGCCGGTCATCGCCGTCGTGCTCGCGGGCGTGCTGATCGCGCACGAGATGCGCACCCGCCTCGAGCCGTCGCGCGTGCTGGCGCTGCAGGGATTCTGGGACACCGCCGGGTTCGTGCTGAACGTCTGGCTGTTCCTGCTCGTCGGCATGCAGCTGCGATCCGAGTTCCTGCTCCGTGAAGCGGGCCCGATTCTCCTTGCCGTCGTCGCGCTGCACGCCGGACGGGCGGTGGCCGTCTACGGCTGCTTCGCGGCACTGCGCGTCGTGCGGCGCGAGGACGTGCCGGTGCGCTGGCAGCACGTGATGGTGTTCGGCAACATCAAGGGCGCCCTGTCGATGGCGGCCGTGCTCGCGCTGCCGCAGAACGTGCCCTATCGCGATCGCCTGATCGCCATCGTGTTCGGCGTCACGCTCGTCACGCTCGTGACGCAGGCGCTGCCGTTCCGCGCGTTGCTCACGTGGCTCGGGCTTGCGGGCAAGGGCGGCGGCGAGCTCGCCGATCAATCGCGCGCGGTGCTCATCGGCGCCCGGCGCGCGCAGGCCGAGCTCGACGGCCTGCTCGCGGCCGGGCTGCTCTCCCGTCGTGAGCATGCCGAGCGATGGGCCGCCTTCCAACGCGACATCATCGGCGCGGAGCGGACGTTGCGCGTCGAGCACGGC
>DASZVJ010000145.1:0-4903 GCA_035547155.1 Vicinamibacterales bacterium
GGCGATCGCAGACGAGCGTGAGCTCGCGCGCCTGCGCCACCGGCTCGAGCCCGTCGACGACGTCCGTCGCGAGCGCGACGAGATCGACGCGATCGCCGGCGATCGGAATCTCGCCCGCCTCCGCGCGCGCGAGCGTCAGCAGCTGCGTAATCAGCCGCGACAGGCGATCGAATTCCTCGAGCTGGCTCTCGAGCGTCAACCGGTACTCGTCGATCGACGAGTCGCGCAGCAGCGCCAGCTCGGTCTCGCCGCGCAGCGCGGCCAACGGCGTGCGCAGCTCGTGCGCGATCGCGGTGCTGAACTGCTTCATCTCGCCGACCGCGTGCTCGAGGCGCGCGAGCGTGTCGTTGAACGCCTCGGCGACCAGGTCGAGCTCGTCGTGGACGCCGCGCACGGGCAGCCGTTGCGTCAGATCGACGACGCTGATCGCGCGCGTCCGCCGCGCGAGATCGGCGAGCGGCGCGAGCGATCGCGCGGCCATCACGCGGCCGATGACGAGCACGATCAGCATGCTCGCCGGCACGCTCCACAACAGCAGCCGGAGGAAGCGATCGAGCGCCGCGTCGGCCGTCTCGAGCGAGACGCCGACCTGCAGCAGATAGGCATCGGTCGTGCCCGGCGCGATGAGGCTGTTCGACAGCCGCATCCGCCCGCGATCGGTGACGACGTCGATGTCGTGCGGATGCTCGCGAAACGCCTGCACCTCCGCCGCGGTGTACTGCAGGCCGAGCGGCTGCATCGCGGCCGACTGCGCGAGCAGCTGGCCGGTGACAGCGTTGTAGATCTGGTAGTAGCGGCTGGCGGTGTCGACGAACTCGGCCTGGTCGGGATCGTTGCGATCGTAGGTCAGCACGGGCTGCCCATCTTCCACGCGCAGATAACCGTGCAAGCCGGTCGTCCGCTCGCCGAGATCGGCGGTGGCGTCCGCGTCGAGCTGCAGCGCGAGCACGCGGTAGTACGTGACGCTCAACGCCGTCACGAGCAGCGCGAGCACACCGGTGTAGAAGAGGGTGAGTCTGGTCCGTAGCGTCAGCGACGTCACGAAGGCCTGTCGGTCAGCATATAACCGACGCCACGCACGGTCTGAATCAGCGGCACGGGGAACCCGCGATCGATCTTGTTCCTCAGCGAGTTGATGTGGACTTCGACGACGTTGCTGACGCTGTCGAAGTGAATGTCCCAGACGTGCTCGATGATGAGCGATCGCGTCACGGGCCGATCGCTGTTGCGCATCAGGAACTCGAGCAGCGCATATTCCTTCGGCTTCAGATCGAGCGCCTTGCCCGCGCGCGTGACGGCGCGGCGCGTCGTGTCCATCTCGAGATCGGCGACGCGCAGCCGCGTCTCTTTCGGCGCGCCGCGGCGCAGGAGCGCGCGCAGCCGCGCGGAGAGCTCGGCCAGCGCGAACGGCTTCGCCATGTAGTCGTCGGCGCCGCTGTCGAGGCCGGCGACGCGCGCCTCGACGGAGTCCTTCGCGGTGAGAATCAGCACCGGCAGCGCCGGCTTGCGCGCGCGGATGTCGCGCAGCACCTGCAGCCCCGACCGGCCGGGCAGCATCAGATCGAGCACGACCGCGTCGTAGTCGACGGTCAACGCGTGCGCGCCGACGTCCGTGCCCGCGTAGAGCACGTCCACGGCGTACCCTTCCTGCTCGAGCCCGCCCTGCACGAAGCCCGCGACCTTTCGATCGTCTTCGACGACGAGAATGCGCATGTCGAGATTCCGGCGCTCTCTCAGCATACCCGGCATATCACGGCCTCCAACGGACCGGCGCTTGCGACGTCACGGGCACCGCCTTGAAGAAATCCGCCGGCCACGAGGCGGGCTCGTGACCAGCGGATACACGGGGCGGGTTGACCATCGGCGTGCTGAACGCAGCCGTGTCCCAGACGGCCGCCGGAAGGACGGCGGCTACTTGGTGGTCTTGGACTTGGCTGCGGCGGGCTGCTTCGGCTGCTGGACGCTGACCGCCGTCGCCACCTTGTCCTTGCCCTCGGTGTGATAGCGGACGCTGACGTTGGCGCCGGGCGCGATGTCGCCCTGACGCTGCGTCGAGGTGTTCAGCACGAACGTGGTCTCTGCCCCCTTCGCGCGCGTGATTACGAGCGACGAGGCGTCGACGGTCTTCACGACACCGCGCGTCGCGTGCGTGGCCGGCGTCGCAGCCGGCTTCGGCGCGGTGGCCGTCTTGGTCGTCTTCGCGGGCGTGGTGGCAGTGGTCTGAGCAAACGCGGGCGCCGCCAGCAGCAGGCTGGCCAGCGCGGCGACGGTCACGTACTTCATGGTCGCGATCTCCTTGGCAACGATGACGTCGACGTCATCTGTTGCCATTTGACGATGCGGCGGCTGAGAGGAGGATGAAGAGGGGATTAATCTTTCTTAATCGAGTTCTGGGGTTCTGCGTTCGGCGGAGCCGAGCTCTCGACGCGTCGTCCGTCCAGCGTCATCACCCACCCCAGGCCGCGGCGGCGGAGCTCGGAGTTGTAGACCGAATCGCTGCGGAACGCGCGCGAGGTGGCGACGGCCAGTGAGGTCGCGAGGATGAGGGGAATCACGATCGGATAGTCGCCGGAGACCTCGAAGATCATGACGGCCGCGGTGAGCGGCGCGTACGTGCTCGCGGCCGCGGTCGCGGCCATGCCGACGAGCGCGTAGCTGCCCTCGCTGGCGATCGGCGGTCCGCCGATCGCGGCAACCGCATGCGCCCACAGCGTGCCCGTCGCGCCGCCGACGAGCAGCATCGGCGTGAAGATGCCGCCGGGAATCCCGGATCCGACCGACGCGCTCGTGCCGATCACCTTCACGAGCACGAGCGTCGCGATGAAGATCATCGACAGCGGCTGATTCAGTACGGCATTCAACGGCTCATAGCCGTTGCCGGCGACCGCCGGCAGCCACACCGCCAACGCGCCGACGATCAGGCCGCCGATTGCCGACCGCGCCGGCTGCGGAATCGCGGATCGCTCGAAGAGCCGCTCGCCCGTCGTGAGCACGCCCTTGAATCCGATCGCGGCGACCGCGGCGATCAGTCCGAGCGCGCCGTATGTGAGCAACTCGATCGGCTGGCCGAACGCGAACTCGCGCTGTCCATAGATCGGTCCGCCCCCAACGAGCGCGCGCGTGAGCACGGTCGCGAGCGCCGTCGCGCCCATGACCGGCAGGACGACCTCGAGCGCCGCGACGCCGGCCATCGTCTCCAGCACGAACAGCACGGCAGCCAGCGGCGTGTTGTACGCGGCCGCGAATCCTGCCGCCGTGCCCGCTGCGATCAACACGCGCGTCCGCCGATCCGTCGTCGTCAGCACGCGGCCGATCGACGCGCCGAGCGATCCGCCGAACTCGATGAGCGGTCCTTCCCGGCCGATCGAGAGGCCGCTGCCGATGGCGGCCCACGAGGCCGCCACGCGCGAGAGCGTCGCGCGCAGCGACAATCGCACGTTGCCGAGCGCGATCGCTTCCATGACGTTGCTGACGTTCTGGCCGCGCGCCGCACGGCGCCAGCTGATCACGCCCGCGGTGAGCCCGCCCGCGAACGGGACGACGAGACGCAGCCACCACGGCAGCCCCGCGATCGCGTCGACGACGTTCGACGCGTGGAAGGCCGTTCGATACCACCAGGAGAGCGCGCGGCGGAATGCGACGGCGAAGATCGCCGCGCCGAGACCCACGAGCGCGATCGCGATCAGGAACCGGCCGAAGCCCGCGTCGAGCCGATCGAGCGGGCTCGTGTCGTGATCGATCGGCGCGTCGCCCGTGGCCATCGGTCGTGTCACTCGTCTCTATTGCCAGCCGCGCGACACCGGCCGCCAGCCGGACGCGCGATGCGCGGCGAGGTGATCGGCACGCGTGAAGACCTTGACGAGCAGCACGCCCGACAGAAATCCGCCGACGTGCGCCCAGAACGCGACGCCGCCGCCGGCTTCGCCGCTCGTGAGCCCGCCGGCGAGCTGCAGGAACGCCCAGTAGATCAGCATCACCCATGCGGGTAACGCGACGGTCTGGATGAAGAACCCGAGCGGGATGACGGTGAACACGCGCACGCGCGGATAGAGCACGAGATACGCGCCCATCACGCCGCTGATCGCGCCGGATGCGCCGACCATCGGCACGGCCGAATGCGGCGCGGCAGCAACCTGCAACGCGGCCGCCGCAAGCCCGCAGATCAGATAGAACGCAAGGAAGCGAGGACGCGTCATCGCGTCCTCGATGTTGTTGCCGAACAGCCACAGGAACCACATGTTCCCGAGCAGATGCATCCACGATCCGTGCAGGAACATGTGCGTGAGCACGTGCGACAGATGCGGACCGGCCTCGGTCACGCACGCGAGCCGATCGCTCATCGGAATCTCGGTCCCGGCCGAGACGGTGCCGAGCAGCTCGCCCGGGATCAACCCGAGATTGCAGACCGACGAGGCGACGGACGTCTCTCCGCCGGCGCCCTGCACGACGATCCACGTCAGCACGCACGCCGCAATGATCGCGAGCGTGACGACGGCGGTGCGTTGCGTCTCGTTTTCGTCGTGATACGGAAACACGCGATCTCCAGTCTCGCGCGAGCACCGCCGCACGGGCTCGCGCGCGGCGTCAGGGCATCGTCGCAGAGTCGGCTGCGAATGGGAAGCCTGCGCTCGGACCGCGGGTGCCGCTATGCCACAATGAACCGCGCATGAGCGGCCCGCATCGCATCCTCCGCGTCGACTGCCCCGATCGTCCGGGGCTGATCCACGCGATCACCGGCGTCCTCAGCCGGCACGGCGTCAATATCATCAGCAACGACGAGTTCGTCGACAGCACGACGTCGCGCTTCTTCATGCGCACCGCGTTCGTGGACGGAGACATGCGCGAGGACGTCCGTCGCGAGCTTGCATCCGTGCTGCCGGACGGCGCGATCGTGACGATCGGC
>DASZVJ010000146.1:0-5372 GCA_035547155.1 Vicinamibacterales bacterium
CGGCCTGCCATGAGCGAGGCCGCGTCAGCGGCCGAGTCGAATGGTAGGCACGGGCGGACTCGAACCGCCGACCTCCTGCATGTCAAGCAGGCGCTCTAACCAGCTGAGCTACATGCCTATGTCGACTGCCTAGACCGGCACTTCCGGCCTGTTGACGAACGGTCAGTATACCGTTGCCGAAAACGCAGCGTCAACGACCGTTGGGCTGCGCGGGCGGCTTGGATGGCAGCTTCGGTGTGTCCGGCTGGATCGGCGCGTCGGGCGGTGTGAAGGCCGCCGGATTGGGTCGCGTCGTGGCCTGGGTCGTGTTGTCGCCGGCCGTCTCGCCTGCCGACGTGGCGGCAGCCGGCGTGGGCGACTTCAATTCGCGAATGCCACGCTCGAGGATCGCGTCAGTTGCCGGCGGCGTGTCGTCGAATCCGACCGTCGGCCCTTCGACGAACACCGTCGGCCGCAAGCCGCGCCCTTGGATTGGATAGCCGTCGTTCTGCAGATACCGCTCGGTCGTCATCAGCAGGGCATAGCCATCCGGCAGCCGGACGAGATGCTGCACGCCCGCGAGCCCAGCCGTTGGCTCGCCGACCAGCGCCGCACGCTTGTTGCCCAGGAGCGCCGACGCGAAGATCTCCGCCGCGTGTGCCGTGCCGTTCGACACGAGCAGCACGACGGGCATCGTCAATGCGCCGTCGCCAGCCGCGGCTTCCGTGCGCACCGCATCGGCGGGAATCGGCATCGGCCGCTGCGCGCGTCCGCGCGCGGGCGCCGCGCTCGACGTGCTGTCGTCTTGAGTGGCCGCGTCATTCGCCGCTGGCGGTTGCGCGGCGTCAGGCGCCGGACGTCCCGCGCGAATGGCGATCGTGCCGGACTTGACGAACAGACGCGCGGCCGCGATGCCTTCGTCATTGGTGCCATCGGCCACGTCGCGGATGTCGATGATCACGCCAGCGTTGGCCGCCGCGCCCGTCGCCGCGACGCTCGACTTGATCGCGGCCGCCGCACCCGCGCCGAAGCTCGCCACGCGCACGTAGGCTTCGCCGCCAGGCAGCCGTTTGCCGGACGCGCGGTCGGTCTTCGGCACCTCGCGTACGACGTCGATCGGCCGCGGCTCGGCGACGTCGCCATTGCGAATGATCAGCAGCGTGACCTTCGAGCCCGGCGCGCCGCGCAGGAGCCGTGCGCCGGTGACCGACGACATGTCGCGCGTCGGCGTGTCGCCGATCGCGCGGATGAAGTCTCCCGATTGCAGGCCGGCGCGCTGCGCCGGCGATCCGTCGCGCACGCCGACGATGCGGAGATACGACTGACGCGCGATGACGAGGCCGACGTCGCCATCCGGCAGCGCGCTCTGCGTCTCCTCGGTGCGCACATCGTCAGGCGTCAGATAGGACGTGTCCGGATCGAGGCCGTCGACCAGCCCGCGCAGCGCGCCGTCCATGACCTTGCTCATGTTCGGCTGCTCGACGTACGCGCTTTGGATCAGCCGCACGACGTCGTTGAAGACGGCCAGGTGCGGCATCGCCTGCTGCGCGGCCGGTGAGACCGCGCCCAGCAGGCCTCCGACCGCCACGATGACGACGAGCGGCGTCGAGATGAGAAAGACCAGCGTGCGGGTCCGTCCAGACATGCCTCTATTATCGGCGGGCGGCCGAACCTTGGCTATGGGAATCGCGGCGCGTGCCTTACGCTTAGCCCGTGCGTCTGCTGGGTGTGGATTTCGGCCGCAAGCGCATCGGACTGGCGTTGTCGGATGCGGAAGGACGTCTGGCGCGGCCGTGGCAGGTCGTGGCGGCCGGGGCCACGCCGGCGGCGTCAGCCACAGTGGTGGCCGGCGCGATCACGGAATTCGCGCGGTCGACGCTCGGCTCCGAGCACGTCGACGCCATCGTCGTCGGTTTGCCGCGGCGATTGAACGGCGAGGACAACGAGCAGACGGCGCCAACCAAGCTGTTTGCTGAACGCCTTGGCGCGGTGAGCGGATTGCCGATCTTTCTGCAGGACGAACGGCTGACGAGCCACGAAGCCGACATGCGGCTGCGCGAGCGCGAGCCCGACTGGCGCGCGCGCAAGAAGAAGCTGGACGCGGCCGCTGCCGCGATCATCCTGCAGGATTACCTCGACGCTCAGATGACCCGATGATCCGATGTCCAGATGACCCGATGATCTGATGATCCGATTTCTTAAGCGTCTCGTCCTATTTCTCATTCTTCTGTGCGTCGTCGCTGCCGGTGCTGCCGTGTGGGTGCGTGCGCGGCTGCTGGCACCGTATCGCGGCTTTGGCGACGCCGAGATCTTCGTCGATCTGCCGGCCGGGAGCGGCGTGCAAGGCATCGCGCGCCGCCTCGCCGATGCGGGTGTCGTCGTCGACCCGTACACGTTCCGTCTCGCCGCGCGGTTGTCCGGATCGGAGCGGCATCTGCAGGCCGGCGAGTATCGCTTCGCGGATCCCGCGACGCCGTACGAGATCGTCGCGCGTCTCGCCCGTGGTGACGTCGCCAAACAGGTGCTGACGATTCCCGAAGGGCTCACGATCCGCGAGATGTCGGCGATCTTCGCGAACAGCGGTCTGGGCACGGCCGATGACTTCATCGCGGCTGCGGCGGACGGCAGTCTCATCGCCGATCTCGATCCCGACGCGCGCACGCTCGAAGGCTATCTGTTTCCTGACACGTACTCACTCTCGCGGCGCGCGACGGCAGACGTCGCGGTGCGCACGATGCTCGCGTCGTTCGAGCGCGCCTTCGACACGCGCCTGCGTGCCGACGCGACGGCGGCGGGCCTCTCGCCGCGCGAAGCCGTGACGCTCGCGTCGCTCGTCGAGAAGGAGACGGCGTCGGCCGACGAGCGGCCGATCGTCGCCGCGGTCTATCGCAACCGGCTGCGCGCGAAGATGGCGCTGCAGTGCGATCCCACGGTCATCTACGCGCTGATGCAGGCCGGCCGCTGGCACGGCAACATCACGAAGCCGGATCTGCAGATCGACTCGCCCTACAACACGTACCGCTATGCCGGTCTTCCGCCCGGTCCGATCGCGTCACCCGGTCGCGCGTCTCTCGACGCCGCGGTCCATCCCGCGGACGTGCCGTATCTCTATTTCGTCAGCCGCAACGACGGCACCCACGCGTTCGCGACGACGCTCGCCGAGCACAGCCGGAACGTGGCGAAGTGGCAGGTGCAGTACTTTAGGGAGAAGAAGAATCGTCCCTGAACACTTTGAACTTGGAACTTCGAACTTCGAAATGAGAGCCATGCCGAGCGCTTTCTTTCGCAGTTCCGAGTTCGAAGTTCACAGTTGACAAGCCGGCGTACGTATCCAGTGCCGGCTCAGGAATTCCCCCACTTCAACTTCTCCCGCAGCATGTCGAAGTGCGTGCGGGAGGACGTATGGAGCAGGCGGAGCTGGCGCGGGGCGCGCGAGACATCGATGACGTCGCCGGCCGTCAGCGGCACGCCGAGCTGGCCGTCGAACGTTACGAGCAAATCCGACTGCGGTTCGACGACCGGGTGGAGCTCGATCCGCACGGACGCTGGTAGCACGATCGGACGATTCGTCAGCGTGTGCGGTGCGATGGGCGTGAGCACGAGCGCGTCGAGTGACGGGTGCACGATGGGACCGCCGGCCGACAAGTTGTACGCCGTCGATCCGGTCGCGGTCGCGACGATCAGGCCGTCGGCCTTCACGTGACAGACGAACTGTCCGTCGACGGTGACGTCGATCTCGATCATCCGCGACAGCGCGCCGCGCGTGACGACGATGTCGTTCAACGCAAGACGAGGCGCGTCGGTCGCGTCACCGCGGCGAATCGCGCCCGCGACCATCAGCCGCGTTTCGACGTGCGTCTGTCCGGCCAGCAGCGCCTCCAGCGCGGACGTCATCTCCGTGCGTCCGACTTCCGTCAGAAAGCCCAGACGGCCGAGGTTGACGCCGAGCAGCGGCGCGTCGCTCGACGAGTTCGCGACGGCGCGTGCAGCATCGAGCAGCGTGCCGTCGCCGCCGAAGGCAACGACCACGTCGCCCGAGGCGGCGAGCTGCTCGCGTGTGGCCGTCGGCCAGCGATCGGCAACGCCCGCGGCGTGCGCGCTCGTCTCCTCGATCGTCGGTGCGCAGCCGCGTGCGTCGAGCCACGCCGCGGCGTCCGTCAGCGTCGCGAGCGCCGCTGGCAGCGTCGGACGCGCGATCAGCGCGGCACGGCGGATGGGAGACGAACGGTCAGGCGTCATGGGCGAGCAGCATCAGGAACTCGCGATTGCCTTCGGCGCCGGTGATCGGCGACGGCTCGAGTCCGAGCCGCACCAATCCTACCCGATGCGCTTCGGCCGTGACGGCCTCGACGACACGCGCGTGAACGTCCGGATCGCGCACGATGCCGCCGGACTCGATCTCGCCGCGTCCGGCCTCGAACTGCGGCTTGACGAGCGCCATGACGCGGCCGTCGAGTGCTAGCAGCGGCGGGATCACCGGAAGAATGTGCCGCAGAGAGATGAACGACACGTCGATCGTAATCACGTCGAACGATCGATGCTCCGCTGGCAGCGCCGCGGGCGTCAGATAGCGCGCGTTCACGCGCTCGAGGACGAGCACGCGCGCGTCCGTGCGCAGGCGCCAATCGATCTGGCCTTCGCCAACGTCGAGCGCGACGACGTGCGCCGCGCCGCGCGCGAGCAGCACGTCAGTGAAGCCGCCCGTCGATGCGCCGATGTCGAGCGCGGCCTTGCCAGCGACGTCGAGGCCGAACGTCGTCAGCGCGTGATCGAGCTTCAGTCCGCCGCGTCCGACCCAGGGATGATCCGGCTGCCGCAGCTGCACCGTCGCGGCGTTGTCGACTGCCGTTCCCGCCTTCGTCACCGGCGCGCCATTCACCAGCACGTCGCCGGCGAGAATCAACGCCCGCGCGCGCTCACGCGTCGCGACCAGACCGCGCGACACGAGCAGGAGATCGAGGCGGGATTTGGGCATGTTCAAAGGCAACTTCGAACTTGGAACGGCGGGATCACTTCTTTCTTTGCAAGCTCCACTCCGCGATCTCACCGAGCCGGCCTTCGAGTCCGGCGCGCGCGAGGGCGGCGTGGGCGCGGGTGACGCATGCGGCGGCCAGCTCGCGCGAGTGGGCCAGGCCGTAGATCGCGGGAAACGTCGGCTTGCCGGCCGCGGCGTCCTTGCCGGCGGTCTTGCCGAGATCCGCGTTCGATCCTTCGACGTCGAGGATGTCGTCGACGATCTGAAACGCGAGGCCGATCTCGCGCGCGTAGTCGTCGAGCGCGCGGACCGTCTCATCGCTCGCGCCCACGAGAATCGCGCCCATCGCCGTTGCGGCGCGGATGAGCGCGCCCGTCTTGCGTAGATGCATGTCCTCGAGGCTCGCGGCGTCGAGCGC
>DASZVJ010000147.1:0-18280 GCA_035547155.1 Vicinamibacterales bacterium
CACGGCCGCGAGTCCCATCTTAGCGCCAGATGCGCACAGGCACGTGAACGCGTGTTACGACGAACGTGCCCCGGCCTCATGTTCCCGGATGACCTCGAGGACGGCCTCGCCGAGATCGTCGGCTTTCCTCGCGCCGACACCGTAGACGTGACGCAGCGCCTCGATCGTCCGCGGCCGGTGCCGCGCGAGCTCGCGCAGCGTCGTGTCGTGAAAGATGACGTACGGCGGCACGCCGCGGCTGCGCGCCAGTGACAGCCGCAGGGAACGCAGCATCTCGAACAGCTCGCGATCGACGCCGTCCCAGGACGCGACCTCGGTCTTCGTTCGCCGATCGGCCGACTTCGTCCCCTTCGGCGGCGGCTTCAACCGCGCGAGCTCGAGGTCGGACACGGCGCCCGCATCCTTCATCAGCTGGACGCCTTCCGTCGTCAACTGCAGCACCGGATACGCATCGTCCGTCTGACGGAGCAGGCCGCGCGCGATCAGCTGATCGACGTAGCCGCGCAGCTCGTCCGCTGACGCATCGCGAAACAGACCGAAGACGCTGAGATGCTGATGCCCGCGTCCCGACACCATCTCGGTGTCGCGGCCGCGCAGGACGTTGATGACGTGCGCGACGCCGAAGCGCTGCTGCACGCGCGCGACAGCTGACAGAATCTTGCGCGCGATCTCGATCGCGTTCGGCATCGCCTCGAGCTCGCCGAGGCAGTAGTCGCACGCGCCGCACGCGTCTTTCTCGAAGCGCTCGCCGAAATAGCCGACGAGCCGCCGGTGCCGGCAGCCGACGCTCCCGGCGTAGCGCTCCATGTCGCGCAACAGCGCGCGTCGCGCCGCGCCGTCGCCGCTCTCTTCCGCCATCGCGCGCCAGCGCGCGAAGTCGCCGCCCGAATAGATCAATAGGCACTCGGCCTCGAGGCCGTCGCGGCCCGCGCGGCCGGCTTCCTGCTGGTAGTGCTCGAGCGATTGCGGCGCGCCCGCGTGCACGACGAAGCGGACGTCGGATCGATCGATGCCCATGCCGAACGCGACGGTCGCGACGACGACGTCGATCTCTTCGTTGAGGAAAGCATCCTGATTGCGATGCCGCTCGTCGTCGGCGAGTCCCGCGTGGTACGGCACGGCACGAACGCCGCTCTCGCGCAGCCACTCGGCCAGTGCGTCGACTTCGCGTCGCGACTGACAGTAGACGATGCCGGCTTCGCCGCGATGCCGCGCCAGCACGTCCTGCAACTGACGCTTCAGATTCGATCGGATGAGCACGCGATAGACGAGATTCGGCCGATCGAACGAGCCGACGAGCTCGGCGGGGTTTCGCAGGTCGAGCTGCGACAGGATGTCGCGCCGCACGCGCGCCGTCGCGGTCGCGGTGAACGCATGCAGGCTGACGTCGGGCCACACGCGTCGCAGATCGGCGAGCTGTCGATACTCAGGCCGGAAATCGTGGCCCCACTGGCTGATGCAGTGCGCTTCGTCGACCGCGATGAACCGGACAGGCTGCCGGCCGACGAGCGACCGAAACGACTGACTGCCCTCGCCGACGAGACGCTCCGGTGCCACGTAGAGCAGCCGATACCGTCCGGCGACGAGTCCCGACGCCACGTCCTGTCGCGCGTCGCTCGTCATGCCGCTGTGAAAGCCCGCCGCGGCGACGCCGTTGCCGACGAGCGTGTCGACCTGATCCTTCATCAACGCGATCAGCGGCGACACGACGATGGCCAGACCGTTGTCGTGCGCGAGCGCCGGGACTTGAAAGCAGAGCGACTTGCCGCCGCCAGTCGGCATGACGACGAGCGAGTCGCGGCCGGCGAGAATCGCGTCCATCGCCTCACGCTGCATCGGCCGGAACGCCGTGTAGCCCCAGTAACGCTCGAGGAGGGAGAGCAGCGGATCGGACACCAGGGGATCGTAGATCGAAGATCGGGTTCTGGGGTTCCAGGTTCTGGGGTTCCAGGTTCTGAGGTTCGGGGGTTCGGGTTCCGGGGGTTCCGGTTCTCGGTTCTGGGTTCTCAGTTCGAAGTTCAAAGTTCAAAGTTCGAAGTTCGAAGTTCTTATAGAATCCCCGCAACCATGACATCGCCCTCGACTCGCCTGCTGATGGCCGGCACGTTGCTGCTCGGCCTTGGTCTCGCTGCCTCCAGCGATCGGCTGCTCGCACAGGACGCCAACGCGCCGGCGCTGACGCTCGCGTTTCCGAAGCTGACCGCGGCGGCTGGCGCGCCGCGCGCATTGCGGCTCGACGGCTGGTTCGTCGAGACCGCGCAAGGTCGCACGCCGTTGCCAGCGTCGCTGCTGAGCGCCGCGCCGATCGGTGCGGCGGCCAACTGGTCGCGCCGCGCGACGCTGGCCGACGGCCGGGTCATCACGCTGACCGTGACGCGCCAGGGCGATCGCGCGCGTGTCTCGCTTCGCGCGCAGCCCAGCACCGGCATCATCCGCTGGGGCCTCGCCGCCGACGCGACGAGCGACGAGTACTTCACCGGCCTCATGGAGCGCGTCGTCGACGGCCCGCAGCAGGCGTCGTGGGCGCCGGGCATCACGCAGGCGATGAATCTGCGTGGGCAGAAGGTCGACCTGCTCGTCAAACCGACGACGGCGATCTACTCACCGTTCTATCTGTCGTCGCGCGGCTATTCGATCGCGGTCGCGGGCACGTGGCCGGGCACGTTCGATTTCGCCGCGACGGACACGACGCGCGTCGCGATGACGCTCGAAGGGCCATCGCTGACGCTGACGATCGACACGGCCGCGACGCCAGCCGAGCTCGTGCGCGCACACGCGATCGATGCCGGCCCGCCGTTCCTGCCGCCGAAGTGGGTGTACTCGCCGTGGCGCTGGCGCGACGAGCACACGCAGCGGCCGACGTACTACGACGGCACGCCCGTCACCGGACCGTTCAACTCCGAAGTGATGGAAGACGTGCTGATGATGCACGCGTTCGGCATTCCGAACGGCCTGTACTGGATCGATCGTCCGTGGGGACTCGGGCTGCCCTGGGGCTATGACGACTTCGAGATCGATCCGCAGCGCCTGCCGCACTTCGACGACATGGTGCGCTGGCTCGACGAGCGTCACGCGAAGACGGCGCTGTGGATCACGGCGTCCTTCTACGGAAAGATGCAGGCCGAAGCGCTCGCGAAGCACTACGGTTATCCGGGGCAAGTGCGGCCGGACAATGGCAACAACTATCCGATGGTGGACCTCACCAATCCTGCCGCGCGAAAGTTCTGGCAGGACGGCATCGCGAAGCTGCTGAAGCAGGGCGTGGCCGGCTTCAAGCTCGATCGCGGCGAAGAGAACATTCCCGACGACGGCCCGTTCAAGATGTTCGACGGCCGGCCGGTGCGCGAGATGCGCAACGCGTACATCTCGCTGGCGACGAAGGCCGTCTACGACGTCGCGAAGCAGTATCGCGGCAACGATTTCTATGTGATGCCGCGCGCCGCGTACACCGGCACGTCGCCGTACGGGATCTTCTGGGGCGGCGACATCGGCGGCACGCAGGAAGGCCTGCGCGCGTCGATCATCGCCGTGCAGCGGTCCGCGCTGATGGGCTATCCGAACTGGGGCTCGGACACCTGCGGCTACAACCAGCAGCTGATGGAACAGGAAGTCTGCGGCCGGTGGCTCGCGTTCAGCGCGTTCACGCCGATCATGGAAGTCGGCCCGACGCGCAACGTCGCCTTCTGGAACACGCCGCGCGATCCGCAATATGACGAGGTGCTGATCGCGACGTGGCGGCTGTACGCGCGGCTGCACGAACGGCTGAAGGACTACACCTACGCGCAGGCGGTCGAGGCGCGACGAACGGGCATGCCGATCGTGCGTCCGCTCTTCCTCGCCGATCCCGCCGCGCCCACAGCCTGGTCGCAATGGTGGACCTATCTCTACGGTCCCGACATCGTCGTCTCGCCGGTGTGGGAAAAAGGCCAGCGGACGCAGCACGTATATCTGCCGTCAGGCTCGCGCTGGCGCGACGCATGGACGGGCGGCGTGTATCCCGGCGGCCAGGACGTCATCGTGCCGGCCGCGCCGCACCAGATTCCAATCTTCGTGCGTGACGGATCGAAGATCGATCTCGGCGACTTGAACCGCGAGTGGCAGGAGTCGACGACGATCGCGAAGCAGCGACCGGATCTGAAGGCGCTCGACGCCGAGGTCGCGGCGTGGTTCGCCGCGCACGGCACGAAAGACGCGCGTTAAGAGCGCATGTCAACTTCGAACTTCGAAATTGACGGGCGCCTTCGGCGCACTTGGCGGTTCTGAAACGCGCGTTAAGCCGCGGCGACGTCGGCGCGCTTGATCTCGCGGCGCCAGAGCGTGTCCGGGTTCGCGTCGAACACCACGTCGCCGTCACCGTCGACGATGAGCCAGTTGCCGCGCAGGATCTCGCGCTCGAGCTGGCCCGGCGCCCATCCCGCGTAGCCGGCGTAGAGCCGCATCCGCGTCATCGGCGCGCCAGTCTCGGTCTCACGATCGATCGCTTCGGCTGTCGTTAGCAGGAAGACGTCCTTCACGAGACGGCGCGCATCCGGCGGTGCCTGCGCGGAGCGAACCAGCGCGCGCACGTCGGTCAGCGCCACGGGACCACCGAGGAACAGGATGGGCGCTGGCCCGTCGGGCATCGGCAAGTCGGGCAGCACGCGCGACACCGGAACGCGGCTCTGCTTGTTGATGACGAGACCGGCGGCGCCGTCAGACGAATACGAGAACAGCAGAATGACGGAGTCCGCGAACAGGCTGTCGCTCATCGTGCGCGCGGCGACGAGCATCTTGCCCGCCGCGAGCTCCTTCGCGGGCTGGCGCTGCGCGGCAGCCACACTCGAGCGGGCGCCAACGACGACTCGCGGCGCAGCGATGCCTGTCGCGATGACGACGCACAGGGCAGCGATCGATCGAGGAACGTGCCGGCCCATGACGCGAAACTATCACTGATGACATCGCGCGACTTCAAGCGGCTCGCGCTCAGCTTCGATGGCGCGGAAGAAGGCTCGCACATGGGCGCGGTCGACTTCCGCGTCGGCGGCCGCATCTTCGCGACGCTGGCCGCGGTCAAGCTCGGCTACGGCAATCTGATGCTGACGCCCGAGCAGCAGACGCAGTTCGTCGAAGAGATGCCGGACGTCTTCCTTCCCATTCCCGGCGGCTGGGGCCGGAACGGCGCCACGCACGTACGGCTGGCCGCGGTCAGCGAGGACGTGCTGAAGGGTGCGCTGCACGTCGCCTGGAAACTGCGCGTCGAGAAGAATCAGCACACGCCGAAGCGAACGCGACGACGCTGATCGACGGTCGGGCCGCCACAAGGGCGGCCCGTCGCCCGTGGCCCGCAGCCGTGTAGGGGCGGCCCCCTGTGGCCGCCCGTCATTCGCTCAATGTGTTGACAATCAACACCTACATCGGTAGGCTTCCCACTCATGGCCCCCGACAAACGCGACGTTCTCTACGGCACGCTTGGCCTGATGGTCTTGAAGACGCTCGAAGCGCTCGGGCCGCTGCACGGCTACCGGATCGCCAGACGCATCGAGCAGATCAGCGGCGACCAGCTGTCGCTCAACCAGGGCACGCTCTATCCGGCGCTCTTGAAGCTCGAGCAGGCCGGCTGGATCTCGTCGAGCTGGACGGAGTCCGACAGCGGCCGGCGCGTGAAGACGTACGCGCTCACCAAAGCCGGCCGCAAGCAGATCCGCACTGAAGAAGCCTCCTGGCAGCACGCCACCGACATCGTCGCGCGCTTCTTCGCGATTCGCGAGGACGCGTGATCGCGCGCCTCCGCATTCTGCTGGCGCGCGCGTTCAGCCTGTTCCGGCGACGCCGCGTGGAGCGCGACCTGCGGGACGAGCTCGCCGCGCATCTGGCTGAAGCGGAAGAGGACTATCGCGGTCGTGGGCTCTCGGCCGAAGACGCGCATCGCGAGGCGCGACGTCTGTTCGGCGGCGTCGAGCAAACAGCGGAGGCGTATCGCGACGGGCTCTCGTTCCGTTGGTGGACGGATCTACAGCGCGACGTGCGACACGGCGTGCATGCGCTCGCGCGCAGCGCCGGCTTCTCCACCGTCGTGTTGCTCGTGCTCGCGATCGGCATCGGCGCCGTCACATCCGTGTTCGCGCTGCTTTACGCCATCGTGCTGCGGCCGCTGCCGTTTTAGGACGCCGATCGCCTCGTGTCGATCACGCACGCCGCGCCAGGTTTGCACGCGGGCGAGGTGGGACTCTCGGACGGGCTCTACTATCACTATCGCGATCATGCGTCGTCCTTCGAGGCGCTGGGCATCTACGACGATACGAGCGTGCTTGGATTGAGCCTGCCGGATGAGTCTCGCGAGCGTGTGACGGTGACGTACACCTCCGCCACGCTGTTCCGTGTGCTTCATGTTGCACCGGAGGTCGGACGCCTGTTCACCGACGAAGACGGCGCACCGGGATTCATGGACGGGAGGTGGCAGATTCCGGTGCTGCTGTCGCACGATCTGTGGGCCAGCCGCTTCGGCAGCGATCCCGCCATCGTCGGACGCCTCGTCACGCTCGGTCAACTCGCGCGCCGTGTCGTCGGCGTCATGCCTGCCGGCTTCGCGTTTCCAGATGCTCACACGCAGATCTGGATGCTGCAGGAGCCGGGGCCGGCTGCGACCGTCGATTTCGGACGCTCGTTCAGGTGGCATGCCGTCGCACGTCTGCAACGACAGGCGACGGACGCATCGGCACGCGCGGAGCTGACCGCGCTGCTCCCGCAGGTCGAAGGCCGCTATCGCGATGCAACGGCCGCGCGGATCGCGACGCTCCAACTCGCGCCGATCGTCACGCCGCTCAAGGACGCGACGATCGGCGACGTCTCGCGCGTGCTCTGGACGTTGTTCGGCGCCATGACGCTGCTGCTTGCCATCGCCTGCGCGAACGCCGCGACGCTCTTCGTAGTCCGAGCCGAGCATCGGCGGCAGGAAGTCGCCGTCAGGCAAGCGCTCGGCGCGAGCCGCGCGCAGATCGCGCGGCTGTTCTTCGTCGAAGCCATCCTGCTGACAACAACCGCAGCGGCACTCGGCATCATCCTCGCTCGCGGTCTCGTCTCCGCCGTTCTCGCATTGACGCCGGTTGAATTGCCGCGCTGGACCGAGATCCACGTCGACACGGCACCGATTCTGTTTGCGTTTGCACTCGCTGCGCTGATTGCCGTGTTCTACGGTCTGCTGTCCGCTCGGCATCAGGGCCACGTCGCCGACGATCTACGACGCGGCGGCCGTGCCGCGAGCACGGGTCAGCCTCGGCGTGTGCGCGATCCATTCGTGATCGCACAGATCGCGCTGGCCCTCATGCTGATGACCGGTTCGGCCCTGATGGTACGGACGTATCACGCGCTCGCGCAGCGGCGGCTCGGATTCTCCGCCGAGCACCTGCTGACCGTGGACATCGGCCTGCCGTATCGCGAGGCCGAGCAGCACGTTCGCATCTATCACGACCTTGTTGAGCGCATTCGTGGCCTGTCCGGCGTCGAACGCGCATCGGCCGCGACCTTCGCGCCGCTGACCCCGCCATCGAATAGCTGGCCGCTCGACGGCAGCGGCGTGCCTGTCTCCTTCAAGTACTTCGTGCCCGGTTACTTTCAGACGATGGGCACGGCGATTGTCGAGGGCGAGAGGTTCGCGACCGACGCACCCGTCTCCGAGCCCTATCCTGTGCTCGTCAGCGCGACACTGGCCCGCCGCCTCTACCCAGGCCAGCGTGCGATCGGCGGAACGATTCGGCAACTGACGTCGGAGGGCGAGCCGATCACCCTCGGCGCTCATGCCGTTCCCCCGATGACGATCGCAGGCATCGTCGACGACGTGCGCGAGACGTCATTGCGCGAGGAGCCGCCAGCGATCGTCTATGTGCCGATCATCGAGCCGAAGGTCGATCAGAGCAACATGCCGACAGAGATGACCGTGTTCGTCCGGACCACGGGCGCGCCGCTGGCATCGCTGGACGCCGTGCGCGCGGCGATCAAATCCGTCGATCCCAATATGGACATCGGCCGAGTGCAGGACATGGACGCGATCGTCGCCGCAGCCAGATCGCGCGAGACGTTCGTCGGCACGCTGCTCGTCCTCGCGGCGCTCGTCTCGATCGTGCTCGGCGTCATCGGCATCTACGGCAGCGTTGCGCACGTCGTGCGGCACCGCACGCGCGAGATCGGCGTGCGGCTGGCGCTCGGCGCCACGCGCGTCGACGTCGTACGCCTCGTCATCAGTGGCACCGTGCGCGCGGTCGCCATCGGCGCCGCGATTGGCTTGGCAGCAGCGTTCACCGGCACGCGCGCGCTGCGTTCCTTGCTCTTCGGCGTCGAGCCGACCGATCCGTTCACCTTCGCGATCGTGACGATGACCTTGGTGGCCGCCGCGCTCGCCGCAGCGTCGCTGGCGGCGCGGGCCGCGACGCGCGTGTCGCCGTCGATCGCGATGCGGAACGAGTAGACGCGCGTCCGCTGGCGCCTTCCGGCCTACAATTCGTACGCCACCAGAGGGCCCCCGCCATGCCGAACCTGCGTCGTGCCGCGTACGTCCTGACCTGTTCCGCCATCCTGCTGTCGACGGACCTGCCGCGCGCACAGGACCATCAGCACGCCGCAGGCGAGCGGCTGGGCACCGTCCACTTCGAGACGTCATGCGCCGCGCCGGCGCGCGAGCCGTTCGATCGCGCGATGGCGCTCCTGCACTCGTTCGAGTTCGGCACGGCGATCGACGGCTTCACGTCGGTCCTGGCCGCCGATCCCTCGTGTGCGATGGCGTACTGGGGCATCGCGATGGCCCGCTGGACGAATCCCACCACGGCGACGCCCAGACCGCCGGCGCAGATTCAGCAGGGGTTGGACGCGGTGGCGCACGCGCGCGCTGCGAATCCGAAGACGGCGCGCGAGCGCGGGTACATCGACGCCGTCGCCGTGCTCTTCACCGACGCTGGAACCGTCTCGCAGCCGGCGCGCATCGCCGCGTACGAACGCGCCATGGGCGCCGTGGCCGCTGCGTACCCCGACGATCGCGAAGCGTCGATCTTCTGGGCGCTTGCGCTGACGTCCGCCGCGCCGCCGACGGACAAGACGTACGCGAATCAGTTGAAGGCTGGCGCGATCCTCGAGCGGCTCCTGCCCGAAGAGCCGGATCACCCGGGCATCATGCACTACCTCATCCACACGTACGACGTACCGGCGCTCGCCGGCCGCGCGCTCGACGCCGCGCGGCGCTACGCCGCGATCGCGCCGTCGGCGCCCCACGCGCTCCACATGCCGTCGCACATCTTCACGCGCGTCGGCGCGTGGCAGGACTCGATCGACACCAACATCGCGTCGGCTGACGCCGCACGCCGGGGCAGCATGACCAATGAAGAGCTGCACGCGCTGGACTACATGGTGTACGCCTATCTGCAGACCGGCCAGGATGACGCCGTGCGCGCGCTGTTGCCGCGTCTCGACGCGCTGGCCGCGCAGGTCGATCCGACGAAAATCACGGGCGCCGCGTCAGGACCGGCCGGCGCCTTCGCGCTGGCCGCGATTCCAGCCCGCTGGGCGCTCGAGCGCCGCGACTGGCCGGCCGCCGCTCGTCTCGAGCCGCAGCCATCCCAGTTCGCGTACACCGAAGCGATGACGTACTTCGCGCGCGCGCTGGGCGCCTCGCACACCGGCGCTCTCGACGACGCCAGACGGGCGAGCGCCGCGCTCGACGACATCCAGAAGAAGCTGGCCGGCTCGGGCGATCTGTACTGGGCGGAGCAGGTCGCGATCGAACGCGATGGCGCCAAGGCGTATCTCGCGCTCGCGGAGGGCCACACGGACGAGGCGCTCGCGACGATGCGCGCGACAGCGCTGCGCGAGGACGCCACGGAGAAGAACGCCGTAACCCCAGGACCGCTGGCGCCCGCGCGGGAATTGCTCGGCGACATGCTGCTCGAAACGAAGCAGCCATCGACCGCGCTCGTCGAGTACGAAGCGACGCTGAAGAAGGAACCGAACCGGTTCCGCGCGGTTCACGGCGCGGCGCGCGCGGCGGCCGAGTCCGGAGATCAGGAGATGGCGCGGCGCTACTACGCGCAGCTCCTGCAAATCGCCGCGAAGGCCGACAGCCCCGGCCGTCCGGAGTTTGCAGAAGCCAAACGCGTCACGGAGCGCTGAGTCGTCCGCGAAACGACAACGGGCGGAAGGATCGCTCCCTCCGCCCGTGTGTCGTGACGCCGGGTCTGAAGACCCGGCCTACATTGGATCGCGTCCTACGCGCAGCCGCTCGTCGTGCCGCAGTTGCTGCACTTGTAGCACGCACCCGAGCGCACCATGATCGAGCCGCAGGTCGAGCAGGGCGGCGCGTCCTCCTGGTTCTGGATCGCGGCGAACTTCGATCGCGCCGGACCTGCGGGCTTGTCCGTCGAAGCCGCGCTCTGTGCGGCGGAGGCGGGCACGGTGTTCTGCACGTCCAGCACGAGCTGCTCCGGCGTCGTCGTCACTTCCTCGCGGTTGTTGACGCCCGCGCGGAACTGCGCTTCCGGCGAGAGGAACTTCGCCGCGAGCCAGCGGAAGATGTAGTCGACGATCGACTTCGCGAACCGGATGTCCGGGTTCTTCGTCATGCCGGACGGCTCGAAGCGCGCGTGGCTGAACTTGTCGACCAGATCCTGCAGCGGCACACCGTACTGCAGCGCGTAGCTGATCGCCTGCGCGAACGCGTCGGCGAAGCCCGAGATCGTCGAGCCCTCCTTCGCCATCGTCAGGAACAGCTCGCCCGGCTGGCCGTCCTCGTAGAGGCCGACGGTGATGTACCCCTCGTGGCCGGCGATGTCGAACTTGTGCGTGATCGACGCCCGCTCGTCCGGCAGCCTTCGCCGTCTCGGTCCGGCCACATCGGCCGAGCCGGCCGCGGCTTGCTTGTCCTTCGACGTGTTGAGCGGCTGCGTGCGCTTGCTGCCGTCACGGTAGATCGACACGGCCTTCGCGCCGATGCGCCACGCGTCGATGTACGCCTGCTCGATCTCCTCCACCGTCGCCGCCTTCGGCACGTTGACCGTCTTGCTGATCGCGCCCGAGATGAACGGCTGCACGGCGCCCATCATCTTGATGTGGCCCATGTAGTGGATCGAGCGCACGCCCTGCGCCGGCTTGAACGCGCAGTCGAACACGGCGAGGTCCTTGTCCTTCAGGTGCGGCGCGCCCTCGATCGTCTCGTGCTCGTCGATGTGCGCGACGATGTCCTTGATCTGCGCGGCCGTGTAGCCGAGCTTCGACAGCGCCATCGGGACCGTGTTGTTCACGATCTTCATGATGCCGCCGCCGACGAGCTTCTTGTACTTGACGAGCGCGATGTCGGGCTCGACGCCCGTCGTGTCGCAGTCCATCATGAAGCCGATCGTCCCGGTCGGCGCGAGCACGGTCGCCTGGCCGTTGCGGTAGCCGTGCTGCTCGCCGAGCTCGACGCACTCGTCCCAGATCGCCTTCGCGGCCTCGAACAGATCCTTCGGCACATTGGTACGGCTGATGTCGCGCAGCGCCGCGCGGTGCTTGCGCATGACGCGCAGCATCGGCTCGCGGTTCTTGGCGTACCCGGGGAACGGCCCGCCGTGATCGCGCGCCACCCGCGCCGACTGCGCGTAGGCGGCCCCGTGCATGACGGCCGTGATCGTCGCCGCGTAGTCGCGGCCGGCGTCGCTGTCGTACGGCAGCCCGCGCGACATCAGCAGCGCGCCGAGGTTCGCGTAGCCGAGGCCGAGCGGCCGGTAATCGTGGCTGTTCCGCTCGATCGCCTTCGTCGGATAGCTCGCGTTGTCGACGAGGATCTCCTGCGCGGTGATGAACGTCTCGCACGCCTTGGCGAACGCCTGCGGATCGAGCTCGCCGTCCTCACGCACGAACTTCATCAAATTGATCGACGCGAGATTGCACGCCGAGTCGTCCAGGAACATGTACTCCGAGCACGGGTTGCTCGCGTTGATGCGCGCCGTCTCCGGGCACGTGTGCCAGTCGTTGACCGTCGTGTCGAACTGCATGCCGGGATCGCCGCACACCCACGTGGCGTCGGCGATCTGGTGCATCAGATCGCGCGCCTTGTACGTCCCCATCACGTCGCCAGTCGTCACCGCGCGCGTCTGCCACTCGCCATCGTCGAGCACCGCGCGCATGAACTCGTCGGTCACGCGCACCGAGTTGTTCGAGTTCTGGAAGAACACCGACGCGTAGGCCGGCCCGGTGAACGATCCGTCGTAGCCGGCATCGATCAGCGCCCACGCCTTCTTCTCTTCCTCGACCTTGCAGTTGATGAACTCGACGATGTCCGGGTGCTCGGCGTTGAGGATGACCATCTTCGCCGCGCGCCGCGTCTTGCCGCCGGACTTGATCACGCCCGCGAACGCATCGAACCCCTTCATGAACGACACCGGCCCCGACGCCGTGCCGCCGCCGGCCAGAATCTCCTGCGACGAGCGGATCGACGACAGGTTCGAGCCCGTGCCCGATCCGAACTTGAACAGCATGCCCTCGGTCTTCGCCAGCGTCAGGATCGACTCCATCGTGTCCTGCACGGAGTTGATGAAGCACGCCGAGCACTGCGGCGCCTTCTCGAAACCGCAGTTGAACCAGACGGGGCTGTTGAACGATCCCTTCTGATAGACGAGCAGGTGCTTCAGATCGTCGCTGAACGCCTGCAGATCGTCCTCAGACGCGAAGTACTCCTGCTCGCGCGCCCAATTCGTGATCGTGTCGACGACGCGGCCGATGAGCTGGCGCACGGAGCGCTCGCGCTGCGGCGTGCCGATCTGTCCGCGGAAGTACTTCGAGACGACGATGTTGGTGGCCTGTTGCGACCAGAACTTGGGGAATTCGACGTCGCGCTGCTCGAACACGAGCTCGCCGCGCTCGTTGGCGATGACGGCCGAGCGGAGCTCCCATTCGATCTCGTCGAACGGATCGACGCCGTCCTTCGAGAAATATCGCTCGAACTCGAGCCCGGACACGGACCGTCCCGGACCGAACGTCCGGCCCACGGCCGGCGTCGACGTCTCCACCTGTTGCGCGCGCTGCATCAGACCCTCCTCACTCCTCACGGCCATTGCGTGGCGGATGGCTGGCCTCCGCCGGGGCGATGTCGTCTCACCACTTCGACGGCCGCCGTACACCCGCGGGCCACGCGATTGCGCGCCCTCGTACACGGCACCGCCGTCGTCACAACGTTCACGTCGCGATCGGTTGTGTGCGAATCCCTTGTTTCCGACTCGTCGTCTCGTTCCGAGCGGAAGGCCCGACTATGCGCCCGGCCTTGACGCTTGTCAAGCGTGATCCCACGACATCTGGTGTCGATTGGCGGCGTCCACCGCGAGATAGTGGGGATGCCGCCGGATTGACGCGGCGTTCCCTCACTCGCCCTATTTTCGCACGCCAGCCTATAATTTCGCGACCGTGCCCCAGCACCCGCTCTCCGGCCAAGTGAAAGCCGGCTTGCTCGTTCTGCTCGTCGCGGGCGGCGCCCTGCGTCTCTGGGGCATCGGCGCCGGCGCGCCGTATCGCATGGGCGCCGACGAGCCTGTCGTCCTCCAGACCGCGCTCGGCATCGTCAAATCCGGGGACTTCAACCCGCACTTCTTCGACTACGGCGGTCTGTTCTTCTCCCTTCACGCCGCGGTGTCGTCGGTCGCGTTCCTGAACGGCGCGATGGACGGACGATGGCGATCGCTCGATTCGGTCTGGATCGGCAACCTGCTCACGGCCACGCGCATCGCGACGGCGCTCATCGGCACGCTGACGATCCTCATGGTCTTTCGCGCCGGCCTGCGATGGGGCCCGCGCGTCGCGCTCGTCGCGGCGCTCGCCATGGCGATCCTGCCGCCGCACGTCCGCGAGTCCCATTTCACGTTGACGGACACGCCCCTGACCTTTCTCGTCGCCGCCGCGCTCCTGCTTTCGCTTCGTGCGGCGGAGGTCCGTACGTACACGGCGGTGGCGATCGCCGGATTCGTCGTCGGGCTCGCGGGCGCCGTCAAGTACAACGGCATACTGGCCGTCGTGATGCCGCTCGTCGCCGTGTTCGCGCTGCCCCGCGCGGCGCGTGGACGAGCCGCGGCGATCGCGGTGGCCGCGGCGATCGGCGGCTTTCTCGCCGGCGCCCCGTATTCGCTCTTCGATCTGCCGGCCTTCCTCAATGCGTTCGCGGCGTTGATGCAGAGCTACAACCTCACGCGGCCGGTGACCGAGTCCGCATCGATCTATGTGGGACACCTCCGCAACTGGTACAGCTGGCCTGGCGTGCTGCCTCTCGGCCTGGGCTATCTCGGCCTTGGCGTCATCCTCGCCGGCCTCGCCATCGCCGACCGGCGCGTCATGCCGCCGGCGCCGCGTCTGGCCGCGCTCGTGCTCGCGCTTTTTCCGCTCGCGTACTTCGCGTACATCGCCGATCACGGGTCGCTGATTTACGGGCGATATCTGCTGCCGATCGCGCCGATGCTGGCGATCGGCTTCGGGATCGGCGGCACCGGCCTGGCGCGCGTCATCGGCCGCCGTCTTCCGTCCCTCGAGCGCTGGGCGCTGCCGATCGTGCTCGTCGTGCTCGTCGCGCCGCAGATCGGGGTCGTTGTCACGTGGAATCGCGAGCACGATCGTCCGTCGACGCTCGATCAGACCGCGACGTGGCTGCTGATGCACGTCCATGAAGGACAAGTTGTCGCCATGGAGGGCGCGCCCATTCAGGTGCCGCCGCGTCTCGTCCTGCGTCGCGTCCCGCGCCTCACTGAGAGCACCATCGATCAGTACCGTGCCGCGGGCATCGAGTATCTCGTCGCCACGTCCGAGATCTCGCCCACGCTCGGCGCGCCCGGCGCATTTTCCGCCGGTGACGTCGCCGCATCGCGCGCGCTGCTCGATCGCTGCACGCGCGTCCAGACGTTCGAGCCGAACGCGGTGCGCAGCGGCCCAACCGTCGCCATCCTGCAACTGCCGGCACCCTGAGCGGCGCGCCTCACCTGATAGAGTTTCGACTGTGAGCGACACGCCCAGCGTGATGCCGCTGCCCGCGCAGCCATCCGCACACGCCGCCCCCGATCCGCCGACGCGCTGGATGGCGGGCCTCCAGGCCGCGATCGTCTGCGGCATTCCGACGCAGCTGGTGCTCGCCGCCGTGCTGGCGCCGGTGCTCCACGTCCGGACGTTCGATCGCATCTCCTTCGAGTTCTTCGTCGTCCTCAGCCTCGCCGACACGGCCGCGATCGCGCTGCTCATCCGCGCGTTCCTCTGGATGAGCGGCGAACGGCCGTCGGAGGTGTTCGTCGGCCCGCGGCCGATCCGCGGCGAGATTCTGCGCGGTCTCGCGCTCGTGCCCGTCGTGTTCCTCGGGGTGACCGGCATCGTGCTCGGCATTCGCGCGATCGCGCCGTCGATGCACACCGTCGAGACGAACCCGTTCGAGGCCTATCTCCAATCGCCGCGGGAAGCCGCGATGTTCGTCGTCGTGGTCGTACTCGCCGGCGGCGTCCGCGAGGAGCTGCAGCGCGCCTTCATCCTGCACCGGTTCGGGCAGCGGCTCGGCGGCGCACGCGTCGGCCTCGTGCTCTTCAGTCTCACGTTCGGCGCGCTGCACCTCGAACAAGGCGCGGACGTCGCGGTCGCGATCGGCCTGCTCGGGTTCGTCTGGGGCCTCCTGTACATCCAGCGCCGATCGGCGATCCTGCCGATGGTCAATCACGGCGCGTTCAACGCCGTCCAGGTCCTGCAGGGTGTGCTCGCCAAGTCGCTCGGCGCCTGAGGCCATGCCGCGATCTCGCGTGTCTGCCTGGATCCTCGCACTCGTCGCCGCGTTGTCGCTCACGGCTGTGACGACGCGCCTCGCGGCCTCTGACGAGATCGAGTTTTACGCGTGGCTGCGATCGGCAGCCTTCGATCGCGACGTCGACTTCCGCAACGAATACCAGACCTTCTACGATGCGGCGCCGGATCGGCTCGCCGGTTTCAAGCTGACCTTCCTCGATCTCACCAATGAAGCCGGACACGTGCCGAATTTCGCCCCGGTTGGCACGGCGATCTTGTGGGCACCGTTCTACGCGGTGGGTCATCTCGCCGCTGTACTTACCGGCGAGCCGCGCGACGGCTACAGCCATCCGTACATCGTCGCGGTGACGTGGGCCTCGGCGATCTATGGCTTCGCCGCGCTGCTGCTGACGTGGTCGGTCGTCCGGCAGATCGTCGGACGCGGCGCTGTCGCGACGATGACCGTCGCCGTCGGCACGCCGCTGATCTTCTACATGTATGTCGCGCCCGGCTTCTCGCACGCATGCTCGGCGTTCGCCGTCTCGCTATTTCTCTGGACGTGGCTGCGGGTGCGGACGTCGTGGTCCGTGCGCGGCCTGATCGCGCTCGGCCTGACCGGCGCGCTGCTGCCAATGGTGCGCGAGCAGGACGTGTTCTTTCTGGCAGGCCCCGCGATCGACTTCGTGCGATCGATGGCCTTCGCGCATCGGGCGGACGACGCACGTGCGAAGGATAGCGGGCGACTGGCCGATCGGCTTCGCGCCGCGGCTGCCGGCGTGCTGGCGTTCGCGCTCGCCTATCTGCCGCAACTCCTCGCGTATCAAGCGCTCAACGGCCATCCGACGCCGACGCGACTCGTGATGCGCAAAATGACGTGGACGTCACCGCACCTGCTCGGTGTGCTGATCTCGCCGCAGCACGGCTTTTTCATCTGGACGCCGCTCGCGGCGGTGGCGTGCGCCGGCCTCGTCCTGCTGGCGGCCGGCCGCGTCGAGGCCGTCCATCGCGACGCGCGCTGGATCGCCCTGTTGGCGGTGGTGATGATCGCGCTGCAGGCGTACGTCTCCGGCTGCGTCGAGTCCTGGACGGTGGCGGGCTCATTTGGCCAGCGACGGTTTGTCGCGGTCACGCCGCTCATCGCACTCGGTCTCGCGGCAATCACGCCGTCGATCTCGGCGTCGCGCCCGCGGCGATGGCTCGCCGGCGCGGTCCTCGTGCTCGGCATCTGGTGGAATCTCGGACTGATGGCGCAGTTCGGCCTCCACCTGATGGATCGCCAGCGTCTCACACCCGCCAGCAATGCGCGCATCACGTTCATCGAGTTGCCGGGCATGGCGCCAGCCATTGCGTGGCGTTACCTGACTGATCGCGAGTCCTTCTACGGACTGCCGCCGCAATAGCCATGGCGACGGTGCTCTACGTGGCAGATACGCGCTTTCCCATCGAGCGCGCGAACGGCGCACAGACGATGGCCACCTGTCATGCGCTGGCGCAGCGCGGGCACGACGTGACGCTCGTCGTGCGGCCGGACACGACGTCGCCGGCGCGCGATCCGTTCGCGTTCTATGGCCTGACTCCCGCGCCTCGGCTCACCGTGAAGCCGCTCGCCGTCGCCGGCACCGCCGCGACGCGGCGTGCGGCCTTTCTGCTTTCCGCCGCCGCGCTCGCCGCGCGCACCGATGCCGTCGTCTACACGCGCGACCTCGGCCTCGCGTCGTTTCTGCTGCAGATCCCGGCGTTCAGACGGCCGCGTCTCGTTTACGAATCGCACGGCGTCGCAGATGTCGTCAGCGCCGAGATGCCAGCGCTGCTCGGCCGGCCGGATCTGGCGCCGTCGGCCGCGAAGCGGCACCGCCTGGCGCGGCGCGAGCGCCGCGTCTGGACACACGCCTGCGGCTACGTGACGATCACGCGTGCGCTCGCCGATGAGCTGACGTCGCGCTTCGGGCCGCGCGAGCGCGTCGTCGTCGCGCCCGATGGCGTCGCCGACGCGCTGATCGATCGCACGTGGCCGGCGCCACCGGCCGGCGCGCGTCCGATCGCGGGTTACGCCGGCCATCTCTATCCGTGGAAGGGCGTCGACGTGCTCGTCCGCGCGTTGGCGCTGGCGCCGGAGATCGACGGCCTGATCATCGGCGGTCATCCGCAGGAAGCCGACCTCGCGCGCGTCGAAGCGCTCGCCACGCAGCTCGGCCTCCGCGATCGCGTGACGTTCACGGGTCTCATTCCGCCGTCGGATGTGCCGGCGCGATTGGCTGACGCGTCGATGCTCGTGCTGCCGAACACCGCCTCCGCGATCTCCGATCGCTACACGTCGCCACTGAAGCTGTTCGAATATCTGGCGATGGGACGTGCGATCGTCGCCTCCGATCTGCCGTCGATTCGCGAAGTGCTGACAGACGGGGTCACCGCGTCGCTCGTCCGTCCGGGCGATCCTGCGGCGCTCGCGGCGGCGCTTCGCACGTTGGCGGCCGATCCGGCGCGTGCATCGGCGCTCGGCTCGGCCGCGCGCCGCCTCGCACCGCGATACACCTGGAGCGCCAGGGCT
>DASZVJ010000148.1:0-21852 GCA_035547155.1 Vicinamibacterales bacterium
TCGGGATCTCGAGGACCGTCGCCGGACCAGAGATAGTCGTCGCTCATACGGCCCTCCCGTCGAGACGTTCGCGAAGCAGCCGCATGCCGCGGTGCAAGTTCACGCGCACGGCCCCTGGCGTCATGGCGGTGGTCTCCGCGATCTCGGGGCCAGTCATTCCCATGATCAGACGCATGGTCAGCGTCTCGCGGTACTGCTCGGGCAGCGTGCGCAACGCCGCGTAGACGGCGATCACCTCGGACTGCCGGCTCGCATCGCCCGGAGCAAAGAGACGCGGCGGCAGCGCTTCCGCGCGCGGTGTGCGGCGCAGGAAATCCAGCGCGCGATTGCGCGCGATCGTGGCCACCCAGGAGCCGAACGCCAACGGCTCTTCGAGCGCGTCGAGGCGCTGCATGGCCGTCAGGAAGACGTCGTGCACGATGTCGTCGGCGTCGGCGGACGCCACGCGCGAGAGCACGATGCCCTGCACCATGCGCCCAAAGCGCACGTACAACTCCCCGAACGCCGCACGATCCCCGGCTCGCGCGGCGACGACCAGGCGGGCGACGTCCGTCCGCCCATCGTCAGGTTGTTGCCGCGCCGCCACCGGCGCGGCCGTGAATGCCATGTCAGCTGGGCGTTACGCCGTCGTGCGTTTGCACTTGAACTCGATCTCGAGCTCGATCTTATCGTCGACGCTGAGCAGCCGCGCGAGCGACGGCTTCGTCATCTTGAACGTCGCAAACGGGAACGTCGACGTCGCCCGTCCCGCGACCGCATCGTTGGTGAACGTCGCCACCACCGTCCACGTGACTTCGCTCGTCACGCCGTGGACCGTCATGTCGCCGATCAGTTGAAAGCCGGCCTGCGCGCCCATGCCGCTCGGCAACGGCGACGGCAATCCCACGGCGCGTTTCGGCACGAACTCGAGCGACGGGTACTTCTGCGTCTCCAACGTGTTGTTCCGGACGTACCCGTCGCGCATCTGTTGATCGCTCTGGATCGTCGTCAAATCGACCGTGATCTTCGACTTGGCCGCGTCGATCGTGCCGTCCGGATTGACGACAATGGTGCCCGTGACAGCTTGCGTCGTTCCCACGGCATCACTCGGAAAGCTGATGCCGGCCAACTGTTCGCGGACCTTGTAGCGCGCAACCGTGCCCGCGCCGATGTCGAGTTTCGCAGGTTTGGTCGGATCGGGCGCCGGCCCCATCTGGGGCATCGGGCCGCGCCCGCCTGCCGGCGGTGGACCTTGCTGCTCAGCCTGGCTCATGACGGGCATCAGGCTGACGAGGACGATTGCGAATGCCAAAGTCTTTCGCACGTGGCGTGCTCCTTGTTGTTGAGATCGAGCCGCACCGCTTCTGGCTGCGGCGTGTCGTGAGGCCATCGAGGGGCCGGACGATCCAGAGAGTGCCCCTCGTTTAACAAGGACGCCGGAGAGCGCCGAGTGTTACCGGCGGATCTGTGACAAAGGAGTGACTTCGGGCAGGCACGAGAGAGGACTCACACCTCCGCTCCCCCGGACCCGGAACAGACAAGCGCGGTGGTCGCTCGTGACTTCCTGAGAATCTTGA
This sequence comes from Vicinamibacterales bacterium, assembly GCA_035547155.1. GTDB lineage: Bacteria > Acidobacteriota > Vicinamibacteria > Vicinamibacterales > SCN-69-37 > CAZNMF01. The sequence continues at coordinate 1,557 of DASZVJ010000148.1, forward strand.
CGATCCGGTGTCCCACGATATGGCAGACTGAGGCCGCTCGAGGCCGGGTGTCCGTGTCCAACTTGCAAAAAGTTGCAAAGCGCCAGGGCACTTCACGTTTCGAGAAGGACGGCCATGTCCACGACGTTGTGTGCGAGGACTACGACTAGCGGTCCGCGCTCGGTGCTCGACCTGAAGCGTCCGCCGACAGCGCCTGGCGCGATGCTGCTCGAGGAGTTCCTCAAGCCCGCTGGGCTCACGCAGACCGCGGCGGCCGCGCGGATGCGCATGCCCTTGAACCGGCTCAACGAGATCATTCGCGGCCGCCGGGCGATCACCGCCGACACCGCGATCCGTCTGGCGGCCTTGTTCAAGATGTCGCCGGAGTTCTGGATGGGGCTCCAGACCGATTGGGATCTGTGGCATGCGCAGCACGCGCGGGCACGAGCGTCGGCGTAGTTCGCGGTCTCGACGAACTCTCGAGACTGACCGCGTGACGACTGCCGCCACGCGTGATCTGACTGATGCTGTGTAGGCCGACCTGCGCGTGCTGTTGGAGCAATTCGTCTCACGGGCCGATGCAGCGACTGCGGTTGAGGAACTCGTCCAGTACGTCCGGCAGTATCACGCGCTTGCCCGTGGCGCTCGCCTTCAGCGCACGCAGCTTCACGAAAATCGAAACTGGACGAAGTCGATCCAGAAAGCAGCGCGGCGACTCGACCAGCTGATTACCCAGCGGACCTTCGACGCGGCGGGCCACAACCGCATCGTAGTGACCAGCACGAATCCTGCGATGTTCCACGCGGCTCGTACGCAGGTTGAAATTCAGAAATTGCTGCGCCTCGTCGACGACGTACTTCAGCAATGGAAATTGCCACGAGGCGAAGCGGGCGATCCGGCCCTGACGCACCTGGAAGCGGCCGTTGCGGACGTTCTCGACCGCATCGGCATCAAGCTCAAGCAGGGTAACTCGACGCTCGCTGCGGTCCTTGAGTTCATCTACGTCGGCATCGGCAAACCGCCGGCGGAGACTCGTGACCGCAACGGTGCCAGACGCGCCATCAAGAATCTCGCGGAGTGGCGTGCTCTGCCACCACATCGGCGCTTCATGTTGTAGATTCGGCGCGAATCGCTCGGCATTTCTAATACCGCCGCTCGGCGAGTCGCGGAGATAGTTGCTTCGTATGCAGGCGTCGGCGGCCCAGGATTTCGCCCTCATCCTTCAGCAGACAGGGACCCTCCCCCACGGGTGCTCCAAACGTTCTTTGGGAACGTTCTTCGCGAAGTCAGACGTGCTTTTCTGGGCCTCAGTGCCGCGGTGGTACACTGGCAGCGATCCTCGGCTACCAAGGAGCGCTGGGCCAATGGCTCATCTGCATGTAGATCTCACGATCCCGGATACGGTCAGTGACGGGCTGCGAGAGGCCCTTCAGCAGGAAGCACGGGAACAGACCGTTCTGGCCCTCTTTCGCCGGGGCGTCTGTTCGGCGGGTCTGGCAGCGCAGCTTCTGGATCGGACCTACAACGACTTTCTCGACTTTCTCAAAGAGCGTGGCGTCGACTACTCAGCCGGAGACGCCGACGATAAGGCAGCGGACGAGGCGACGCTTCGATGGCTGCGCACGCTGGCAACGAACAAACGCGAGCCCGCATGAGACTGGTCGTTGATGCCGGTCCCGTCATCGCGCTGTCCAAGACCGGCCACCTCGATCTCCTCCCCGCTCTCTTTGACGATATCGTCGTCCCGCGTGCCGTCCTCGATGAAGTCGCAGCACCCGGCGATGCGCGGCCTGGATGCGAGATTCGGAACCGCGCCTGGGCCGTCACACGCAGCGCATCCACATCAGAGCGCATCGAACTCCAGCGCGTCTCCGACATCGCGGCGGGCGAAGCGGAAGCCATTCTGCTTGCTGCCGAGGCCTCTGAGTCGACCGTGCTCCTCGTCGATGATCGTCGTGCTCGCCGCATCGCTGAAGCGCGCGGCCTTCGCACGCTGCGAACCGGCGCACTCCTGGTCGCCGCAGCGCAGCAGGCTTTCCTGCAGCCTGCGGACGTCCGGCGGGCGATCGCGACACTCCAGCACGAACGCTATCTCGACGATCGAGCGGCAGCAGACATCCTCTCGTTGCTGGAGACTCTTGGAAAACGTAGTGAGTAAGCTCTGGCGACTTGGATTCGCGCCGAGGCCGCTGAGCGCCGTCAGGCGCGAGGCGGCCGAAGCCTGAAGGCCTCGTCCCGGCCGCGAACGAACGAAGTGAGTGAGTGGTCGGGGCGAGAGGATTCGAACCTCCGACCCCTCGGTCCCGAACCGAGTGCTCTACCAGGCTGAGCCACGCCCCGACAACCGGCCTATCTTACCCCAGCGGCGCCGATCTGCGTTAGCGCGTCGACCTGGCGCAAGGCCTGATGGTCCGTGAGATCCGGCTGCAGCGGCGACACCGAGATGTAGCCCTCGCGGATCGCCTGATGATCCGACTGGTCGTGCAGCTGCCAGTCGTCCTCGGCTTCTTCGATCCAGAAATACGGCCGGCCGCGCGGATCGACGCGGCGATCGACCTTCGTGATGTGATTGCGCTTCGCCTGCACCGTCACCCGCGTGCCCTTGATCGCGCCCTGCGGCACGTTGATGTTGAGAAAGCTGCGCGCGGGCAGCGGACGCGCGAGCAGCGCGGCCGACAACGCGGCGGCTGCCGTTGCAGCAGGACCGAAATTCCACACGCCGCTCGTGAACTCGAGCGAGACGGCCACGGCCGGATAGCCGAGCAGCGCCGCTTCGAGCGCGCCCGCGACCGTGCCCGAGTACGTCACGTCGTCGCCGATGTTCAAGCCCTTGTTGATGCCGGAGACGACGAGATCGGGCGGGCCGTCGAGCACTTCGGCAATCGCGATGTTGATGCAGTCGGTGGGCGTGCCGTCGACGGCGAAGACGCGATCGCGGATCGACTCGAGACGCAGCGGCCGCCGCAGCGTCAGCGCATGCCCGACCGCGCTCGCCTCCGTCTGCGGCGCGACGATGATGACCTCGCCGAGCGGCTGCAACGCCGCCGCGAGCGCTTCGATTCCAGGCGAGAAATAGCCGTCGTCGTTGGTGACCAGAATGCGGGGCATCGGACGAATGCTATCGCAGGCGGCGGGCTGCAGTCTGCCGTCTGCAGGCGGCGAAGATCGCGTAGGGGCCGCCCTTGTGGCGGCCCGGTGAAGGGCCGGGCGACCACAAGGGTCGCCCCAACGTGTCTATCGCGCCGCAGCCTGCAGACCGCAGCCCGCAGCCCGCAGCCCGCTACGGCTTGATGATCTGCGCGAAGCCCGTGATGTTGACGTCACGGAACATCGGCGTGTGCGGCGGCAGCAGCGCCGGCGTGAGGAACTCCGTGTCGAAGTTGTAGCCGCGTCCCGGCGGCGCGTAGACGGTCGTGCAGCACTTGTAGGTCCCCGTCGCTTGCCGGCTGAAGAACATGCTCGCAATGGACCCGCGGTAGTTCAACGTGTCGCCGTCCCAGTCCTCGATGTAGCGCAGGAAGTTGTGCGCGCCGCCATCGGTGCCGAAGTCCTGTGGCGTGCCGCTCGGTTGCGGAAACGACGGCCCCTTGCCCGCGATGATCGCCATGCGATACCACGTCGTCGAGGCGTTGCGCTCCGAGCTCGAGTCGTGTCGATGCGGGTTGGCAAAGCTGTTACGGTCGTTCCAGTTGTTCGAGAGCAGCGTCACCGCGTCGGCCAGCACCGCAGTCGCCACGTGCGTGCCGTTGAAGCAGTTCACGAGGCACGACGCAGCCGAGCTGTTCCAGTTCCCCTGGACGTAGACGGGGTTCTCCGACGCGATCGTCAGCCCCGGCGAGACCAGGTTCGTCGCGCCGTTGGTGAGCTTCAGCGCGCGGCGGAAGAAGATCGGCGGGTTGCGGCGCGCGATCGCGATGCGCTCGCCGTCACTGCTGCCGGTGATCTCCGTCGTCGGCGTCGTGGTCGACACGATGGGGCTGCTGGTTCCGGACCAGGCCGACACGCCGTACGGCGACCGTGCCGTCTTGCCGTAGGTCTCCAGCGTGCCGTTGCCGTTGAAATCCTCACCGGTGTCGAGACTGTTGTTCGGCGTCCCGCTCGACGACGCCGGGTTCACGATGTCCTCGAACCCGTATTCGCCGGTCTCGTTCGTGCCGTTGCGGTTGCCGCGGCGATCGGAGAAATAGACGGTAAAGCCGCCCGCCGCGCCGTCGCGCAGTGCGTTGGTGCCCTGCGTCGTGCCCGCGAGCGACGTCGGCAGCGTGCCGCTGAACCACTTCGACAGGTTGCGCGCGTCGATCTCGACGTAGTAGATGATGCCGCCCATGTGCATCGCGGTCACGGCGCTCGTGGGCGCCACATCGCGCTGCAGGCCTTCGCGCGGGTCGTACAACGTATTCGCCACCAGTTTTTGCGCGTCCGTCGTCGAGTTGTTGAACACCGTCGATCCCGCCGTGCACGAGCTGGAGTCCCACCGGCGCTGAAGGCGAATGACGGCGTCAGCCGAATACCCATCGCTGCTGCCGGTGCATCCCGCGTCACCCGTATTCGCGGTGGTGAGCTGGGCGCTGTTGATGCCGAGCTTGAGGATGTCGAGCGTCACGTCCTGCCACGTGCCCGCCGTCGTCTGTTTCTCGATCTTGATGTAGCCGCCGAGCAGCGGTGTGCCCGCCGCCGTCTTCACGCCCTGGGTGCCCGTACCGGGAGACTGGGCAAACATGGCGCGCGGCGCGCCGACCGTGTAGCCCGTGGGCACCGTCGCGCCGAGCTCGATCGGCGCCTTCGACGAATCGATGTCCGGCAGGCTGGTGATGTCGGCGGCCGTGTCCGACAGCAGGATGCGCAGGCTCGCCAGCGAATAGAACCGTTCCGCAAGCAGATTCGGATTGCTCGTGTCCTCGCCCGCGAGCGGCCGCTTGATGAGATCGATCGGTCCGTCGCCGAACGTCGCGATCGGCAGATCGAGCCGGCGTGCACCGGTGCGGCCGTTCATGATGTTGTGGTTGTACGTGCCCTCGGACAGATTCGACCACGTCGGCTCGTTCTGCGAGCTGCCGAGCGTGCCCGTCAGACTGCCCTCGCTTCGCGTGAGCGCCCGATAGCTGGGCGAGGCCGACTGGAGCTTGTTCACGTTCACCGTGCCGGTGTAGTTCGTGTTCGTGTCCCAGCCGTTGGACAGATTCGTCCGGATGATCTCGCCGACCGACGTCACGCGATCCGCGAGCGTCAGCGTGGCGCCATTGCCTTCAGCCAGGAAGATGTTCGAGTTGCTGTGGACGCGTCCGCCGAAGTTGAAGTTCGGGCCGGCGAAAAAGCTCAGATCGTTCTCGGAGAAGATGCCGAACTGGAACACCGGAATCGCGACGGTCTGCAACTGCCGCGTCAGGCTCGTCTCGGATCCGTCGGCGAGATGGCCGGTCACCGACATCGTGTACGTCGTGCCCAGGCCCACGAGTCCTTGAAACGGGCCCTGCTGGACGTTCATGACGGTCGACTGCGGATTGCCGCTCGCGTCGGTGTCGTACGAGATGCGATAGCCGTTCGATCCGTCGGGCTGCGTCCACGTGACGCCGAGGTCGCTCGGCGGCGCGTCCGCGAGCGCGTTCACCTGCGCGGCGGTCGGCGCGACGGTGCCGGCGAACAGATCGCCGATGTCCGACGTGAGCTTTTCGAGGCCCGCGTGGACGGCGTAGAACGACTGCGTGCGCGTGCTGTCGAGCGCGCGCACGCGCGTGTCGGTGATGACCAGCGCCGTGAACCCCGCGGTCACGCCGGCCATGAGCAACATCACCAGGAGCGCGCTCAAGAGCGCCGCGCCGCGATCGTCCTTCGGCCGGCGAAGCCGTTGCATCTTCATGACTGCCCTCTATCGATAACGATCGACGAACGAAAGACTGCGCAAGCCGACTTGCGTGGCCATGCTGTTGCGGAAGTACTCGTGCGTCTGCGGATCGACGTCCTGCGATCGCGCGGCGACGAAGAGGTTGACCTTGCGGATCTGGTTCGGGCTGTTGCCGGACGGCACGTCCTCCACGTTCGTCGGGTTCGTCGTGCCGTCGACGAAGTCATAGGTCACCTGCAGGTTCTCGACGCCCATGGCGATCGCGAGCTTGTCGCCCATGTTGACGCGGCGCACGAGCCGCGGCAGATCGGAGCCGTCCGGCAGGTCGACGAAGTAGGAGATCATGAAGACGCGCAGCGCGGTCGTCTGCGGAAACGCGCCGGTGTCCGGATCCTTCAAGTTCAGGAGCGTGCCCAGCGGCGCCGAGCGCTGATTCATCCGCATCGGGTCGTTGTCCTGGAACTCGACGACCTGCGACGTCGGCGTCGTCGTCACCATCTGCAGCGCGTTGCCGTTCGGATTGGTGAACAGGATCAGATCGCCGGCCTTCAAGCCGTTGCTGCCGGTCACCGGCACCGCGTTGTCGACCGTCATCGTCGTGCCGTCGGCGGCGATCGTCACGAGCGGCTTCGAGTCGAGCGCCAGCGTCCGGTCCGCGTACAGCACGGTGACGACGTCGGTCGCCACGCCGAGCAGCGTCGGGCCCAGCTCGTTGCCCGGAGAAATCGCCGGCACGGTCTCCGCTCCGGAGTCGAAGGTCAGGCCATCGGGACCGGGACGATACACGGGATCGGCGCCAACGCCGCTGGGCAACGGGATGCCGCCAAGCGGAATGCCCTGCCCCGTCTGCATGATGTCGCGCACCATCAGGCTCGTGCCCGCCTGCAGGCCGTGGTTGGTCTCGGAAATCAGACGCGCGGTGCCGGTCATCGACATCGTCCGCGTCAACGTCTCGATCGCGGCCGACAGCACGATGAGCGTCAGCATCATCGCGATGAGCATCTCCGCGAGCGTGAAGCCCGATTCGGAATCTCGAGGCAGGTTACGCATACGCGGAGAGATAGGTGGTCAGGATGAATTCCTGCTGGCCCTGCGCCGACTGGTAGCGCACGATGACGCGCAACTGGCGGAGCGTCGCGCTGATGTCACGAATCTCGATCTCGCGCGTCATGCCGTAGAGCGGCGTGTGGACGTCGTCGTCGGTGCCGAGCTCGCCGTCCGGCCCGGGCGTCACCGTGTCCTCGAGGTCGCCGTCGTCGGCCGTGTTGACGAGCCCGTCGTCGCCGGGGGCTTTGATCGCTTCGGCGCCGTCGAGGAAGATGCCGTCGTCCGATCCGCTGCCGCCGACGACGTTGCGAATCTGCGCCCAGGTCAGCGTCCGGTTGTCGCGCGCCTTGAACACCGACTCGGCGGCTTCGGCCGCGCGCTGACTGGCGATGAACTGATCCTGCGATCCCGTCAGCCGGCGTGCGCCGATGACGACGCCGGCGGCCAGCGCGAGGACGCCGATCATGAGGATGACCATGCCGACCGCGACTTCGATCAGCGTGAACCCGGTCTCGTCTGATGTCCGGTGCGCGCGTGTCATCAATGTCTCCACGCCGCGCCGTTCCAGCGATACGTGCGAATCGTCGAGGTCGGCCCGAAGACGGTCAACGCGCGCGCAGTCATCGGCGTGTCGGCCTTGCCGATGAACACCGTGCCGTTGATGATGTTGCCGGACTCGTCGATGAGCTCGCCCTCGGCGTCGAACATGTACTCCGTGGCGTCGCCGAACGAGATCGCGCCGTCCTTGCCGAAGCCGTCTGGCGTGTCGGGAATCGCTGGGAACGTCATGAACTCGGCCTGATGCTCGAGCACCGCGGTGGACACGACCGTCTCGCCGGTCGGCAGATCGTGGCGGACGACGCTCAGGAAGTTCGGAGGTGTGAAACGGATCTCGACGGAGCGCCGCTGGTTGATGGCGATCTCGCGTGCGAGCTTCAACTGCCAGAGCACGATGTTCATGCTCGCGTCGCCGCGCACGGTGTTCAGCGCGATGGTGAAGCCGCCGAGGCCAATGCCCAGCACGCTCACCATGAGCACCATGACGCCGATCAGCTCAATGAGGCTGAACCCGGCATCGTCGCGATCACGATCGGGAGGGACGTGAACTGACACGTTGGGCCCATCACGCAACAGCTGTGCCACTGCTTCCATACGGACGCCATCGCCCACGACTTCGCGGCCTGGCGCCATCGATGCCGGTCCTGTGCGATGGCTTACGCTTCAGATCGGCGGCCGGCCGTCACCGCGAATCAGCCGAAAATACGCGATATATACTGAGCGTCCGGCCTGCACGGTAATCGACGTCGTGCCGGCGATCTTCAGTGTTCTGGCGGGGATCCGACGTGTGCGCGGACGTCGCCGTGTGAAGGAGTGTGCATGCGTTTCAAATCTGGAATGGTCGCGGCGGCCGTCGTCGCCAGTTGCGTCGCCGTGCCGCGTGTCGCGTCCGCCGACACCTTGATCACGCCGTTTGTCGGCACGACGTTCGGCGGCGACGCGAAGGAACATCGCCCGACGTTCGGGGCGAGCGTGACCTTCGTCGGCCGCTCGCTCGGTCTCGAGCTCGAGCTCGGCCGGACGAGCAAGTTCTTCGGCGACAGCCCCACGTCCGCCGACGTCACCACCCTCACCGCCGCGCTGGTGGGCGGCGCGGACATCCGCGGGCGCGGATTCAAGCCGTACTTCCTGACCGGCGCGGGCCTGATGCGGACGGGCGTCGCTGTCAGCGAGCTGGTGAACGACACCAGTTACAACAACTTCGCGCTGTTTCTGGGCGGCGGCGCCAACGTGCTGTTCAGCGATCACGTCGGCATCCGCGGCGACCTCCGCTACTTCCGCCGGCTGGAGCGGCAGTCCGACATCGGCATCCTGCCGATCGCGAGCAACTTCGACTTCTGGCGCGCGACGATCGGCCTGCAACTACACTTCTGATGCGCGCGAGTCCAGACGTCATCTTCCGCGCCCTCGATGACGGCGGCGTGCTCGTCCACTTGAACGGCAATCAAATCTTCGAGCTGAACGCGACGGCGGCGCACATCTGGCCGCTCGTCGCGGACGGCGCGTCGGAAGCGGCGATCGTCTCGTCGCTCGTCGAGACGTTCGACATCGACGCAGCGACGGCGGCGCAGCAACTGGACGCGCTCCTGACCGACCTGTCCGCGGCGGGATTGATCGATCGGTGATGCCGATCGTACCCGACGATCGGCGGACGACGCCGTCGCCAGACATCGTCACCGACGACTGGGTCGTACACGTCTCGCGCGACGCGCTCGACGTGCGCGTGACGATGGGACACGCCGCCGGCGACGCCGAGCTGCAGGTGCTCTTCGCGGGCCAGCTCTACGACACACCGGACGTCGGCGCCGGAACGGGCATCGCGCTCGTGTCCGCGCCGGCTGATGCGATCGCGCGTGCGTTTCGTCAACGCGATGCGGCGCTGCTGCCGGACCTGCGCGGACGGTTCGCGCTCATCGTCGTCGATCGCCGCACGCGGACGATTCGCGCCGTCCGCGATCATCTCGGCATTCATCCGCTGTTCTACGCCGAGACTCCGCGCGAGGTGATCGTCTCCTCCAGTCTCGCGAGGCTGCTGCGCGAGCCCGGCGTGCCGCGCGATCTGCACCGCATCGCGATTGCCGATCATCTCTGCCACCTCTGGCCGGACCCGCATGAAACGTTCTTCCAACACATCCGGCGCGTCCCGCCAGGCTCGCAGGCGATCCTTTCCGCGTCCGGCCTGACGATCGCGCGCTATTGGAATCCCATCGGCGATCGCGTCGACTGGCTGCCGGACGACGAAGTGGACCGGTTCGACGCGTTGCTCGATCAGGCCGTCGCGCGCGGCCTGGCCGGCGGCCGCTCGAGCATTTTCCTGAGCGGCGGCTTCGACTCCGTCAGCGTCGCGGCCGTCGCCGCCGATCTCACCCGCACGCGCGGCGAGGCGCCGCCGCTCGCGCTGTCGCTCTCCTTTCCGGATCCGTCCTCGGACGAGCGTCCGATTCAGACGGCCGTCGCGCAGGCCCTGGGGCTGCCCTTTCACATCGAAGGCCTGTTCGACGCGGCCGGCCCGGACGGTCTGCTCGCCGAGGGCCTCGCGCTCAGCAACACGCTCAGCGCGCCGCTGTTCAACCACTGGATGCCGGCCTATGTCCATCTGATGCGCCGCGCGCTGCGCGACGGCATCACCGTCATCTTCACGGGTGAAGGCGGCGACGAATGGCTGGGCACGTCGCCCTTCCTCGCGGCGGATCTGATCGCCGCCGGCGACATCGCGGGCTTCATCCGCCTTGGGCGCACCTGGCGACGCTCTCATCGTCTGACCTGGCTCCGCAGCTGGTCCAACATGATCTGGACGTTCGGCCTGCGGCCGCTGGCGGGCGCGGCGATCGCCCGCGTGGCGCCGGCCTGGTGGGACGACGACCGCGCACGCCGGCGCGTCGCAGCGAATCCGGACTGGATCGCCTCCGATCCGGCGCTGCGCGAGGCGCAGCTCGCCCGCGCGCGCCAGGCGCTCGTCGCGGCCCGGCCGGCGCTCGGGTTCTATCAGCGCGACGCGCACACGCTGCTCGACATGCCGCTGCTTTCCTGGTTCTTCGAAGAGCAGCACGAAATTGCGCAGCGGCTGGGGATGCGCCAGGAGCACCCCTACTGGGATCCCGATCTCGTCGCGCACGTGTATCGCGTCCGGCCGGACCGCCTCAACGCGGCGAACCGATCCAAAGCCCTCGTGCGCCAGACCGTGCACCGGCGCTTTCCCGCGCTCGGGTTCGAGCGCCAGCGGAAGGTCATGGCGGCCAACGTTTTTTCGTCCGTCGTAGCGGCCGAGGCCCCAGTTCTGGGAGAATCCGTGGCAGACTTTCAAGGGCTGGCGTCCCTTGGCGTGGTGGACCCGCACGGCGCCGCGGCGTTCATGCGCCGCGCGTTCGGGCAGTCCATACGCCCTCGCTCGATGGCGTGGAAGCTGATCGAGGCGGAGTATTGGGTTCGAGCGCAGCTCGGATGACGCCATGGGCACCGATTCAGGAAGGACACGCGTAACCATGAACACACCACGCGACGGACAGGGAGATACGCAGAGGCAGGCACGCCGGGCATGGCAGCCGCCGTCGGTCGTCCGCGCCGGCACGGTGTCGTCGATCCTGCGCCAGCAGTCGGGCAAGGTGTCGGCGACGCAGGGTGACCCGGGCGACGGCCGCAAGAACGCGGCAGGCGGGGAAAGCTAGATTCCGCAGTGCTCGATCTCGTCGTCCACGACGAGCGGCCCGGTCCGCGGCCGGGCGATGCTGACGCCATCAACGTCTGGCGCGACGATCGTGGCGCCGTGTTCGCTGAAGCGTTCCGCGACGCGGGCAGGTATCGACTCGACTGGCGCGGCATCGGCACTCTCGCCTTCGACACCGGGCCTCGCGTGGACTTCTGGCCGGCTGCCGGCGTCGCCGCAGCCGAGGCCATCGACCGCTTCCTGCGCATCGCACAGCCCGTCGTTCTGCAAGCGCTTGGCTACGAGACGTTGCATGCGAGCGCGGTGCGGCTGCCGGCGGGCACCGCGGCATTCTGCGGTCCCAGCGGCACGGGCAAGTCGACGCTGGCCTACGCGCTCGGACGCCGAGCCGGCATCGAGCAGTTCGCCGACGATGCGGTCGTCCTGACGTTTGGCGACGCAGGCATCTCCGCCGCGGCGCTTCCTTTCCGATCGAGACTCAGACCTTCCGCACAGACGTTCTTCGATCGCGCTGAGGCGCACGCTGTCGATCCTGCGTCCGCGACGCCCGTCCCTCTCGTCGCGGTGTTCATCCTCTCGCAACCTGACACGCAGGCGTCCGCGATCGAGATCACGCGGATCGCGCCACGGTCCGCCTTCGCCGCCGTGCTGACGCACGCGCACTGCTTCGACGAGCACGATCCTTCGACGACCGCGCGCATGATTCCGCACTATCTCGACGTCGTCGCGCGCGTGCCGATCTTCCAGCTCGCCTATATCCCGGACTTCACCCGTCTCGATGAGCTCGCCGACGTCGTCTGCGAGACGGTCGAACGCACCGCGGTGGCTGCGCCCGCCGATGTCCGCCGCTAGCCCGAGCGAGCACGCGATCGCCGCGACGTGGCCGCGCCGATGGCAGCACGCGCGCGTGATCGCGCGCCTGGCGATGCTCTATGCGACGTTCGGTGTGCTGAAGCACGTCGTGCCGCTGCCGGCGCTCGCTCGGTGGGCGTGGCTCCGCCCCGCCGGTCCCAGGGACAGGACCGCAGAAGACAGAGTCTTGCGGTGCATGGTGCGGCTGCGTCGATGGCTGCCGGCCGATCGCGGCGATTGCCTGCACGGCAGCCTCACGCTGTATCGCGCGTTGTCGGCGACGGGCAGCTCGCCGAGGCTGGTGGCAGGATTCCGGAAGGATGCGCCGGCGATCGCCGGCCACGCGTGGGTCGAAGTCGACGGCGTGGCGCAGCTCGAAGTTCCGCCGGAGACGACGGGATTCGTCGCGGCGTTCGAGTTCGGAGATGAAGGCGTGCGGCGCGATCGCGCGGCGCGCTAGTCGCTCACGCGATCGATCAAATCGCCAATCGTCGGGCTGGCCTCGGCGGGCTCGTCCTCGACGAACTGCAACCCCGTCACGTACACCGGCGTCGCGTCCGCGGGCGCCACGTTGCGGCAGTGCATGACGCGGCCGTTGAGCTCGACGGTCGAGTCGTCGCCCAACGTCAACCGGAAGGCGTGCACGGCGCCGACGGGAAACGGCAGCGCCGTCTGAATCGCCATGCCGCCCAGGCTGATCTCCAGGACGGACACTGGCAGGTCGAGCGACACGCTGTGCCCGTGGAGCCGGCCGAGCAGCTCGATGCGCGGAGAACGACGTCGATCGAACGTCATGGGAAATGCCTCGCCGGGCCCGTTGCCGCCGCGTGCGAGACGAGGGCTGTCGTCACCGCAAGCGCTGCGCCACGCGATAGTTGTGTTGCACGATCATCGCATAGGCGGAGTTCATCGCCACCAGTGTCGCGATCGCGGCGACCTTGTTCCGCTTCGCCATGTTGTGCGCGGCGAGCACGGTGCTCGTCGCGATGCCGGCCTTCAACGCCACGAACGCCAACCGATTTTTCGTGACCCCGGTCATGAGCGGGTTGGCTTCGACGGCGCCTGCATCGAACGCGGTCAGCGTCGAATGCACGTCGAGCGCCTGCATGGCGAACGTCGATGCATAAAGGCTCGTCATCAGCGCGGACGGATGTGAGGCGGGCTGCGGCCGCAAGAACGTCGACGGCAGCTGCTCGGCCGCGCGGACGGGAGACGTCAGCGACGTCGACACGGCTGCGGCGATGTCCAATGACGGCCGATCCTGCGCATGTGCGGATGCGACCAGGCCCGGCACGACGGCCATCAGCGAGAGGACGAACACGGAGACGAGGCGGCGTGACATGAGCGGCCCTTTCGGTCGCAGTGGACCTGTGGGCTGTCGCTTCTGTCAGCGCCACGCGAAATGCGTGGGTGTCGTGACCGCCCGCTTCCCTTTGGGCAAGCGGTGTACCAGAGCCGTTTGTCGCATGTTTCCGCGGAAAACGGCCGAAATTCGAGACTGTCATCGCGCGCCGATCACAACCTTCGTTGCGCGGCCACGATCTTCGGAGGCTGCTCACGATTTCGTCCGCCCGGCTCCCGGAGATGTGCACGAGAATGCCTTCGGACATCGCGCTCACCGGCGCACCAGCGGCGAGGCGGATTTCGTCTTCAGACCGAACAATCGGCGCAGGCGATCGAGCATGCCCGTGTCGTCACTCGCCCGCTCCGCTTCGACGAGGGCGTCGATGACGGCCGCGACCGTGGGCACGACCGCGATGCCCAGCCGTTTCGCGGAAATCGGCACCTTCTCCTGCGGCCCTCGCCACACGAGCAGCGCGCCAGCCTTGGACTCGAGCACGATGTCGAGGCAATTGTCCGGACGATCGTCGACGACGACGTCGATGGCGAGCGCGTCGGCGATGCGCCCGCGCGACCCGTGCACGACGTAGAGGCTCGGAAGCGGAAATCCGCGCGCGACGAGCCACTGCTGGCTCTGCCGCTGCACGGTGCGGCCGGCCGTCGACGGCCGGCTCGTGATGAACAGCACTTCCCACCCGCGCTCGTCCGCGACACGCGCGAGGGACGCGATGGCGCCGGGCTCGATCTCGTCCAGCGTCTCCCAGAAATTCTCCGTCGCCACGATCTGACGCCAGACAGCCTCCGACTGCCGCCGGCTCAGCGCGACGCGCTGGACGGGCGGCGTGAGCGCCTCGGCCGGCTCGTCCGACGCTGGCTCGCTGTCCGGCGGTGGCGACGCGCCGACGTCGGCCGATCCGATGACCGCGGGATCGAGCTCCGGAAACAGCCGCGTCGCCGCTCGCACGAACGGCGCGTGGAGATCGGCGAGGACGCCGTCGAGATCAAACGCGATACGCATGAGTACCCGATCGAGGGCGATGGAAGGCCATCGCCCCAAGCACGACGAACAGCACGGCATTTCCCGGCATCTGGAGGCTGAACTCGACGCACGACTGCACGGCGGCAGCCAGCAGTCCCGCCACCGCGCCGCGCCGCAGCCAGAACGTCATCTCGTCATCGTCGTTCGCGATCAACCGGCGGCGCACGCCTGCGACGAAGACCGCGAGGACGCCGAGCGCCGGCACGCACACGAGCGCGCCGCCTTCGGCGAGCAGCTGCAGATAGTCATTGTGCGCCTCGGCAAACATGCGCTCGCGGCTGCCGCTCTGATAGACGAGCATCGCGCGGGCGTAGCCGCCGATGCCGACGCCGAACACGCGAAAGTCGTGCGCGATACGGACGGTATCCTGCCACGCCTCGAGCCGTCCGCCGATCTCCGCCGGCGCGCGTTGAAACCGCGCCGCCACGAGATCGGCACCGGCCCACGTCACGGCACCGAACAGCACGACCACGATGTACACGATCGCCGCGAGCCGCCATCGTCCATCCGATCGCCGTCCAATGAACCAGGCGACCGCGAGCAGTGCGACCGCAACGGCCGCCATGCCGGAGCGGGACTGCGTCAGCACGACGGCGACGCCCATGATGAGCGCGGCCGAGGCCACGAGCGCGGTGCGATTGCCGTCGACGCTGCCCGCCCAGCGCACCCAGCCGAGCGGCCCGCTCTGCGCCGGCCGCTCCGACTGCCGCAGCAACGCCCACGCGTACGCCACGACCAGCGGCAGCACCATCGCCATCCATCCGGCGAAATGATTGCGATTGATGAACGGTCCGAACGGACTTCCGGGCTCGATGGAATGCCAGAAGCCGTACACGAGCGTCTGATTCGGCTTGCCGAGCGCGCGCTGCACGATGCCGATCGTCGCCACGCCAATGGCCAGGCCCATGATCTGACTGGTCAGCCACTCGATCCTGACGATGCGCATCGCGCGCGCCGCGCCAAGGAGCAGCACGCCGAGCGCAACGACCTCGACGAGATTGACGGACGTGGCGGTCGCATCGAGCGACAACGCGTGCAAGGCGGCGGGATGATACCCCACCTCGAACTGCCGGAAGAATCGATCGACGCCGGGCGAGAGCCGCGCGACGAGCCACGCCGGCAACGCGATGATCTGTGCGGCGATCGCGCTCGCCAGGACACCGAGCGCGTACGTGAACGACCGCACGCGCGGATCGCGCCAGCCGCGCGTCGCGACGATGCCCCAGATGCCGAGCGTTGCCGCGCCGATGAAGAGCGGCCAATAGGCCCATGCGTAGACGGCGCCGAAGCTCAGGACGCCCCACGCCAGCAGCGCCATCAGGCACGGCCCGAATCCACGGGCGAGGCTCACGATCGCGCCATCCAGCGGCGCGCGCCCACCCACGCCCGGCGCGCGTACAGCACGGCCAGCGGCGCACGGCTGCCCGGCGCGTACACGTCGTGCATGTACCGCGACGACGGAAAGAGATGCTGGCGCGCGAGACGCGCGCGATCGGTCCACGACGGCAGCAGCGCGAAATCGGACCAGATGCGCTGGATGTGTCGCTGCCCCGCACGACGATAGCGCGCGCTGACCGGCTCGCGTCCGGCCGCGGCGGCGAGACGCTGCCGCGTCGCATCCGGCACGCCGGAGCCAAACGTCTCGCGCGCGAGGGCGAGGCCGCGCGCGCACGCCGCGGCGACGCCCCGCTCCTGCGCGTACGTCGCCAGCGCGTCCCACTCGATCGACGTCATCTGCCCAGCGAGCAGGTGGATGTCATACGTCCAGATCAGACGTTCCTCGTCGTAGTGGTGCGCGATCCGATGCACGCACGCCAGCACGAGCGCGTGCATCGTCGACAGCCCGCGCGCCGCCGATCCCAATGCCGGACGGGCGACGGACGCGGTCAGGAGATCGTCGAAGTCGAACGCCGATCCGAAGCGCTGCGGATTCGCGACTCGCCAGTGCACGTCGATCACGTGTGAGACGGCCGGACCGGCGTCTCGCGCAAAGGCTTGTTGATACATCAGCAGGTCGCCGCCCGATTGCTCGATTGCCTCGAAGCCGATGCGACGGAGGGCGTCGTCCGCGCGCTGACGCGCCGTCTGCGCAATCAGGATGTCCGTGTCGATGCGCGGTCGCAGATGCGGCCGCGCGTAGACGCTGTAGGCGAGATCCACGCCTTTGATGAGCAGCGCGTCGACGCCAGCGCCATGAAGCGCCGCGATCGTCTCCCGCAATGAGGCTTCGACGATCGCGTCGCGCGCGGCGGCCGCTCGCGTCCACGATCGCAACGCATCGCGAATCGCCGGTGGCGCGTCGCCGGCACGTTCGGCCAGCAACGGCACGACGCCGTGCTCGTCGGCCACACGGCAGACGGCATCGGCATCGAGCGCTGCGACGTCCGCCCAGGCAGACGCCTCGCCGCGCACCAGACGTCCCAGCGTCTCGACGGTCATCGTCGAGCCGTGCGCGTCAGATCGATGTGGCACTCCGCGCCCAATCACGGAAGACAATGCGCCGCACGGCGGGATGTCCGAGCAACGCGATCGCGGCCTTGCGATGCCAATTGAACGACGCGGTCCGCTCGAGCAGCGGCACGACGCCGTCGACGCGCGCGAGCTCGATGAGCTCGTCGATCGATTGATCGCTCAGCCGCGCCGCGATGCGCCGGAACGCGAGGCCGACGCGGATCTCCTGCCCGAGGCGCCGGCGCCAGTCGACCTCGTAGGCCCGCAGCGCGCGCGCGTCGAGACGATCGCGCCGCAGGGCTTCGTCGACGACGTCGGCGGCCATCGATCCGCTCAACAGCCCGTAGTAGATCCCGCCGCCCGTCGTCGGCTTCACCAGACCTGCCGCGTCGCCGACGGCGACGACGCGATCGGCGTAGGAGCGGCGGACCGGGCCGAGCGGGAGCATCTTCAAACGCGGCCGCGGCGACAGCGCTGGATCGAGCCCGGCGCGCCGCCAGAGCTTCTGACTGAACTGCGCGAAGCGGTGCGCGCTGCGGTCTTCGCTCATCAAGCCGATGCGCGCCATCGGCGTCGTCCCGCGCCGCAGCGGCACGAGCCAGGCAAATCCCGCTGGTGCGACGTCGCGGCCGAAACGCACTTCGATCTCGGGCATCTCGGGGAACGCGGTCTCGACCTGAGCGCTCTGAAGAAAGACGTCCGGCAGGCCGAGCCCGAGCGCGCGATGAAAGCGGTAGTTCGCACCGCACGCGAGCACGCAGAGCCGTGCGCGGATCGGGTCGGTTGTCCCTCGAAGCACGATCCGCGCACCCGACGCATCGACGCTCACGTCCTCGGCGCGTACGCCGAAGCGAAACGTCGCACCCGCCGTCATCGCGCGATCCGCCAGATGCTGATCGAGCACCTGCCGATCGATGACGACCGCGCTCACGCGGCCGCTGCGCACCGGCACGGACTGCCCCGTCGCGCCCCAGAACCGCGCCGCATCCGAGTGCGCGAGAATCAGGCTCCGCGGCAGATCGAAATCGGAGAACGCTTCATCGCCGACGAGGCCCGTGCAGTGGACGGGCTCGCCGGCGCGCTCGTGCTCTTCGATCACGAGCACGCGATGACCGCGCTCGGCCAGCCGGGCGGCAGTGATGGACCCGGCAGGACCGGCTCCGATGACGACGACGTCGAACACGCGAGATTCCTTTGTCAGAACTTCCGCCCCCGCACCTCCCAGGTGCCCCGGACGGTGATCCAAAACGACAGGCCGATCAGCCACACGTCCAGGCCAAACGACTGCCGGCCGATGTACAGCCGGTCGTACCGAAACTTCTGGCGCCGCGGCACGTCGCGCGGCGCAAAAATCTGCGCCACGCCCGTCAACCCCGGCACGACGCGGCTGCGCTCGGTGTAGCCCGGCACATCCTCGAGCGCCACCATGCGGCCGTCGCCGACGACTTCGATCTCGCCCGGCCGCAGCGCGCGCGGACCGACGAAGCTCATGTCGCCACGAAAGATACTCCACAATTGGGGCAGCTCGTCCATCGCCGTCGCGCGCAGCATGCGCCCGACGCGGGTGATCCGCGCGTCGCCCTCGACGGCCTGACGCGCGCCGACGCGCGCCTCGGCGTCCGGAATCATCGATCGGAACTTGTAGACGCGGAACGGCCGGCCGAACCGCCCGGCGCGCGGCTGGCTGTAGAAGATCGGGCCGCCGTCCTCGAGCTTGACGGCGGCCGCGATGGCCGCCCACAGCGGCGCCGACGCGATCAAGCCGAGCCCGGAGAGTCCGACGTCGAGCGCGCGCTTCGCCGCGCGATCGAGACGGCTCCGCTCCCGCGGCGGCGTCACGCGCGCGACACCGGCGCGACCGTCGCCGGCTTGCCGTCCGGCACCACGACCGCGCGGAACACGTCCATGTAACGCGCGACCTGGACGCGGCGATCGAACGACAGCGCGAGCGCCCGTGCCTGTGCGCCGCTGCGCGCAGTCCGCTCGGCGTCGGCGCGGAAGGCCATCACGGCGTCGGCCAGCTGCCGCGCGTCGCCGGGCTCGACGACGACGCCGCAGTCGTGCTCGCGCGTGAGCGACGCGACCTCGCACGTGCTCTCGACGGCCGCGACGTACGGGCGGCCAGCGGCGAGAATGCCGTACAGCTTGCTCGGCACGATGTAGCCGGCGAGCCCGCGCTGCAGCGAAACGATGAAGAGATCGGCGGACGCGAACGACTCGCCCAGGGCCGCCTTGGGCGCGAACGGCAGAAACCGCACATTCGACAGACCGCGGTCGCGCACGAGCGCTTCGAGCCCCGGCTTCGACACGCCCTCGCCCTGGAAGACGAACAGCAGCTTCGGCACGTCGCGCAGCAACGTTGCGGCCTCGACGATCGTCTCGAGACTCTGCGACAGGCCCATGTTGCCCGAGTGCATGACGACGAACGCGTCGGTTAGGCCGTTCGCGCGGGCGAACGCGTTGTCCTTCGGGCCAGGGCTGATGGCCGCGGTGTCGGCCCAGTCCGGAATGATGATCGTCCGTTCTTCCGGCGCGCCCTTGTCCTCGATCAATCGCTTCCTCATCGTCGTGCCGAGCGCGATGTTGACGGCGGCCTTCTGCACGAGGAACCGGTTGACGCGCTGGAGCGCCGCGTTGATCGTGTCGCTGTGAAAGTCCGGCAGCAGCGCCGCGACTTCCGGAAAGAGATCCTTGAAGGCCATCACGAGCGGCGCATGAAAGCGGCGGGCCGCCATCAACGCGCCCAGTCCGATGATTGGCGGATCGGTCAAGGCGACGACGACGTCCGGCCGATCGAGCCGCAGCCCCGCGTAGCAGGCAGACAGGAAATATGAAACGTAGTTCGTCGCGCGTCCCGCGAAGCGGCGCTTGTCGAAGCGCGTGCCGTTGGCGCGGTGGATCTCGACGCCGTTGCGCGTTTCACGCGACACGAGGCGCCGTGACGATCGATCCGCGCCAGGCAACGGCTGCAGCGGAGGCCCGGTGACCACCGAGACGCGGCAGCCATGATCGCGGACGAGATCCTCGCACAGGTCCGTCAGCAGCTGGCCCGTGGCCGTCTGATCGGGATAGTACGAGCGATTGAAGAACGCGACGTGCATTACCGCTCGGTCAATCTCGTCGTCAGGTTGGCCGCGACCAGCTCGCGATTCTTCGATCGGAAGTACCAGTCCGTCGTGCGGTGCAGGCCGTCCATGAACTTCACCTTCGGCTCCCAGCCCATGAGCCGGCGCGCGAGCGAGTTGTCCGCGACGCGATTCAACGGTCCGGTCGGCATCTCGGGATGCAGCTCGATCGGCGCGTCGTGTCCCGTGTAGCGCAGTACTTCCGTCGCCGCGTCGATGACGCGCGTCCGTTCCATCGTGCCCAGATTCACCGCCGTGCCGTCGTCGATCGTCTCGGCCGCGCGGATCGTGCCGCTGACGATGTCGCTGACGTGCGTCCAGTTGCGGATCTGTTCGCCGGTGCCCCAGACGACGTACGGCGTCTGCTTGACGAACGCGCGCGCGATCATCGCGATGAC
>DASZVJ010000149.1:0-7163 GCA_035547155.1 Vicinamibacterales bacterium
GGCGGCTTCGGCGTGAAATCGGTGAGCTCGCTGATCGGCGAGCTGTCGCCGCCGCCACCGAAGGCCGTGAGCTGCACGGTCTCGCCCGGCGCGAGCTTCCGCGCCGATCCCGTCATCTCGTACTGCCCGTCCATCACCGCCATCGTCGCGCGCCCGCTCGCCCCGTCCGGTGTGATCGTCAGCACGGCCGACAGCGCGTTGTTGAACGCCTGCATCACGTACTTCAGCACCAGGCTCTTGCCCGAGACGCTGATGTCCTTCACGACGACATCCGGCTGACCTTGCGAGCGCACGGTCACCGACGGCGTGCCGCCGTCGTTCTTCACGTCGACGCCCATCGTGACCTGATTGGCCATGATGGCGAGCGTCACGGCCCAGTTGCCGACGAACGGCGCGATCTGCTCCGCGCTCGGCGGCGCCGCGGCAGCGGGCGCCTGTCCCGACACCGGCATGGTGCCGCGCGTCAGGAGCGCAACGACGACGATGAAGCCGAGGACGAGAGCGGAGGACGTACGTGCAACGCGTGCCATCTGAAGCTCCAGAGCGAATGCCCGACGACGAACGATTGGGTACTGCCTATTGGACATCGCCGGGGCGGGTCATGTCACGCGGGAAAGCCGCACGCTGCGCAGCCCGCGGCCTCGTTTACAAATCTTAACGACCTGTCGCCGCAGGGCGCTCGTCTACTTGGACGAGTGCGGATGGCGGCGTCCGTCCGCCGGTGACAGCATGACCGACACACAGACAGACGACATTCACACCACGCTCGGACTGACGGCCGCCCATCGCAGCCGTGCGCGGCGAGCCCGCTGGATCTCGATCGCCCTCGTGGTGCTGCTCGCGGCGGCAGCCGTGTGGGGCTGGCGCCGATCGCGAGGCGATACGACGCCGCGCTATCAGACGGCTCCCGTCGTGAAGAAGACGCTCACGGTGAGCGTCACCGCCACCGGCGAGCTCAACGCGCTGACGCAGGTCAACATCGGCACCGAGATCTCCGGCGTCGTCGAGTCGGTGGCCGTGGACTTCAACAGTCCGGTCCGCGTCGGCCAGATCCTCGCGAAGGTGAACACCGAGAAGCTCGAGGCGCAAGCCGCGCAGGCGCGCGCGTCGCTTGCGTCGGCCGCGGCCAAACGCGTGCAGGCGGACGCGACGCTCGCCGAAGCCCGCGCCAATCTGGATCGTCTGCAGCACGTGCGCGAGCTGAGCGGCGGCCGCGTGCCGTCGCAGCAGGATCTCGACGCCCAGGTCGCCACGCTCAAGCGCGCAGAAGCCGATCAGGGCAGCGCAGCTGCTGGCGTCGCGCAAGCGCAAGCGAGCCTCGACGCGATCGAGACCGACATCCACAAGGCCGTCATCAAATCGCCGATCAACGGCATCGTGCTGAATCGCGAAATCGATCCGGGCCAGACCGTTGCCGCGTCGTTCCAGACGCCGACGCTGTTCACGCTCGCGGAAGATCTGCGGAAGATGCGGCTCATCGTCGATGTCGACGAAGCCGACATCGGCGAGGTCCGCGCGGGCGAGCGCGCGACGTTTCGCGTCGACGCCTATCCGGACCGGACGTTCAACTCGACGGTGCAGGAGGTCCGCAGCACGCCGACGACGTCCAACGGCGTCGTGACGTACCAGACGGTGCTCACGGTCGACAACGCGGACCTGCTGCTTCGGCCGGGCATGACGGCGACGGCGGACATCACCGTCTCCGAAGCGATCGACGCGCTCGTCGTGCCGAACGCGGCGCTGCGGTTCACGCCGCCGGTGCAAAGCAGCCGGACAGGCTTCTTCCCCGCGCCGCCCGGCGAGCCGCGCGATCGATCGGCCGACAACGCGCCGCCTCACGTGTGGACGCTCGAGAACGGCCAGCCGGCGATGGTCGAGCTGACGCTGGGCGCGAGCGACGGCCAGTTCACCGTCGTCACGAATGGCGCGCTGAAGGCCGGCACGCCGGTCATCACGGACATCGCCACGGCGGTCAAGTAAGAGCCATGGCGGAGCCGCTCATCGAGTTCGATCGCGTGGAGCGCGTCTACGGACACGGGCAGGCCGAAGTGCGGGCGCTCGCCGGCGTCGATTTCCAGGTGCAGGCCGGCGAGTTCGTGGCCGTGATGGGTCCAAGCGGATCGGGCAAGTCGACGACGATGAACATCCTCGGATGTCTCGATGTGCCGACCGCGGGCACGTACCGCTTCCGCGGCGTCGACGTCGGCGCGCTGACGCGCCAGCAGCGCGCGCTGCTGCGCCGGCACTATCTCGGATTCGTCTTCCAGGGATTCAACCTGCTCAATCGCACGTCGGCGATCGAGAACGTCGAGCTGCCGCTCGTCTATCGCGGCACGCCTGCGTCGGAGCGCCGCCGGCGCGCGCGCGAGGCGCTCGCGGCCGTCGGGCTCACGGGATGGGAATCCCACACGCCCGCCGAGCTTTCCGGCGGCCAGATGCAGCGCGTCGCCATTGCCCGCGCGATCGTCACCGAGCCGTCGGTGCTCTTCGCCGACGAGCCGACGGGCAATCTCGACACGGCGCGCAGCGTCGAGATCATGGAGCTGCTCGTGCGCTTCAATCGCGAGCGTCATCTGACGGTGCTGATGGTCACGCACGAGCCGGACATGGCCGCGTACGCGTCGCGCGCCATCCACTTCAGAGACGGGCTCGTCGAGCACGACCTCCGCACCGAAGGAGCGCGCTGATGCTGCTGAACGCGATCATCCTGGCGTTTCGCGAGATCCGCCGCAACGTCCTGCGTTCGTCGCTGACGACGCTCGGCATCATCATCGGTGTGGCGTCGGTCATCATGCTCGTGACGCTCGGCAACAGCGCGACCCAAAGCGTGACCGCGAGCATCGCCAGCATGGGCAGCAACCTGCTGACGCTGCTGCCCGGCCAGCAGCGTGGCCCTGGCGGTGCGGCCGCATCGGCGAAGCCCTTTCACGTTCAGGACGCCGACGCGCTGGCGCGCGACTTGACGACCGTCACGGCCGTGGCGCCGATCGCGTCCACGACGCTGAACGTGATCGACGGCCCGCGCAATCGTTCCACGCAGATCACCGGCACCACGAACGCGTACTTCACCGCGACCGCTTGGGGCCTGGCCAAGGGACGGTTCTTCACCGACAGCGAAGTCCGATCCGGCGCGGCCGTGTGCATCATCGGCGACACCATCCGCAAGGAAGTGCTCGACGTCGACGATCCGATCGGCCGGCTCATGCGGCTGCGCTCGACCTCCTGCACGGTCATCGGCCTGCTCGATAAAAAGGGCACGAGCACGTTCGGCCAGGATCGCGACGCGACCGTCGTCATTCCGCTCAGGACGCTGCAGCGCCGGCTGACGGGCAACGAGGACATCGGGCAGATCCAGCTCTCGGTGCCGAAGTCGGTGTCGACCGATCGCGCGCGTCAGGACGTCGAGCGCCTCCTGCGGGATCGCCGGCATCTCCGCACGGAAGACGATGACGATTTCACGATCTTCGCGCAGGAAGATCTTGCCACGACGATCTCAGGAACGACGCAGACGCTGACGGCGCTGCTGGCAGCCGTCGCTGCGATCAGCCTGCTCGTCGGCGGCATCGGGATCATGAACATCATGCTGGTGTCGGTCACGGAACGGACGCGCGAGATCGGCATCCGCCTCGCGATCGGCGCGTTCGAGACCGACGTGCTGACGCAGTTCCTCGTCGAAGCCGTCGTGCTCTCGGCGTTCGGCGGGTTGATCGGCATCACCTTCGCGCTCGCGGCTTCGGCGATCGTGGCCTCGGTGCTGAAGCTGCCGTTCGCGATCGACGTGCCCGTCGTGTTCCTCGCCTTCCTGTTCTCCGCCGGCGTCGGCATCGTGTTCGGATACTTTCCGGCGCGGCGCGCGGCGCAACTCAATCCGATCGACGCCCTTCGCCATGAGTAACGCGCCCGCTCGCCGCCGCCGCCTCTCACGACTGATCGTCCTGTCGGCCGTCGCCGTTGCGCTGACGGGCTGCGCCGTTCGCCGCCCGTACGTCGCGCCGGTCGCGACAGCACCGCCCGCGTGGTCCGCGCCGGGCATCGACGCGGCGGTGGCGCCGGATGCGACGACGCTCGCGCAATGGTGGAGCGCGTTCGGCGATCCGCGGCTGACGTCGCTCGTCGAGCGTGCCATCGCCGATAGTCCCGACATCAAGACCGCGGTGTCGCGCGTCCGCGAAGCGCGCGCGAGTCTCGCGTCGACTCGGAGCACGACGCGGCCGACGGTGGACGGCGCTGGCAGCGCGCGTCAGAACGGCGGCGATCAGTTCACGCAGTCGTACGGTCTCGAGCTCGACGCGAGCTGGGAACCGGATCTCTTCGGCGCGACGGCCAGTGCCATCGATGCGGCGTCGGCCACCGCTGAAGCGCGTGGATTCGATCTGCAGGACGCGCTCGTGAGCCTGACGGCGGAGACCGCGATCGACTACATCGACGTGCGATCGGCGCAGCAGCAGCTCGCGCTGACGCAAAGCAATCTGACGCTGCAGGAGCAGACGCTGGAGCTGACGCAGTTTCGATCGCAGGCCGGCCTGGCCACGGAGCTCGACGTGCAGCAGGCGCTCTCCAACGTCGAGAGCACACGCGCGCAAGTCGCGCAGCTGCAGAGCCAGCTCGAGCGCAGCCGGCACGCGCTGGCCGTGTTGATCGGACAGCCGCCCGCGGCGCTCGACGCCGAGCTCGCCGGCGTGGCCGCAATTCCATCCGCGCCGATCAGTCTCGCCGTCGGCGTGCCGGCCGACACACTCCGGCGGCGGCCCGACGTGCGCAGCGCCGAGCGGCAGCTGGCCGCGCAGTTCGCGCAGGTCAACGGCGCGCGCGCAGATCTCTATCCGTCGTTCAGATTGACGGGATCGATCGGCCTCGAAGCGCTGTCCCTGGCCAAGGTGCTGTTGCCCGGCGCGGGATTCTGGAACACGGGCGAAACGGTCAACACGCGGATCTTCAATCGCACGCAGCTGCGCCAGAACGTCATCGTGCAGACCGAGCGTCAGGCGCAGTCGTTGAACACGTACGAATCGCGCGTGCTGCAGGCGCTGCAGGACGTCGAAGACGCGCTGACGTCGCTCACGCAGGAACAGGCGCGCCGCGATCACCTGACGGCCGCCACCGACGCCGCGCAGCAGAGTGCAGACCTCTCGCTGCAGCTCTACACGGCCGGGCTGCAGGATTTCCGCACCGTGCTCGATGCGCAGCGATCGTTGCTGTCGCTGCAGGACTCGGTCGCCTCGAGCACGGCGGCCGTGTCGGAGGATCTCGTGCGTCTCTACAAAGCCCTCGGTGGCGGCTGGCAGGCCGCCGATCGGCTGCCGAAGGACGTGACCGCCCAGCGGTAGACTACGCCGTGCCCGCTTCGTCCGAGACGCCGATCCGCGTGCTCATCGTGGACGATGACCCGAAGCTGTGCGAGCTGATGCGCGACTTCCTCTCGCAGCACGGCATGACGGTGTCGGTCGTCAACGACGGCCTGGCGGGCGTCCGCGACGCAACGGCCGGCGGCTTCGACGTCATCACGCTCGACGTCATGCTGCCCGGGATCGACGGCTTCGAAGTGCTGCGGCAGATTCGACGTCGCACGACGACGCCGATCATCATGCTGACGGCGCGCACGGCGCCTGACGATCGCATCGGCGGGCTCGAGGCCGGGGCCGACGACTATCTGGCCAAGCCGTTTCACCCGCGCGAGCTGCTCGCGCGCATCCGCGCCATCCTGCGTCGTGCCGCGACGTCGGCGGCCGCGCCGGCCGGCGTGCTCGACGTCAGCGGCGTTCGTCTCAACGTCGCTCGCCGCGAAGTCTGGTGTCATGACGTTCCGCTCGCGCTCACGACGGCGGAGTTCGACATCCTGGAGCTGCTCATGCGCCGCGCAGGACTCGCCGTGTCGCGCGACGAGCTGACGGCCGCGCTCTATCAGCGGCCCGCGTCGCCGTACGAACGGACGCTGGACGTCCACGTGAGCCATCTGCGCCGAAAGCTGCAGACGGCCGGCGTCGACGCCATCCGTACCGTCCGCGCCGTCGGCTATCTCTTCGCGCGCGACTGACGAACACACCGATGCGCTCCCTCTACCTCCGGATCGTCGTGGCCTCGTTCATCACGGTGGTCATCTCGCTGGGCGCGTTCATCGCCATCAGCCGCCACGTGGTGGGCGGCGCGATTCAGCGCCTGATCGACGGCATGTACACCCTCCAGCTCGACGAGGCGATCGACTCGTACGAACGCGGCGGTTCGCCGGCGCTGGCGCACGTCATCCAGCGCATGGACGGCGAGCTGCACGCGACACACGCGCTGACGGATGCGCGCGGCCGCGATCTCGTCACCGGCGCGGATCGCAGCGGCCTGCTGCGGGACACGCACGGTCAGACGGCTCCGCACTTCGACGGTGACACGTTCGTGTACGTCCGGACGTCGGCGGACGATCGCTACGTTCTCCTCGCGGCCGGCGGGCCGCCGTTCTCGTTGTGGAGCTTCGCGCCGTTCTACTTCCTCGTGCTCGCGTCGATCTTCCTCGTCTCATGGTGGGTCGCGCGCAGCATCGTGCCGCCGATCCGGGCGATGGCGCACGCGGCGGAGCGCTTCGGACGAGGCGATCTCTCCGTGCGCGTGACGCCTGCGCCCGCCAACGAGATCGGCACGCTCGCGACGGCCTTCAACGGCATGGCCGATCGTCTGCAGATGCTGCTGCACGCCGAACGCCGGTTGTTGCAGGACGTGTCGCACGAGCTGCGATCGCCGCTGGCGCGGCTCAATTTTTCGGTGGAGCTCGCCCGCAGCGCACCCGATCGCGACACGGCTATGGACCGCATTCAGGCCGACGTCGACCTGCTGTCCACGCTCGTCGCGGAGCTCATCGACATGGCCCGGGCCGAAGGCGATCCGACGGCGCGGCACCGTCAGCCTGTCGATCTCAACGAGCTGCTGGCCGAGGTCCAGGCCGCGTGCACGCGTGATCCGGACGCGCGCGACGTCCGCATCGCCACGTCGGGGACCGTCACGCGTCAGGTGATCGGCGATCGCGAGCTGCTGCGCCGCGCCATCGAGAACGTCGTCCGCACCGCCGTGCGCTACACGCCGGCCGGCGGCGCGGTGGACGTCCACGTCACGGAAACGGCCGCCGACGTCACTATCGCCGTGCGTGATTACGGACCTGGCGTGCCCGCCGGCGAGCTGGC
>DASZVJ010000150.1:0-1821 GCA_035547155.1 Vicinamibacterales bacterium
CGCCGCGATCTGCTCGGTGACGACCATCGATCCGAGCTCGGCCGCGATGCCGGAACCGACGCGGCCGGTCACCATGAGCGCCGTCAGCACCGGTCCGAGCTCTTTGACCATCGACGCGCTCACGAGACGTCCGACAACGGACCGCGCGCCGAATTGATCGAGCGTGAGGCCCGACTGCAGCGCGAGGACCATGCCCGTGAACAGGCCGGTGAGCAGGACGACCGTCATCGAGCCGATGCCGATCGCGTCGAGCTGCTCGATGATGTCGCGCGTGTAGATCGGCCGCGTCACGATCGAGCGCGCGATCTGCGCCAGGAGCTTCAGGTACTCCTGAATCTCGCCGATGCCGTGCTTGAGCCAGGTGGACACGCGCGTCACGCGGCGCCTCGCGGCGCCTCGGCGACGAGGTCGGGATTGCGCAAGCGTCGCAGCCGATCGCGGATCGTCGCCGCGCGCTCGAACTCGAGATTGGCCGCGGCCGCGCGCATGTCCGTCTCGAGCGCGCGGATGG
This sequence comes from Vicinamibacterales bacterium, assembly GCA_035547155.1. Lineage (GTDB taxonomy): Bacteria > Acidobacteriota > Vicinamibacteria > Vicinamibacterales > SCN-69-37 > CAZNMF01. The sequence goes on from DASZVJ010000150.1 coordinate 512, forward strand.
CGGCCTCGAGGTCCGCGGGCGTGCGGTACTGGTCGCGCTCGTCCGGCGCTTTCGGCACGGTGACGTAGTCGCGCTCGTAGACGCTCGACAGCACGTCGTCGATGTGTTTCACGATCGATGCCGGCGTGATGCCGTGTTCGGCGTTGTACGCTTCCTGCACGCGGCGCCGGCGCTCGGTCTCGTCCATCGCCTGCCGCATGGAATCGGTGACCACATCCGCGTAAAGGATCGCACGTCCGTTGACGTTGCGCGCCGCACGGCCGATGGTCTGAATCAACGCGCCCGCCGATCGCAGGAAGCCTTCCTTGTCCGCGTCGAGCACCGCGACGAGCGAGACCTCTGGCAGATCGAGCCCTTCGCGCAGCAGGTTGATGCCGACGAGCACGTCGAACGTGCCGAGCCGCAGATCGCGCAGGATCTGGACGCGCTCGAGCGTGTCGATGTCCGAGTGCAGATACCGCACGCGCACGCCGAGCTCCTGATAGTACTGCGCGAGATCTTCGGCCATCCGCTTCGTCAGCGTCGTGACGAGCACGCGCTCGCGTCGCTCGACGACCGTGCGGATCTCGGCGAGCAGATCGTCGACCTGCCCGCGGATCGGCCGCACGTCGATGACCGGATCGACGAGCCCCGTCGGCCGGATGATCTGCTCGACGATGACGCCGCCGGCCTGACGCAGCTCGTATGGCCCAGGCGTCGCGCTCACGAACACGATCTGCCCGACGCGCGCCTCCCACTCCGTGAAGCTCAGCGGCCGGTTGTCGAGCGCCGACGGCAGACGGAAGCCGTACTCGACGAGCACGTCCTTGCGCGATCGATCGCCCGCGTACATGCCGCGGACCTGCGGCACGGTCTGATGGCTCTCGTCGACGATGATCAGCGTGTCGCTCGGCAGGTAATCCAGCAGCGTCGGCGGCGGCTCTCCCGCCAGCCGGCCGGATAGATGCCGCGAGTAGTTCTCGATGCCGTGGCAGTAGCCGATCTCCTTGATCATCTCGAGATCGAACATCGTGCGCTGGTGCAGGCGCTCGGCCTCGGCCTTGCGGCCCGCGGTCTCGAGATCGGTCAGCCGCTCGGCGAGCTCGATCTTGATGCCGTCGATCGCCGCCTTGGTCCGCGCGCGCGGCACGACGAAGTGCGACTTCGGATAGACGGCGATGCGCTCGTGCCGGCGCACTTCGCGGCCGGTCAGGGGATCGAACGAGAGCAGCTCGTCGATCTCATCGCCAAAGAACCCGATCCGAAGGCCGACGTCGTCGTACGACGGATAGACCTCGACGATGTCGCCGCGGACGCGGAAGGTGCCGCGG
>DASZVJ010000151.1:0-16371 GCA_035547155.1 Vicinamibacterales bacterium
TGGAGCTCGTCGCCTCCGATCCGGATGTGATCAGCCCGACGATCATCGAGTTCGACGGCAACGGCCGCATGTACGTCGGCGAGATGATCGGCTACATGCAGGACGCGGAAGCGTCACGCGAGCACGATCCCGTGAGCCGCATCAGCCGGTGGGAGAGCACCAAGGGCGACGGCGTCTACGACAAGCACACGATCTTCGCGGACCATCTCGTGGCGCCGCGCATGATCCTGCCGCTCACCGACGGCGCGATCCTCACGAGCGAGACGGACTCCGACGACATCATCAAGCTCACCGACACCAACGGCGACGGCGTCGCGGACAAACGCGAGGTCGTGTTCACGGGCATCGGCCAGAGCGGCGACGCGAACATCGAACATCAGAAGGCCGGCCTGGTCTGGAACATGGACAACTGGATCTACACGACGTACAACGCGTTCCGGATCCGGTGGACGCCGAACGGCTTCCTGCGCGAGCCGACCGGGCCGAACGGCGGTCAGTGGGGCCTGTCCCACGATGACGACGGCAAGCCGTGGTTCGTCGACGCCGGCGGCGAGCGCGGGCCGATGAACTTCCAGTTCCCAATTGTCTACGGCGGGTTCACGCCGTGCGCGCCGGCGCGTGGCAACGGCGGATTCGGCGCACGCGGCGGCGCAATCACGACGCCGCCCGAGCGTGACCCGAACTGTCCGGCAGGGATGGACAGCGGCTTCGAGGACGGATTCGCCACCGTGTGGCCTGCGCCGGGCATCTCGGACATGCAGGGCGGGCCCAATCGCATCCGCACGCCTGCGGGCAACCTGAATCACTTCACGGCGGCGACCGGTCCCGCCATCGTGCGCGGCGATCGTCTGCCGGATGATCTGAAGGGCGACCTGCTCTTCACCGAGCCGGTCGGCCGTCTGATCCGCCGCGCGAAGATCGTCGACGTCGAAGGGCTCACCGAGCTGCGCAACGCCTATCCGCAGGCCGAGTTCCTGACGAGCGACGACCAGCTGTTCCGTCCGGTCAACATCAGCAACGCGCCGGACGGCACGGTCTTCATCGCGGACATGTACCACGGCATCATCCAGGAGCGGCAGTGGTCGGGCCCGGGCAGCTACCTGCGCGCGAAGATCGAGCAGTACCAACTCGACAAGGTCGTCAATCACGGCCGCATCTGGCGGCTGCGCTACGACGGCCGCGCCGCCGTGCCGGCCACGGATACGAACATCGGTCAGGCGGCGATTCCCGCGATCGAGCCGAACTTCACCAACCCGCACATGTACGGCGAGACGCCGGCGCAGCTGGTCGCGCATCTCACGAGCGAGAACGGCTGGTATCGCGACATGGCGCAGCGGCTGCTCGTGCTGAGCCAGGACAAGTCGGTCGTCCCGGCGCTGCAGCAGATGACGCGCTCGTCGGACAACCTGCTCGCGCGCTTCCACGCGCTGTGGACGCTCGAGGGCCTCGGCGCGCTCGACGCGGGCCTCGTGCGCGAGGAGATGAAAGATCCGAATCCGCGCATGCGCATCCAGGCGATTCGCGCGAGCGAGACGCTCTACAAGGCCGGTGACAAGACGTTCGCCGACGACTATCGCGCGCTCGCCAAGGACGCCGACTATCACGTCGACATCCAGGCGATGTTGACGCTGAACCTCTTCAAGGTGGACGGCGTGGCGGACGTGATCAAGTCCGTGCAGGCCGCACATCCCGAGAAGGGCGTGCAGCTCATCGCGAAGTACTTGCTGACGGCGCCCACGGCGAACAACTTCGGCGGCGTGCGCGGCGGCCTCACGGCCGAACAGCAGAAGCTGATGCAGCAGGGCGGCGAGGTGTTCAATGCCGTCTGCTTCTCGTGCCACGGCAACGACGGCCGCGGCCGCGAGCTCGCCGGAGGCGCGCCAGGCACGCTGATGGCGCCGCCGCTGGCCGGCTCGCCGCGCGTGCAGGGCCACAAGGACTACGTGATCCGCGTGTTGCTCTACGGGCTCACCGGACCGCTCGGCGACAGGACGTACTCCGAGGTCATGGTCCCGATGGGCGCGAACAACGACGAGTGGGTCGCCGGCATCGCGTCGTACGTCCGCAACAGCTTCGGCAACGCGTCCGGCATGGTCTCGCCGGCCGACGTCGCGCGCGTCCGCGCCGAAACCGCGAAGCGCAAGACGATGTGGACGATGCCCGAGGCGCTGGCGGGCCTGCCGCACGCGATCGACACGACGGGCGTGAAGCTGTCGGCGAGCCATAACGCGGCCGACGCCAACGGCGCGCTGACGCTGCGCGGCTGGAGCACGGACGCGCCGCAGGCGTCGGGCATGTGGTTCCAGATCGAGCTGCCGCAGCCGGCGATGGTGACCGAAGTCCAGTTCGATTCGACGGCCATGCGTGGCGGTGGCGGCGGCCGAGGCGGATTCGGCGGCGGCCGCGGCGCGCGCGGCGCGGCCGCGCCAGGAGCCCCTGGTCGCGGTCAAGCCGCGGCTCCGGGAGCACCTGGCGTACCGGCGGCTCGTGGCGGCGGTTTCGGACAGCAGCAGCCACCGCCGACGCCGACGTCGCCGAAGGCCTACACCGTCAGCGTCTCGACGGACGGCAAGACCTGGAGCAAGCCGGTCTTCACGGGCCAGGGCGAGGGCAACCGCACGGACGCGCGCTTCGCGCCCGTCCGCGCGAAGTTCGTCCGCATCACGTTGACCGAATCCGCGGCAGATGTGCCGAACTGGTCGGTCAACGGGTTGAAGGTGTACGAAGCAGGGAAGTAGGTAACAGGCTGCGGTCCGCGGTCTGCCGTCGGCAGACCGCAGACCGTTACGGTTCTTCCACCATCAGGATCTGATTCGCCGCAACGCCCGTCAGCGTCTGCGTCTTGCCGCTCGGCCAGCGGATCGTGAGCCGATCGATCGTCTTCGCCGCGCCGAGACCGAAGTGCGCGCGGACGTCGTTCGCGCTGAGATAGCTCGCGACGTTCGTGATCTCGCCCATCTGCCGGCGTCCGCCCGCCTGAATCTCCACGTGCGCGCCGAGGCCGAACGTGTTGTCCGTCCTGCCCTTCGCACGAATCGTGATCCAGTTCGCGCCCGGCGCGCCCGTGTTCTTCAGCAGAATCGGCGCGCCGCCTTGATTGGCCATGACGACGTCGAGGTCGCCGTCGTTGTCGTAGTCGGCGACCGCGAGCCCACGGCCGACGCGCGCGATCTGGAGCGCCGGCCCGCTCTGCGCCGTGATGTCGCGGAACCGGCCGCCGCCCGTGTTCTCGTACAGCAGCGGCTTCTGCGCGAAACGTGACGTCGGCCGGAAGAGCTGCACGTTGTCGATCACATGGCCGTTGGTGACGATGATGTCGAGGTCGCCGTCGTTGTCGAGATCGAAGAGCTTCGTGCCGAAGCCGAGCGGGCCGTAGCCCGACTGCAGGCCGATCTTGGCGGACACGTCGGCGAACGTGCCGTCGCCGTTGTTCTTGTAGAGCGTGTTCAGCTCGTCCTCGAAGTTCGTGACGAACAGCTCCGGCCGTCCGTCGCCGTCGACGTCGCCGCAGTCGACGCCCATGCCCGCCTGCGGCTTGCCGTTGCCGTCGAAGCCGACGCCGGCGCCGTACGCGACGTCGCGGAACGTGCCGTTGCCGTTGTTGTGGTAGAGAAAATTGCGGACCTGATCGTTGGCGACGTAGACGTCCGTGCGGCCGTCGCCGTCGACGTCACAGAACACGACGCCGAGGCCTTTGCCCGCCGGATTCGCGATGCCCGCCGCTTTCGAGACGTCCGTGAACGTGCCGTTCCCGTTGTTGCGATACAGCCGATCCGCCGTCCCATCGAACATCGTCGGGCTGCAGTACATGCGGTAGCCGGGCTTCTGATAGCCGCAGTACGGATTGTCGGTGAGGCGATAGTTCAGATAGTTTGCGACGTAGAGATCGAGATCCCCGTCGCCGTCGAAGTCGAAGAAGCCGGTGCTCGTGCTCCATTCGCTCGCCGGGCCGGCCACGCCCGCGCTCGCGGTCACGTCGACGAACGTGCCCTTGCCGGTGTTGCGATAGAGGACGTTCGGGCCGAACGCGGTGACGTAGAGATCGAGCCAGCCGTCGTTGTCGAAGTCGCCGACCGCGACGCCGGTTTTGTACGACTTCGCGCTCGCGCCCGTGTTGCCGGCGACGCCCGTCTGCGCCGTGACGTCGGTGAACGTGCCGTCGCGGTTGTTGTGATACAGCGCGTTCGACGTGCCCGGCGCGCCGTTGACGAAGAACAGATCGGGATAGCCGTCGTTGTCGTAATCGATCCACGCGACGCCGGAGCCGAAGCTCTCGATCATGTATTTGTTCGCCGACGCGCCGGACTGGTGGACGAACGTGATCTTCGCGGCGGCCGTGGCATCGACGAAGGGCGCAGGTCTGGCCGGCGCGCTGCTGTTGCGTTGACCGGTGAGCGCGGCCGGCGCGAGCAGCAGCATCGCCGGCAGCATCCATTTGACCGTCACTCGCGTCCTTTCGTTGGCGGTGCCGTGGGGCGTGCGGGGGCTGTCGTCGCGGGGGCGCGATCGATCCGCTGCTGGAGATCGGCCGCGAGCGGCGCGCCCAGCGTCTTCGCCTGCGCCGCTTCGTCGCGCGCTTTCGCGTACGCGCCCTGACGCAGGTAGACCTCGGCGAGCGCGCGGTGACTCGCGCCGTCGTTCGGGTTCATCGTGATCGCCGTGTTCAACGCCGTCGCCGCGGCCTGCAGCCGGCCCTGCTTGAGACGCAGCAGTCCCCACTCGAGATTGAGCAACGTCTCGACGCGCTGATATTCCGGCGTGACCTGGACGTTCGTCTCGGTCGACTTCGCCTGCGTCAGGTGCTGCTCGGCGTCTGCCAGCTGGCCTTTGAGGCGATACGCGCGGCCCAGCTCGATCGTCATCTCGCGGCTCGCCGGCGCGATCGACGCGCCTTCGGTCAGCGACGCCACGGCTTCGTCGAGCCGGTTCGCGTCGATGTACGCGATGCCGAGATACAGGAACACGTCCGGCACTTCGGCGCCGCTGCGGACCACGCCCTCGAGCTCCTTGATCGCATCGTCGCGCTCGCCGAGATCGAGCATCGCCCGCGCGCGGTAGTAATGCGCCTGCGTCAGCGTGCTGTCGGCCTCGAGCGCGAGGCTGGCGAGCGCCTTGGCTCGCGCCGGATCGCCGAGATGCCGCTCGGCCTCGCCGAGGATCGCGAGGAACTGCGCCTGGCCGGGCACCTGACGCAGGGCGACGTTCGCTTCGTCGCGCGCGTTCTCGTAGCGGCCGAGATCGAAGTACGTCTGGGCGAGCAGCAGCCGCGCGGCGATCAGGCCGGGATCGAGCTCGATCGCCTGCTGCAGCTCGGCTTTGGCCTCGCCCATCATGATCTCCGTGCCAGCTGTGCGATACGCGGCGCCGAGCAGCAGGTGCGCTTCGGCGATCGACGGATCGGCCGCGAGAATCTGCTGCAGCTCGGGGACCGCGTCGCGCAGTCCGGTCGGGCTCGCGTACACCTGCGAGCGGATGCGATCGAGCCGATCTTTCAATGATGGCGCCGGCGATGCCGTCCCCGTCGACGGCGCGGGCGACGGTGTTTGCGCCGATGCGATCGTCGTTGCGGCCGTCAACGCGGCGACGCTGGCCGCGAGCGTGATGACATGGAGGAGGCGCGACATCGGGAGGATCGCCGGAACCCGTCAATTATAGACGCCGGCTCCCTGGCGTCCGGCCGGGCGCGGCGGCGATGGCACCGGGATTCGGAGTATCTTGCCGTGTGCCTCGCGGCGCCTCCCAGGGCCGATCGCCGACGCCGGGACTGCTGATCGGGCTGGTGCTGACGCTCGCAGCCGTCGCGGCCTACGCGCATTCGATCGCGCGTCAGATCGCGAGCCTGCGCGTGCTCCAGAGCGATCTCGTCGATCGCAACCGGCGCGACTCGCTGCAACTGCTGCGCGCGCAGAACGATCTCAACCAGCTCGGGCTCGCGATGCGCGACATGCTCGACGAGGCCGAGCCGTATCCGCTGACGGCCTGGTCCGCGCAGTTCGCGCGCATCCGCACGGATCTGACCGACGCGCTCGCGCGCGAGGCCGAGCTCGCCGGCGGATCGCCGCAGGCCGATCCCGACGGCCTCGCCGACTCGCTCGCGCAATTCTGGGACGCCGTCGATCGCACGTTCGCGCTCGCCGCCAACGGCCGCGCCGACGAGGCGCGCGCGCAGGTGCGCGTGTCGCTGCAGGCGCGGCAGGCCTCGCTCACGACGACGGTCGCGCGGCGGCTCGTTGCGAACAACGAGCGCGACGAGGACGCGGGCGCACGCGTGCAGGCCATCTACGATCAGGTGCAGCGCCAAGGCTATGGCTTTCTGGCGGCGACGCTGCTCGTCATCGCCGGCACGAGCTTGTATCTGATCCGCGCGAACCGCCGTCTGTTCGCCGAGCTCGCGTCGCTCTCGGATCGCCGTCGCGAGCTGGCGCAGCAGCTGATCGCGACACGCGAGTCGACGCTGCGTCACGTCTCGCGCGAGCTGCACGACGAGCTCGGACAGATTCTGACGGCGATGGGCTCGATGCTCGGCCGCGCCGAGCGGCGGACGGCCGAGAGCGATCCGCTGCGCCGCGATCTCCGCGAGATTGGCGAGATGGCGCAGAGCACGCTGAACACCGTCCGCAGCCTGTCGCAGACGCTGCATCCGGCGATCCTCGACGAGCTCGGGCTCGAGAGCACGATCGAGTGGTACGTGACGACGGTGAAGAAGCAGCTGGGCGTCGAGGTCACCTACGAGCGCAGCGGAACGCCGGTGCCAGTCGACGCGACGGTGGGCATCCACGTCTATCGCATCCTCCAGGAAGCCATGAATAATGTCGCGAAGCACGCCGGCACCGATCGCGCGTGGGTCCGGTTGCGATATCTGCCGCGGGCTCTCGAGCTGGAGGTCGAAGATCATGGCCGCGGCCTCGGCGCGCCGTCGTCCGGACGCGGTCTCGGCGTGATTGCGATGCGCGAGCGTGCAGAGCTGGTCAGCGGCACCCTGACCTTTGTGAAGCCGGACGCGGGCGGCACCCTCGTCCGCGTCCATGTCCCTCTCGAGGATGCCGAAGGCGATGGCCGATAGGATCACGGTGCTGCTGGCGGACGATCACCATCTGGTGCGGCGCGGATTTCGCCGCCTGCTCGAAGACGACGCCGATCTCTCCGTCGTCGGCGAGGCGAGCGACGGCGACGAAGCCGTCTCGCTCGCCGCGGAATTGCGCCCGCGCGTCGTTGTCATGGACTGCGCGATGCCGGGGACGAGCGGGCTCGTCGCGACGAAGCGCATCCTCGAGACGATGCCGGACGTGGCCGTGCTGATGCTGAGCATGCACGCCGAGCAGACGCTCGTCACGCAGGCGCTCGCCGCCGGCGCGCGCGGGTACGTGCTCAAGAACGCGCTCGATCTCGATCTCGCGTCCGCGGTCAAGCGCGTCGCGGCGGGGGAGACCGTGCTCGATCCGGCTGTGGCGCCGGCGACGATGCTGAAGGGCGATCGCAACCATGGCTTGAGCCCGCGCGAGCTCGAAGTGCTGCAGTTGATCTGCCAGGGCCTGTCGAATCGCGCGATCGCGACGAAGCTCGATCTCAGCGTCAACACCGTGAGCGTGCATCGCGCGAACATCATGAGCCAGCTCGGCGTGCACAAGACCGCCGAGCTCGTCGTCTACGCGCTGCGCCACGGGCTCGTGGGGCCGCTGTGAATCGGCGCGCGTTCCTGCAGACGGGCGCGGGCATCGCGGCCGGCGCGCTGTGGCCGTCGAGCTTTCGTGCGCAAGCGCCGCAGGACATCGGCGTGCGATTGGTCGACGTCACGGCCGCGGCGGGATTGCAGTTCCAGCATCAGAACGGCGCGTACGGCGGCAAGCTGCTGCCGGAGACGATGGGCAGCGGCTGCGCGTTCGTGGATTACGACGCCGACGGCTGGCCGGACATCCTGCTGGTGAACGGCACGACGTGGCCAGGACACGGCCGCGGCGAGCGATCGACGCTGCGGCTCTATCACAACAATCGCAACGGCACGTTCACCGACGTCACGCGGCGCGCGGGACTCGACGTCGAGCTGTACGGCATGGGCGTCGCGGTCGGCGATTACGACAACGACGGCTTTCCCGACATCTACGTCACGTGCGTCGGGCAGAACCGGCTCTTTCACAACACGGGCAAGGGCACGTTCGTCGACGTGACGAAGACGAGCGGCCTCGGCGGACGAGCCGCGTTCAGCACGTCCGCGCTCTGGCTCGATGTCGATCGCGACGGCCGGCTCGATCTGTTCGTCTGCAACTACGTCAAATGGTCGGCCGAGCACGACGTCTTCTGCAGCCTCGACGGCACGCGCAAGGCGTACTGCACGCCGGAGGCGTATCGCGGCGACACGTGCTGGCTGTTTCGCAACCGCGGCAACGGCACGTTCGAGGACGTGACGGCGACGAGCGGCGTCTTCGACACCAGCTCGAAGTCGCTCGGCGTCGCGCTCATCGACGACGACCAGGACGGCTGGCCCGATCTCGTCGTCGCCAACGACACGCAGCCGAACAAGCTCTATCGCAATCAGCGCAACGGCACGTTCAAGGAGGTCGGCGTCGAGACCGGCCTCGCGTTCAGCGCCGACGGGCGTGCGCGCGCGGGCATGGGCATCGACGTGGCGGACTTCGACAACTCGGGGCGGATGGGCGTTGCGGTGACGAACTTCGATCGCGAGATGATCGGGCTCTACCAGGCGCAGGCGCACGGCACGTACGCCGACGTTGCGCTGCGCGCTGGCGTCGGCGATCCCTCGCGCAACCGGCTCGGCTTCGGTTGCCTGTTCGCCGACCTCGATCTCGATGGCCAGCTCGATCTCGTCGTCGCCAACGGCCACATCGACGAGCCGGTGCGCAGTCTGCGCGCGGGCGTGGGACAGGCGTATCCACCGCTGTTGTTCCTCAATCAGGGCAACGGGCGGTTTCGCGACGTCGCGTCGGCGGTGGGCGCCGAGTTCGCGCGGCCGCGCATCGGCCGCGGCCTCGCGTACGGTGACTTCGATCGCGACGGTGACGTCGATCTGCTGCTGACGACCAACGGCGGGCCGGCCGTGCTGTTCCGCAACGATCGAACGAACGGGAATCGCAGCCTGCGCGTGACGTTGACGGGAACGAAGTCGAATCGTGACGCGATCGGTGCGCGCGTGCGCATTTTCCACGCCGGCGTGACGCAGCAGCGGCTCGTCAAGAGCGGGTCGAGCTATCTGTCGCAGTCGGAGCTGCCGCTGACGTTCGGCGTGGGACGCCGAGATCGGATCGATCGTCTCGTCATCGACTGGCCCAGCGGCCGCACCGATGAATTCAAGGACGTCGTCACAGGGCGGGCGTACACTTGCGTCGAGGGGAGCGGATTGGCGGCGAGCTGACGATCGCCGGGCGACCACAAGGGTCGCCCCTACGGTGTCGCCCGCGGCCCGTAGCCTGTAGCCCGCCATGTCCGAGATCCAATCCGGCTTCGTCACTGCGCTGTATCTGTTCGACGTGGCGCGATCGATCGACCTCGTGGCGATCGAAGCGCAGGTCGGCGGTCAGGCGGCGCGCGCCAGCCTCGGCGACAAGAGCGCCGGCCCGTCGCGATCGCGCTACGTCACGCCGCCGCTCGTCGTCGACGGCCACGTGCTCGGCTGCACGGACGTCGACGGCTTTCGCAGCCGCGTCAAGTTCTACGACTACGGCGTCGTCTCGCTGACGCTGACGCGCGCATTCTCGGGGAGCTGGGCCGATCTCGTCGCGCTCGGGCAGACGCTGATCGAGAACGAGCCGCTCGAGGAGCACGCGGCGCGCACCTGCGACCACATCGTCTCGGTCGTGGCGTCCTCGCTCGCCGATCAGCACCGGTCGTTTCTCAGCGAGGACTACCTCGTGTTCGCGGTCACGGCGCTCGAGACGCCGTCGACGTCGCAGGATCTGATCGTCAACCATGGACAGGACATCGCGCAGCTCCTGCGCGGCGAGCGCCAGCGGCTCAGCGCGCAGGAACGCGACTTCGTCCTGAGCCAGAGCCTCTCGTATCTCGCCGAGGATCTCGTCGTCCCCGCGTGGAACGCGGCATGGATCTACGACACGGAAGGGGCGGCGCTGGCGGCGGTGGAGATTCTCGAGCTCGCCAACTCGCAGCTGCTCGAGTTCCGGTACCACGACGAGCTGCTCGAAGGCGAGCTGACGCGGCTCTACGCCGACCTGCAGCATCCGCGATGGCGCGATCGCCTCGCGCTGCGTCAGCGCCGGCGAGCCGTGCTCGAAGTGCAGTCGCTCTTGATCGACGTCAACGAGCTGACCGATCGGCTCGAGAACACGGTCAAGTTCGCCGGCGACCCGTACGCCGCGCGCCTGCTGTCGAATGCCAGCGCGCGTCTCGGCGTGCAGCACTGGAAGACCAGCGTCGACGAGAAGCTGCGCACGCTCGAAGACATCCGGCGTTTCGCCGTCGAGCAGACCGGCATGTCACAAGCGAACCTGCTCGAGCTCATCATCGTGGCGATTCTCGTCATCGAGCTCGGCCTGTTCTTCGCGGGAATTATGCATTGAGGGATAACGGGCCGCCACAAGGGCGGCCCCTACGGATCGGTCTGCGATCCGGTCACGACGCAGTCTTCGCAGGGGCGACCCTTGTGATCGCCCGGCCCCGGGCCGCCACAAGGGCGGCCCGTACGATCGGTCTGCGGTCCGGTCACGACGCGGTCTTCGTAGGGGCGGCCCCCGTGGCCGCCCGTCATCTGCCGCCCGTCCCCGCAGCCCGTAATGCTTCCGCACTATTGCCCCTTTCGCCGCATCCCAGAAACGATCGTTCGCCTCTGTTGAGGGATGGAGTCCGAATGCATCGTTTGTGGAAGCGGATTGTTGTGATCGTGTGCGCGGGGATGTGGCTGTCGTCGACGGCCGCCGCGCAGGAGCCCGGCACGGCCAGTGTGCGCGGCCAGATTACGAACGCACAGGGACAGGGCGTCGCGGCGACCGTGACGTTGACGGACGCGCGGACGAGCCTGTCGCGCGAGACGCAGGCCGACGCAGCCGGTCATTTCACGATCGCGAGCGTGCCGCCGGGCAGCGTGTCGATCGTCGTGGCCGCGCCGGGCTTTGCCGAATGGCGCGCCGGGAACGTCCGGCTCGAGGTCGGACAGGTCGCGCAGGTGGACATTCAACTCGCGCTCACACCCGTGCGTGAAGCCGTCGACGTGCGCGCGGGCGCCGGCGCCGTCGATCTCGTGCAATCGCACGTCGGCAGCGTCGTCTCCGCGGGCGAGATCCAGACGCTGCCGCTCAACGGCCGCAACTTCCTCGAGCTCGCGTTCCTCACGCCGGGCAACGCGCCGACGCCGAACTTCGATCCGACCAAAGCGCAGTCCGTCGTGATCTCGTCGGCGGGCCAGCTCGGCCGCGGCGGCAACATCACGATCGACGGCATGGACGACAACGACGATGTGGTCGGCGGGCCGGTGCAGAACTTCACGGAAGATGCGGTCCAGGAGTTTCAGGTCGCGACGAACCGCTTCTCGGCCGAGCTCGGCCGTTCGGCGTCATCGGTCATCAACGTCGTCACCAAGTCCGGCGGATCGATCGCGAGCGGCAGCGCGTCGGTCTACCTGCGCGATCAGGCGTGGCAGGCGCTGCCCGCGACGGTCGATCGCTCGCTCGCCGGCGATCCGCCGTTCGACCGACAGCAGGTGTCCGCGACGTTCGGCGGACCGATCGTCCGCAATCGGCTCTTCGGCTTCGCCGCGATCGAGCGGCGGAATCAGAACGGCGGCGTGCTCGTCGGCGTCCGCGATCCGGCCACACGCACGATCGGCCGCACGTTCGCCGACGCACCGCTCGACGAGTGGCTCGGCACGGCGCGTGTCGACTGGCGATCCCGCGGCGCCGATCAAGTGACGATCCGCTATTCCGGCCAGCACGAGCGCGACACGTCGGCGAGCACGATCGAGCGCGCGATCGGCTCCGCGTCGCAGCGTCAGGACTCACGCAATCTCGTCAACGCGGTGCTCGGATCCTGGACGCGCATCCTGTCACCGCGCGCGGTGAACACGCTCGGCGTGAGCTGGAGCGGCTTCGACAATCGCATCGTGCCGGTCGCGCCCGGCGTGCAGCTCACGTATCCGAGCCTGCAGGACGGCTCGTCGTTCCGCGTGCCGCAGGGCACGACGCAGAAGCGGCTGCAGGTCTCCGAGTCGCTGTCGCTGTCGCGCGGCCCGCACCAGTGGACGTTCGGCGGCCAGGTCCAGCGCGTCGACGCCGCATTCGATCTCGGCGTCTTCCGCGACGGCCGCATCGAGATGCTCGAGGACTTTCCCGCGTTCGATCGCAACGGCGACGGCGTCGTCAACGACGACGACCTGTTGTTCGCGGTGACGCTGCGCAGCGGCAAGCCGACGCAGGACTTGCAGATCCCCAATGCGGACAACGTCTATCTCGCCGGCTACGCGCAGGACGACTGGCGCATCCATCCGCAGCTCTCGCTGAATCTCGGCGTGCGCTACGAGATCGACACGGACGTCAACAACATGAGCCGGACGGGCGATCTCAACCCGATCCTCGAGCCGTTCATCCATGGCCCGCGCAAGCGCGACACGAACAACGTCGCGCCGCGGCTCGGCTTCAACTGGAGCACGCGCGACGGCCGCACGAGCGTGCGCGGCGGCTACGGCATCTTCTACGACCGCGTCACGCTCGAGATCGAGTCGCTCGAGCGCGGTCTCGACGGGCGCGCGCTGCCGGTCGAGGTGCGCGCGGGTAGCGCGCAGTTCCTCGATCCGGATACGGGGATGTTTCTGCCCGGTGCGCCGACGGTCTCGAACCCGTTCACGGGCTTCATCCTGCCTGGCGCCGGCGCGTCCGGCATCAACCTGATCGACGCGCACCTGCAGAACCCGATGGTGCAGCAGGTCGGCTTCGGCGTCGAGCGCCAGATCGGCGCGCGGCAGATCGTGCGTGTCGACGTCGTACACAACAAGGGGACGGATTTCCTCATCGGCCGCACGATCGGCGAGGTCTTCAATCCCGTCGTCGGCGGCCCGGATCGCGTGGTCAGTCTCGAGTCGAGCGCGAAGACGCAGTACGACGCGCTGATGATCGAGCTCGAGCGCCGGTATGCGAACCGTTTCAGCGCCCGCGCGGCGTACACGCTGTCGAAGGCGTGGAACGACGCGAATGACGATCAGATTCCCTTCGGCAGCGGACCGATCGATCCGAACGACATCGGCCGCGAGTGGGGCCCGACGCCGAACGATCGCCGGCATCGCCTCGTGTTGTCGGGGCTCGTCGATCTTGGCGCGGGCCTGCAACTGTCCGGTGTGTGGACGGTGTCGTCCGGCGTGCCGATGGACATTCTCATGCCGGATGGCGCGACGCGCATTCCGGTGCTGTCGCGCAATGCCGGCGGACGCGTGTTCAAGACCGCGGCGGATCTGAACGCGTACCTGTCGAACCTCAACGCGAGCGGCGGCGTCGATGGCGTCCTGCTGCCGCTGGTCTCGCCCGACGCGCGGTTCAACGACGCGTTCTCGTCGGTCGACGTGCGGCTGTCGAAGCGCGTGCGCCTCGGCCGCGCGAACGTGGACGTGCTGGCCGAAGTGTTCAATCTCCTCAACACGACGAACATCCTCGGCACGGGCACGGTGAACTACTCGGGCTTCTCGAACGTGCTCGTGCGCGACTCCGACGACCCGAGCGATCCGGGTTATTTGAAGTCGTCGAGCTTCGGCAAACCGGTGAGCACGGCCGGCGGCGTCTTCGGCTCCGGCGGCCCGCGGGCCCTGCAACTCGGCGCGAAGGTGAGTTTTTAGTTTCGAAGTTCGAAGTTCGAAGTTCGAAGTTCGAAGTTTGGGGTGCCCTATGTCCCATATCCCCGTCACTCCAGGTCTTCCCGGCATCCGCGGTCTGCTCGCGTTCCGTCCCGAGACGGCCAAACCGATGGGCGATCTGGCCGAGGTGCTGCTGCGCGGGCCGAGCACGCTGACGCGCGCCGAGCGCGAGATGATCGCGGCGCAGGTGTCGTATCGCAACACCTGCCACTTCTGTCACAACGTGCACGCGGCGGTTGCCGCCGAGCATCTCGGCGGACGCGATGACGACTACGCGATCGTCGCGCAAGTGCAGCGCGATGCGGAAGCCGCGCCGGTCTCGGAGAAGATGAAGGCGCTGCTGGCCATTGCCGCGCGCGTGCAGCAGGATGGCAAGCAGGTGAGCGATGCGCATGTCGCGCGCGCCCGCGCCGCGGGGGCGACCGACGTCGAGATTCACGACACGGTGCTCATCGCCGCGGCGTTCTGTATGTTCAACCGCTACGTCGACGGCCTCGGCACGTGGCAGCCGGACGATCCGGCGATGTATCGCGAGTCCGGCAAGCGCACGGCCGAGCTCGGCTATCTGAACCGGACGTACACGCCGGTCGAGAAGTGAACACAGGGGGATCGGCCGGACGTCTCGGTCTCTGGTCGGCGACGGCGCTCGTCATCGGCCACACGATCGGCGTCGGCATCTTTCTCACGCCCGCGGAGCTGATCGGTGCGCTGCGCGCGCCGGGCGTGACGATCGCGCTCTGGACGATCTGCGGCGCGATCGTGCTCGCCGGCGCGCTGACGTTCGGCGAGCTGGCGTCGCGTTATCCCGAGAGCGGCGGCCTCTACGTCTACCTGCGCGAGGCGTGGGGACCGCGCGTGGCCTTTCTCTACGGCTGGCAGTCGCTGCTCATCATGGACCCCGGCGTCACGGCCGCGCTCGCGGCCGGCGCGGCGCAGTACGTCGTGGCAATCTGGCCAGCGGCGGCCGGGTCCGAGCGTGCGATCGGCGTCGTGCTCCTGTGGACGGTCGCGGGCCTCAACATGGCCGGCCTGCGGATCGGCGCGCGCGCCTTCGGCGCATTGACAGTGATCAAGCTGGCTGCGCTCGCCGCCATCGTCATCATCGCGCTCACCGTGCACGGCGGCAGCTGGACGCACTTCGCGGCGGATCCCTCCGGGCGCGCCGGTGCGCCGCCGCTCGCGGCGGCAATCGCGATCGGCCTGGTCGGCGTGTTCTTCTCCTTCGGCGGCTTCTGGGAGACGAGCCGGATTGCCGGCGAAGTGCGCGATCCGCAGCGCACGCTGCCGCGCGCGCTCGTCCTCGGCGTATTGACGGTGACGCTGATCTACGTGATGACGACGGTCGCGTTCATCGTGCTCGTGCCGCCGGCCGACGCGACGAGCGCGGCCGCGTTCGCGCGTAAGGCCGGTGAGGCGATGCTGGGATCCGCGGGGCCGGTCGCGCTGGCGGCCGTCGTGCTCGTGTCGGTCGTGGCGAGCGCGATGGCGATGATCATGGTCGCGCCGCGGCTCTACGAAGCGATGAGCGTTGACGGCCTCTTCCCCGCGTGGCTCGCGACGCGATCGGCGGCCACGGGCGCGCCGATGCGATCGACGATCGTCCTGTCGTCGATCGCCACCGTCTTCGTGCTGCTCGGCACGTTCGATCAAATCGTCGCCGTCTTCGTCTGCACGACGCTCGTGTTCGTCGCGCTCGCGGCCGCCGCGGTGTTCCGGCTGCGGCGGACGCGCGCGCGCGCGCCGTTCATGACGTCCGGCTATCCGCTGACGCCGGCCCTGTTCATCGCGCTCCTGCTCGTCATCGTCGCGATGATTGCCATCAACCGGCCGTGGCAGGCCGCGACGGGACTTGCCGCCGTGCTGATCGGCGTGCCGGTCGCGCGATGGCTGACCGCGCCGATCGCCCTGGAGGGCCGCTCATGACGCGCATCCGCACCGTTCCCGTGGCCGACGCCGACGAGCGCCTGCGCGCCGCGCGTGAGGCGCAGCACGCGCTCTACCCGCCGGAGTACGGCACGCCGGTCCTGCCGATCGACGACGAGATCGCCGGCATCGTCGCCGCACACTCGCTGATTCCGGACGCGCTGCATCACGCGTTTGCGACGTTCGGCGTCCTGATGTCGCCGGATCTGCCGTTGACGCGCCGGCAACACGAGATGATCGCGACGGCCGTGTCGGCCACGAACCGGACGTTCTATTGCACCGTCTCGCATACCGAGTTGCTGCGGCGTGTCACGGGCGACGCGGCCCTGGCGGATGCGATTCGCCGCGACATCTCGACCGCGCCGATCGACGACCGCGATCGCGTGATGCTCGAGTACGCCGTGCAGATCACACGCGACGCAACGGGCGTCACCGACGAGCATCACGCGAAGCTGCGCGCAGCCGGCTTCGACGATCGCGGGATCCTGCAGATCACGTTGATCGCCGCGTGGTTCAACTACATCAACCGCGTCGCCGACGCGCTGGGCGTGGGGTTCGAGCACAGATAGCGGTCTGAGGTCCGGGCCGCCACAAGGGCGGCCCCTACGATATTTCGTCGTCGCCGCCGTCGCCCGTGTCGCGCGTCG
>DASZVJ010000152.1:0-9473 GCA_035547155.1 Vicinamibacterales bacterium
CGGCCGAGATCGCCGGTGTGCAGCCAGCCGTCGCGAATGGCCTCGGCCGTGGCGTCAGCGCGATTGAAGTACTCGCGCATGACGATCGGTCCGCGAATCAGAATTTCACCCGTGTCTTTGTCCGCCGCGTCATCGCCGGCAAGCGTGGGTTCGGGCGCGATGCGGACTTCGACGCCAGGTAATGGCTGCCCGACTGACGTCGTGAACCGATCGCCAGGCCGCATGACCGTCGCCGCGCCGGACGTCTCCGTCAGGCCGTACCCGTTCAGCAGCGTGAGGCCGAGGCCGTAGAGATCGCGCGCGATCGCAGGATCGAAGCGCGATCCGCCCGTGATCAGCATTCGCATCTTCGAGCCCAGCGCCTTGTGCACGCGGCCGAACACCCATCGTCCCGGATTGGCACGGATGGTGTCGCGCAGCACGGCGTTGGTGCGCACGATGCCCGTGAACAGCGCGCGCACGACGCGCCCGCGCCGCGCGAACTCGCCGACGACGCGCTGATGGATGAGGTAGAAGAACTGGGGGACGCACGCGAAGATCGTGATGCCGCGTGCGTCGAGCGCCTCGACGAGCGAGGCGGAGTTGATCGATTCGAGAAAGACGACGCGCGCGCCGGCCGAGAGCGGCAGCAGCAAATTGGCCATCTGCGCGAGCGCGTGGAACAGCGGCAGCACGCCAAGCACCGCGTCGTCTTCCGTGACGTGGATGACGCCGAGCGCGGCGACGCGCTCCGCTTCGAGATTGCCGTGCGTGAGCACGACGCCTTTCGGATCGGCGGTCGTGCCGGACGTGTAGAGAATCGCCGCGGCAGCGGCGTCGTCCATC
Organism: Vicinamibacterales bacterium; assembly: GCA_035547155.1. Taxonomy (GTDB): domain Bacteria; phylum Acidobacteriota; class Vicinamibacteria; order Vicinamibacterales; family SCN-69-37; genus CAZNMF01. The sequence goes on from DASZVJ010000152.1 coordinate 826, forward strand.
GCGACGATCGGAGGGATGTTCGTCTCGCGCGTCGCGTCGCGCAATGTCAGCGGCGCGACGCAGATGGATCCGCCGGCGAGTGTCGCGGCCTCGTGCGCGACGTCGCGCAGGCGATCCGACGTGAAGAGCACGCGCGCGCCGGCGTCGGCGAGAATCGTCGCGACCTGGTGGGGAGCATAGGCCGTGTCGAGCGGCACGGCGACGGCGCCGATGCGCAGGATGCCGAGATAGGCCGCGATCCACGACGCCTCGTTCGCCGCGAGGATCGCGACGCGATCGCCCGATCGCACGTGGCCGGCCTCCAGGAGCCACGCGGCCATGCGTCCGCTCGACGTGAGCAGCTCGGCGTACGTCGTCGTGACCAGACCGTCGCGGCCCGACATCTCGATGGCGGGCCGTCCGGGAAATCGCGCGGCGGCGTGTGCGATCCGCTCGCAGAAGTTGGGCATCGGGGCCGGTGCGCGGCGTCGTGGTCGCGCGGCGGCTGATAGAATAACGGACCGGCACCGATCATCTGGAGGAGTCTTCGTGATGTCGAAACTACTGCTCGTCTCCGCGCTCTGTCTCGGGATTGCCGGCACGGCGGCCGCCCAGACCCCCGCGGAATTGAAAGTGGGCGATCCGGCGCCGGCGTTCTCGCTGCCGGGCACCGATGGCAAGACGCACACGCTCGCCGACTACAAGGGCAAGGAAGTCGTGCTCGCGTGGTATCCCGCCGCGTTCACCGGCGGCTGCACGGCGGAGTGCCGGTCGATTCGCGACGCGTCGAACACGATCTCGAAGTACGACGTCGCGTACTTCATGGCCAGCGTCGACACGCCGGAGAAGAACAAGGCGTTCGCCGAGCAGGAGCAGGCGAACTTCCCGATGCTGTCCGATCCCGATCGCAAGGTCGCAGGGGAGTACGGCGTCCTGACGAATCCGACGGGCGTGGCAAAGCGCTGGACGTTTTTCATCGGTCCGGACGGCAAGATTCAGCACATCGAGACCGTCGGCCACACGGCGGACGCCGGCACGTTCCTGTCGACGAAGCTGGCCGAGCTCAAGGTGAAGCAGAAGTAGTGACCGATCCGATTGCGCGATACCAGGAATGGTTCGCGGAAGCCGCGGCGCGCGGTGGCCTGGATCCCAAGGCATCCTGCCTCTCGACGGTCGATGCGGATGGACGTCCGTCGAGCCGCATGGTGCTGATCCAGTACGTCGACGCCCGCGGCTTCGTCTTTTTCACGAATCTCGCCAGCCGCAAGGCGCGTGACCTCGCGTCGCGTCCGATCGCGGCGCTGTGCACGTACTGGCCGCAGATCGACCGGCAGATCCGCGTCGAAGGCGACGTCATCCGCGTGGACGACGCGGAGGCCGATCGGTATTTCGCGCGCCGGCCGCGCGAGAGCCAGATCGGCGCGTGGGCCTCGCAGCAGAGCGAGCGTCTCGCCGCGCGCGAGATCCTCGACACGCGCGTCTCCGAGCTGATCACGGAGTACGACGGACGCGATATTCCGCGGCCGCCGTTCTGGTCCGGCTATCTCATCGTGCCTCGCGCGATGGAGTTCTGGACGTCGGTGGCCGGCCGTCTGCACCATCGCGAGCTGTTCGAGCGCAACGGCTCTGCGTGGCGATCGTCATTGCTCTATCCATGACCCGCGATTCCTCGTCCGTTCCCATCGAGCCTGAAGACGCGGCGAGCCGTCCGGTCGGCGACGTCGAAGGTCTGCCGAATCCCGCCGGCAAGTCGCCGGTGATCGGCAAAGGTCCGGGATCGGACACCGACGTTCCCGCACCGCCTGGCCAATCCGATCGCGTGCTGCTCGCGGGACCGAACTCGCGCGTGCAGGAATTCGTCATGCTCGCGCGCGCGATGCGCGACTTCCTCCGCGGCTTCCGCGTCCTGCACTTCGTCGGTCCGTGCGTGACCGTCTTCGGATCGGCGCGTTTTGGCGAGGCGCATCCGTACTACGCGATGGCGCGCGAGATCGGCCGCCGCGTCAGCAGCATGGGCTTCACCGTGATGACCGGCGGCGGGCCTGGATTGATGGAAGGCGCGAATCGCGGCGCGCGCGACGTCGGCGGACGCTCCGTCGGCTGCAACATCGAGCTGCCGCACGAGCAGGGCGCGAATCCGTATCTGGATCGCTGGATCACCTGCCACTACTTCTTCGTGCGTAAGGTGCTGCTGTTCAAGTACTCGTACGCGTTCATCGCGCTGCCCGGCGGCCTCGGCACGCTCGACGAGTTGTGCGAGGCGTTGACGCTGATTCAAACCGGCAAGATCCGCATGTTCCCCGTCGTCCTGATCGGCACGACGTACTGGCAGCCGTACGTCGCGCTGCTGCGCGCGATGATCGCGCAGGGCGCGGTGAGCGCCGGCGATCTCGATCTGCTGCTCGTGACCGACGATCTCGACGAGGCCATGCGGCATCTCGAGACCAACGCGATCGCGGCCTTCGGCCTGAAGCGCGTGCCGTGGCGCGCGCCGCGGTGGTGGCTCGGCGAGCGCGGCCTCGGCACGAGCAAGCCGCAAGGGCCGTGGGTCAATACGGCGAAGTAGCCAAGGCAATTTCGAACTTCGAACTTTGAACTTCGAACTTGAGGTGGCGTCTTCGACGCACCAGGCGTTTACCTCGTCACGTTGGCGACCGTCGTCGCCGGCGCCAGCGGCCAGTCGTTCGGCGGCGCTTCATAGAACACACGCTCGAGAAAGAGCCCTGATGCCGGCGCGGTGAGCCGCGGCGGCAGATCGGACTCGCGCGTCAGCAGCGACGGCACGTCCGCCGGCGAGAGATTTCCGCGGCCGGCTTCGACGATCACGCCGGTCATCCGCCGGACCATCTTCCACAGAAAGTGCGAGCCGACGACGCGGACGAGCACGAGATCGCCCGCGGGTGCGACGACGATCTGGTTGACGAGCACCGTCGTCGACTTCTCGGATGGGTCGTCGTCGGCAAACGAGCGGAAGTCCGCGAAGCCGACGAGCGCGGCGGCTGCCTCGCGCATGCGATCGACGTCGAGCGGATCGCGCACCCACCAGACGAACGGCTTGGCGAAGGCGGTGCGGCGCCGCGCGACTTGATAGAGATAGCTGCGCGCGACGGCGCTGTGGCGCGCGTGGAAGCGCGCGGGCATGCGCTCGGCGTCGAGGACGTTGACGTCGTGCGGCAGCGCGTCGTTGACGCGCGAGACGAGTGTCGCCGGCGGCAGCGGCGACGGCAGATCCACGTGCGCGATCTGTGCGAGCGCGTGGACGCCGGCGTCGGTCCGCCCGGATCCGTAGCTCTCGGGCCGCGCGACGCCGAGGCCCTCGCGCAGCGCGCGGTGCAGCTCGCCCTGCACGGTCCGCGCGTTCGTCTGAATCTGCCAGCCGCTGTAGCGCGTGCCGGCGTACTCGATCGTCAATTTGTATCTGGGCATGAGAGATGAGAGAGTTAGAAGCCGAAGCCGTGCCTCGATTGTCAGACTTCTATCATGGGCAAGGATCGCAGCACGCCTGAAGCCGCCGCGGCGTCGTTCGGCGTCGGCCATATCGAGCGGCACATGTTTCTGTGCGCCGGACCGGACTGCACGTCCGAGAAGGACGGCGAAGAGACGTGGGATTATCTCAAACGCCGCTTGAAGGATCTGAACCTGACCGGCCCGAAGGGGCCGATTTACCGCACGCGCTGCAAGTGCCTGCGGATCTGCACGGACGGGCCGATCGCGCTGGTCTATCCGGAAGGCGCGTGGTATCGCGACGTGACGCCGGCCAACGCCGAGCGCATCATTCAGGAGCATCTCATCGACGGTCGCATCGTCGAGGACATCTGCTTCGCGCGCAACCCGGTGCCTTGATCCGGGTGGCGCGTTTTTTCGGGAGACGGAAACGGCATGGAATACGGAGCGGTCGTCAAAGCGTGGGGACTCATTCTCGGCGGCTATCAGCCGAACCTTTCGGTCGAAATCACACGCGAGTGTCCGCTGCGCTGCCCGGGGTGCTACGCCTATGGTGACGAGCACCTCGGCGGCGACGTCGTCCTGCGCCAGTTGGCGGACTACAAAGGGCAGGAGCTGATCGACGGCGTCCTTGCGCTCGTGAAGCAGCACAAGCCGCTGCACCTGTCGATCGTCGGCGGCGAGCCGCTCGTGCGCTTCCGCGAGCTCGAGACGCTGCTGCCGATGCTGACGGGCATGGGCATCCACACGCAGGTCGTGACGAGCGCCGTGCGGCCGATCCCCGAGTCGTGGGCGAACATGGACAAGTTGCAGGTGTGCGTGTCGATCGACGGCCTGCAGCCCGAGCACGACGTCCGCCGCACGCCGGCGACCTACGATCGCATCCTCAAGCACATCAAGGGACAGCACGTCACGGTGCACTGCACGATCACGCGTCAGCAGACGCGGCCCGGCTACATCACGGAGTTCACCGAGTTCTGGACGCGCGTGCCGGACGTCAAGCGCATCTGGTTCAGTCTCTACACGCCGCAGAAGGGCGAGCAGTCGGCCGAGATGCTGACGATGGAGGATCGGCAGCGTGCGGTGAAGGAGATCAGCGCGCTCTACCTGCGCGAGCCGAAGCTGCACGACATGCGGCCGACGGTCGTGGCCGGCTACCTGCGGCCGCCGCAGAATCCGGACGAGTGCATCTTCGCGAAGACGACGACGTGCGTGTCGTCGGACTTCAAGCATCCGATCGTGCCGTGCCAGTACGGCGGCACTCCGGACTGCACGCAGTGCGGCTGCATGGCGTCAGTCGGCCTCGACGCGCTCGGTCGCCACAAGCTCGGCGGCGTGATTCCGGTCGGCGCGATCTTCCGCGGATCGCTGAAGGTCGGCGCGGCGGTTCGCGCACTGCGCGGCGGCGGCCACGGCCCGTCGAACAGCGTGCCGGTCGCGGCACGCGCGACGGAGTAGGGCGGGGCCGGGAAAAGCTACGTCCTAACTTCGAACTTCGAACTTCGAAAAAAGCTACCGCGCCGCACGCAGCGCCGCGAAGTAATCCGCGACGTCCTCGCCGTACGTCTGCGGCAGATCCGGCGGCATGCCGTGATCGACAAGCACCTGCGCGCAGCCGACCCAATCGCCTTCACCGGCCGGACGATTGCGCGAGGCCCACGCGAGCGTGCCGCTCACGTTGTCGCCGTAGCCATGACGTTCCGTCCAACTCGCGCCGTGCTCGAGGAGGAAGCGTGCGAGCGCAGGGTCGCCACGGAACACGGCGTGGTTGAGCGCCGAGGCGTGCCAGTCGCCGCCGCGCACGGTGATCGGCCAGCCGAGCTCGACCATCAGCATGACGGCCTGACGATCACCGGCCGCGGCCAGATTCGGCAACTGCAGCAGCTGCGGACCCGAGAGCTCATCGATCACATCGGGCTTGACGGCCTTCAATCGTCGCGCGTCGCTCGCGTCGCCGCGTGCGCACGCGGCGACGAACTGATCGTCGATCGACAGCGTCTCGCCTGCGCCGGCAGACGCGAGCAGCTCGACGACGTCGTGCAGACCGTAACGCGAGGCGAAGAGATAGGCGCTGACGCCGTCTTTCGTCCGGGCGCGTGGATTCGCGCCCGCGTCGAGCAGCGCCCGCACGTGCGCCGCTGATCGGCGCCGCCGAATCGCCCAGAGCACCGGACTGCCGAGCGGGCTCGACGTGTCGCTGACGTCCTTCGCGTGCGCGAGCAACAGCCGCAGACCGTCGAGATCGTCCTTGTCCAACTGATGGTGCAGCGCATTGGTGCCTTCGACGACGGCTCCGGCATCGAGCAGCAGTGTGAGACACGTGTGATCGCTGCTCTCGGTCGAGTGATAGAGCGACTCGTTGTCGTTCGGATTGGCGCCGGCCGCGAGGAGCAGGCGTGTCATCTCCGGATCGTGTGTGAGTCCCGCCGCGCCGTAGAGCGCGCTCAACGGCATGTTCGGCGCCGCGAGCCACGTCTGATTCGGATCGGCGCCCGCGTCGAGCAACAGGCGCGCCGCGCGATGCAGGCGATCGCGGAATGGATCGAGATGCACGAGGCTCGAGTGCGTGACGGCCACGAGCGGCGGTCGTCCGAGCGCCGCGCCGCAATCGGGACAGACGAGCGCCGACGTGCGATTCACCCAGTCCGGCTGCGCGATCGCGCGGCGGATCGCGTCTTCATCGCCGATGGCGCACGCGAGGATCGGATCGGTCGCGGCGAGATCGGGTTTGTCGGCGAGCATGCGCGCCGCCAAATCGGGCCGAGGCCGTTCCGCGTCGTGCTGATAGACGAAGTTCAGCCAGCGGTGGAGCAAATGCGCGGGATTGTCGGTCTGTCCGTGCTCGACGTACGCGCGGAGCGCGTCCCACGAGGGGAAGCCATACTCGCGAGCGACGCACGACTGCATGTCGTGCAGACGCAAGCCGCGCGCGGTGAGCGCGGCATCGTGCGTGTCGCGCGCCGATGGCAGCGACGCGCGCAGCCGTTCGAACGCGTGCGGATCGCCGGCCTCGTACAGGCGCAGCAGATCCTTCGCCTGCTTCTTCAGATGATCAAGGTTCGGACGTGAGGGAAGCGGTGGCACTGAAACCTCCATGCATGTGACTGCCGAAGGCCCGCAATGCCGGCTGCATAAAGGTTTGGTTGGTCGACGAGACGACGCAAGTGGGTTCAACCCTTCCCGCGGGCCCGGAAGCGGCTTGCGACCGCGGCGACGATCTTATGCGGACCGGGACAGCCGTGCAAATCGCGCGCGCAACCGGGCGGCCACAAGGGCCGCCCCTACGATGGCACTCGCTTCCGTCGCCCGCGCTCCTGCGTCGGCGGCTGCTGTGGCGCGTCCTTGCCGGGCAGATCGGGGACGGGCAGCGTGCGCGCTTCGTAGCCGGCGCGCGTCAACAGACCGGACGTGTCTGGCAGCGGCGCCGGTGGCGCGGCCGCGTCGTTGAAGCGGAACGCTGATGTCAGATCGCCGAACGTCTGGCGCCGCCACGCGGTGATGTTCGGCTCGGCGACGCCGGTGATGCGCTCGAGGAACTGCAGCACCGACGTGTGATCGAAGGTCTGACTGCAGACCCAGCCGCCCGCCGTCCACGGCGAGATGATGATGCACGGCACGCGGAAGCCCGCGCCGATAGGCAGACCGTCGACGAACTCGCCAGGCGTGCCAGGCGGCGGCGTGGGCGGGACGACGTGGTCGAAGAGGCCGTCATTCTCGTCGTAGTTCAGGATGAAGACGGTCTTCGCCCATACGTCCGGATTCGCGGCGATCGCATCGAGCTTGCTCGCGACGAACGCGGCGCCGGCGGCGGGCATGTAGTCCGGATGTTCCGATTGCGCGGCCGTCGGGATGATCCACGAGACCGCTGGCAGCTTGTCGTTGATCGCGTCGTACTCGAACTGGCCTTCGGGTCCGCGCGCCATGCCGCGCGTGTAGAGCGGCGAGCTCGAGTCCGCGCGCCGGAACGTCGCGAACTGTTCGAGCAGGTTGCACCCGTAGTTGTCCGCCTGCTGATAGACGCGCCAGCTCACGCCCGCCTGCTCCAGCCGCTCCGCGTACGTCGTCCATCGGCCGGCACCGGGCATGGGATCGTTGGCGATCATCGGTCCGCCGTGGTGCCCGTCGGCGTCGATCGTGCCGGTCATCCAGTACATGCGGTTCGGCCACGTCGGGCCCATCAGGGAGCAGTGATAGGCGTCGCAGATCGTGAAGGCTTCGGCGAGCGCGTACTGGAACGGGATGTCCGTGCGCGTGTGGTAGCCCATGACGTACGGCGCCTTCGCGCCGTCGGCCTTGCGGTGGGCCGGCATCCAGTTGTCCATCTTGCCGCCGTTCCACGAGTCGTGCTGCACGGCCCACGCGTGGCTCGTCGATGGAATCTTCTGCGCGCTCGAGCGCCGCGTGTCGAGATGGAACGGCAGCATGTAGCCGTCGGGATGCACCGCGTCCGGCTGATGGAACACGTTGCGTCCCGTCGACAGCATCAGCGCGTTGGGATCGTCGAAGCCGCGCACGCCGGCCATCGTGCCGAAGTAGTGATCGAACGATCGGTTCTCCTGCATCAGCAGGACGACGTGCTTGATGTCGCGCAGGGAGGCCTGGCGCGCGGGCGCGGCGGCGAGCACGCGGCGCACGTTCGGCGGCATGAACGAGGTGGCGAGCGCCATCGCTGCGCCGGCGGCCGATTCGATCAGACGCCGGCGCGTGATCTGCGTCGGGCGTGTGTCGGTGTCGGCGGGCGTGCGCGGATCGCGATCGTCGGTGTGGGACATGGAGATCTCCGTGAGCGAGCATCGCCGCGCGCCGTAACGATCGCGCGACGCGCTGGCGGTCGTGCCTGGCGCGCCCGTTCGATGTGGGAACGCGGGCATCTTACGGCGCGGGCGGGCCTGCCGCAAGATGCGGCGGAATGCCGGTGTGGATGTGATAGATTTGTCGGCTGTGCGCCCGTAGCTCAACTGGATAGAGCGCCGGGCTTCGAACCCGTAGGTTGGGGGTTCAAGTCCCTCCGGGCGCACCAGGTTCCGGTCGAGCTCGACAGTTCGATGCGGAAGATGACGACCGAGGCCGTGCGCGCCCGTAGCTCAGCTGGATAGAGCGTTGGCCTCCGGAGCCAAAGGTCGCAGGTTCGAATCCTGCCGGGCGCACCAACCTTCGCGCCGCTGAACGGCGCTTCGGTTGGCGAGCCGACGTCGCCGCGAAGGTGGTCCACCGTAGCCCGCAGG
>DASZVJ010000153.1:0-18010 GCA_035547155.1 Vicinamibacterales bacterium
GCGTGGGACCAGCGTTTGAGCTGCCGCTCGCGAGTCAGCGCCTGCTTTTGACTCCCGTACTCCTCTGCATAGACCATCACCACCGGACGTCGCCTGACAGTGAAGCGCGACGCCGTTCCGTCCTGATGTTTCTGCAGACGCAGTGCGAGATCCGACGTCTCACCGACGTACAGTGCGTCGTCAGCGCACCGGAGAATGTAGACGAAATGCACAGCGCGACGACGATGTCATCGTCCGTCGCGTGGACTCAAGGCCCTTCGACTTCGCTCGGGTGAGCTAGCTGAGACGCCCTTCGACTCGCTCCCGTTGGTCGCTCGCTCAGGGCATTCGCCTCGCTTGCAGGGCCTGCCATGAGCGAGCTTGCAGCTCGCGAGTCGCGAGCTGCAGGAAGGGCCCTTCGGCTCGCTCCCGTTGGTCGCTCGCTCAGGGCATTCGCCTCGCTTGCAGGGCTTGCCATGAGCGAGCTTGCAGCTCGCGAGTCGCGAGCTGCAAGCGAGTCGAATGGAGGCGGGGGGAGTCGAACCCCCGTCCGAAAGGCCTGTCGCTGCGGAACTCTACGGGCGTAGCCGTCCTTGGGATTTCACGGCCGGCAACAAAGAACGGCGAATGCGCCGGCCGCTAGTTCGGATGGATCTCGCTCCGACGTCGCCGAACGCGGGTCAGAGCCAGCCGGCTGAATGGCGTTCGTTCCCAGCCCGCCGGCTGACCAGGACGAACGTCGCGGGCCTAGTTAGGCCGCGAGCGCAAGCTGCGAATCCGCAGTTACGTTGGTTGCCCACCGGTTTAACGAGCGAGATGGACGAGCTCGGCACGCATCCCACAGTCCCTTGCCCCCGTCGAAGCCAGGTCGCCCCCACAGAGTTGACTGCTTCCATCATTCTGACAGGCGAAGAAGGCGCGAACAAGCGCCACGGCTCGTCATCGCGTGCCATCACGTGCAGCCCGCAGCGATTTCGCGCGAGCGGACGGACTGAGGCCGCACGCCGGATCGGCCGACATGTCTATCGGAGCGCCCCGGTGCCGCGATTGAGCCGGGGCGCGCCCCGCCGATTGTCACAAGGACGGCTCTCCGGCCTGTTGCCTCGTCATGGTGAAGTAGACCCCCGATGTCCTCCGTCGTCCGTATTGATCGTCTGACGAAAGATTTTCCCGTGGGCTTCTGGCGGCCCCGGCCGCATCGCGGGCTCGACGGGCTGTCGCTCGAGATTCCCGCGGGCGGCGTCTTCGGGTTGCTCGGACCGAACGGTGCCGGCAAGAGCACGACGCTGAAGCTGCTGATGGACCTGCTGCGGCCGACCTCGGGCCATGCGGAGATTCTCGGCCGGCCGGTCGGCGACGCGCATGCGCGCCAGCGGCTGGGATTCCTGCCGGAGCATCCGACGTTCTACGACCACCTGTCCGCCGAAGAGCTGCTGGTCTACTTCGCCGGCTTGTTCGGCTACACGGGCGCCGATCGCCGCGCGCGAGCGGCGCGCGCGCTCGATCGTGTGGGCCTGCGGTCAGACGATCGCCAACGGCCGATTCGCCAGTACTCGAAGGGCATGGTCCAGCGCGTCGGACTCGCGCAGGCGCTCGTCAACGATCCGGAGTTGATCGTGCTCGACGAGCCGATGTCCGGCCTCGATCCGATCGGCCGCCGCGAGGTGCGCGAGATCATCCTCGAGCTGCGTGACGAAGGCCGGACGGTCCTGTTCAGCTCGCACATCCTGTCCGACGCGGAGCTGCTGTGCAGCGCCGTCGGCATCCTCAACCGCGGACGTCTCGTCGCATCCGGACGTCTGAGCGACCTCACGGCCGGCGAGGCGCACGGTTGGGAAGTCGTGATGACGATGACCGATGCGTCGCTGGCCGATCGCGTGTCGCCGCGCGTCATGCGCACACGCCGCATCGACGAAGGCCGCTACAGCTTCGAGCTCGGCGCGGCGGCGCGGCCGGAGCCGTTCATCGCCGAGCTGTCGGCTGCGGGGGCGACGCTCGTGTCCGTCTCGCCGATCCGGACGACGTTGGAAGATGTGTTCGTGAAGGCGCTGGGACAGGGAGACGCGGCATGAGCCTGCGCCGCATCGCCCTCGTCGCACGGCACGTGTTCAAGGAGAGCGTGCGCGATCGCGTGCTCTACGCGATTGGCGCGTTCGCGCTGGTGCTGGTCGCCGCGTCGATCCTGATCGCGCAGATCAGCGCGGGCCAGGACGTGAAGATCATCAAGGATCTCGGACTCGCCACGATCGAGCTGGCCGGCATCGTCATGAGCGTCTTCGTGGGCATCGGCCTCGTGGCGCGCGAGATCGATCGCCGCAGCATTTTCGCGCTGCTGTCGAAGCCGCTCCCGCGCTGGGAGTTCGTCGTCGGCAAATACGCCGGACTGGTGCTGACGATCTTCGTGAACGTCGTCGCGATGACGGCGGCGCTGTATCTGATGCTCGGCTACCTTCACTGGAGCGCGTCGCCAGCGGTGCGGCTGTCGTGGGACGCGCCGGCAATGGACGTACGCCTACTGATCGCCGTGGCATTGATCTTCGCTGAACTGGCGCTGCTGACTGCCGTCGCGCTGCTGTTCTCGACGTTCTCGTCGAGCGCGCTGCTGTCGCTGGTCTTCACGCTCGGCCTCTTCGTGGCCGGCACGTTCAGCGAGGACTTGCGCCACTTCGGCGACATCATGGACGTCTCGCCGATCGTCGGCCATCTCGTGGGTGCGATCGGCTGGATCGTGCCGGCGTTCTCCGCGTTCGACGTGAAGGCGCAGGTCGTCCACGCGCTGCCGATCGGCACCGCGTTCGTGGCCGACACGCTCGTCTACGCCGTCGTCTATATCGCGGCCGTGCTGCTCGCGGCCGTCTTTCTGTTCTCGCGGCGGGAGTTCCGATGAAGCGCGCCGGACAGGCGGTCGCCGTGTTGGCCGCAGTGGCCGTCGGCATTGCGGCCGCTGCGGGCGTGCTGCACGCGCGCGACGAGCGCCATCCGCTGCCCGTCTCCGAGGACCGGCTGATGTACCTGCGATCGGGCCGGACGGCCGATCGCGTGTTCCTGTCGTTCGACGCGATCGCGTCCGACGTCTACTGGATCCGCACGATCCAGCACTACGGCCGCGATCTCGGATCGACGCGGACGACCGGACGATTCGAGCTGCTGAATCCGCTGCTCGATCTGACGACGACGCTCGATCCGCACTTCAACATCGCGTACCGCTTCGGCGCGATCTTCCTGGCGGAGAGGCCGCCCAAGGGGCCGGGCCGCGCCGACCAGGCGATCGCGCTGCTCGAAAAGGGCCTCGCGAGCAATCCGACGCGGTGGCAGTACCTGCACGACATCGGCTTCGTGCACTACTGGTTCACGAACGACTACGAGCGCGCGGCCGCCGCCTTCGAGCGCGCGGCGACGATGCCCGGTGCACCGGAATGGCTGCGGCCGGTCGCGGCGATGACGCGTGCGCAGGGCGGCGATCGCGCCGGCGCACGGCGGCTGCTGACCGAGCTGCTCTCGGCCGACCAGGACTACGTGCGCCACACGGCCGAGCGCGGGTTGCAGCAGCTGCAGGCGCTGGACGCCATCGATCAGCTGCAGGCGATCGTCGAGCGGTATCACGACGCAACGGGCAGCTATCCGCGCGCCTGGCGCGATCTCATCAGCGTACGCCTGCTGCGCGGCCTTCCGATCGATCCCACGAAGACGGCGTTCGTGTACGACGCCACGACGCATCGCGTGACGATCTCGGAGACGTCGAGCTTGTTCCCGCTGCCGAGATTCCTGCAGCCGCGAACGCGATGACCCGACGCTAGATGCCCCGATGATCCGATAGGCCGATGACCAGATGCCCATAGTTCTCCTCATCTACCTGGCTGCCTTCGGTCTGATGATCGGCAGCTTCCTGAACGTGTGCATCGGCCGGCTGCCGGCGGGGGAGTCGATCGTCTCGCCGCCCTCGCGCTGCCCGCATTGCCATACGCCAATCCGCTGGCGCGACAACATCCCGGTGGTGAGCTATCTGCTGCTCGGCGGCCGCTGCCGCGCGTGCAAGGCGTCGATCAGCGCGCGATATCCGGTGATCGAGGCGGCGACGGCCGTGGCGTTCGTGGTGCAGGGCATCTGGTTCCAGGACGAGCCACTCCTGCTGGCCCAGCGACTGCTGTTCACGGCGATTCTGATCGTCCTCTTCGGCACCGATCTCGAGACCCAGCGTCTCCCCAACCTCGTCACCTACCCCGCCATCGTCGTCGGGCTGGTATTCAGCGTGTGGGTGCCGCCTGGATTTGTCGCGTGCGCGATTGGCGCCGCGGCCGGCGCGCTCGTGCTGTGGCTGATTCGCTGGACGTGGAAGCGCGTCACGGGCGTGGTCGGCATGGGCCTCGGCGACGTGAAGATGATGGCGCTCATCGGCGCGTTTCTCGGCTGGCGCCAGATCCTGGTCGTGCTGTTCCTGTCGAGCTTCACGGGCGCGATCATCGGCATCGCGCTCGCGATCGTTCGCGGCAAATCGATGAAGACGCGGCTGCCGTTCGGCACGTTCCTCGCCGTCGCCGCGTACGCTGCGTCGCTCGTCGGCGAAAAGCTCGTGACGTGGTACGTGGGACTGTACTGACGAGAGCCGTCGTATCTCCCTACCTCACTAACGCGCTATCGCACTATCTGGCATCGGGCTATCTCGTTATCTGCTTGCCCGGCGATCTGGCCGTCGGGTCATTTGAAATTCTTCAAGCGCGCTTCGCAGTTTTCGCGATCCTCTGAAGGCTGACCGTCGCGGCCGGCGTGCGCGCCGGCGGTGCGACTAACGAATTCGGCCGAAATTCCACGTCATCGACGGTTCACGCGCAATCCGATCGCTCGTTCGATCACCTTGGCCCGCAGGTTGCACTTATGGCGGACTGAGGAACTTCAAACTTCGAACTTCGAACTTCGAGAAGAGGCGTCGATGCGTGTCCCGAGAGAGGCGGGCTCTGCGATGGGGTTCACGTTGGTCGAAGTGCTGATCGCGCTGGCGCTGCTGGCTGGCGCGGGATTGGCGCTGGCGACGGTCGTGCTGCGTGCGTCGCGTGATGTCACGGCAGCTCGGCGGCAGACGATCGAAACGACGATGGCGGTGGAGAGGATGGAACAGTTGCGATCGCTCACGTGGGGATGGGACGCGGCGTCGCCGCCGGGGCGCGTCAGCGACGCGACGACGAACCTCGCGACGAATGTGCCGTCGTCTGGCGGGCAGGGGCTGATGGTGTCTCCGTCCGACGCGCTCGACGTCAACGAGGACGGCTACGCCGATTTCGCAGACGTGCGTGGCAAATGGGTTGGCGCGGGGACGACCGTTCCGCCAAGCGCGGTGTTCGCGCGGCGGTGGCGTGTGTCGTTCGTGCCGTCGGTGGCTGATGCGCTGGTCTTCGAGGTCAAGGTCGAGCCGGTGGGTGCTGGACGTTCAGGCGGCTCCGTGGAATCGGTGCGGCTCGTGACGGTCAAGGGCCGGAAGGCGGAGTGATCGCATGGTGACGAAGCGTTCTCGCGCGCCGGGCTTGGGCGACCACGGATTCACGCTCTTAGAAGTGCTCGTGGCGATGACGCTGACGTCGCTCGTCGTGGTCACGGCGCTTTGGATGGCATCGACCGATGTGGTGATCGCGCGCGCGGCACCGGAAGCCGTCGACGTGCAGGAGCGCGCGCGGGTGGCGATGGCGTTGCTCGAAACCGACGTTGCGGCCGCGGGTGTGGGCATCGACCACGGGCCGTTGGCCGGATCGGCCGCGCGTCTGCTGCCGCCCATTGTTCCGCGGCGGATGGGGCTCTCGGGCGCCGAAGCCGCATCGGTCGCGCGGGCCGATGCGATGACGCTGATCGTTCCGGCGGACGTCAGTGGGACCGCCGAAACGACTGCGTCGGTGAGCGGCACGACGCCGATGGTGACCGTCGCGGCCGGACCGCCATGTCCCATTGGAAAGCCGTTCTGCGGCATTCCAGCGGGAGCCGTCGTGCTGATCGCTGACGGCACAGGCAGGCACGCGCTGTATGCCGTCACCGATGTCTCGGGCTCGTCGGCGAATCTGCGTGCGCTCCAGACGTCGGCACCGGCGTTCGATGCGGGCGCGGTCGTCGTGCCGGTCGAGTCGCGTACGTACTACTTCGATCGCACGAATCGCCAGCTTCGGCGTTACGACGGCTACGCGTCCGATACGCCGGTCGTCGACGACGTGGTGGACGTGCGATTCGAGTATCTGGGCGATCCGTCGCCGCCGTTGCGGCCGAAGCCGCCGCCGGGGCAGTCCAACTGCCTCTATGACGACGACGGGCATGTCGTCGCGCCGCTGGTGTCGCTGTCCCCGCAGGGCGGATCGCTCGCGCCGCTGCCACTCGACATGTTCACCGACGGTCCCTGGTGTGGCGAGGGCGATCGGCAGTTCGACGTCGACTTGATGCGTGTGCGATCCGTGCGTCTGCGCGTGCGCGTGCAGGCCACGCTCGATCAATTTCGCTCGACGGCGCCCCCGGGCGTGGACTTTCGTACGGCCGGCACGGGACGCACTGCCGCCGGGCTCGTGCCCGATCTCGAGCTGACGGCCGAGATCGCGCCGAGAAATCTGAATCTGGGCCGATAGCGTGAGGAGCGGGCATGTCCAGCCGGGAGGTCGCGCGAGACGATGGGAGCGCCGTTGTGTTGGCGATGGTCGTGGTGTTGTTGCTCGCCGCGATCGCGTTCGCGACCGCGACAACGACGGATATCGAGAGGATGAGCGCGTCGGGCGAGCCGAACCGGCTAGCGGTGGCGTATGCCGCTGACGCGGCGCTCGAGCGCGCGATGCAGGAGTTGCAGGCGCCACCGGACTGGACGGCCGCACTGAATGGAGGTGTGACGTCAGCGCTTCGCGAGAGCGGCGCGACGATGTGGGGGCAGTCGATCGATCTCGCGGCGGCGACGACGGAGCTGCAGGCGAACACGGACGCGGCCGACGCGCGCGGAGCCGACACGACACGGTGGCGACTGTTCCTGTCGGGGGCGCTATCGGCGATGGTGCCCGACCATCCGCACGACGTGCTGTCGTATCTCGTCGTGTGGGTCGGCGACGATCGCGCGGAAAGCGACGGCAATCCGTTCGTCGACAGCAACCGCACCATCCGCGTCCACGCCCGCGCGCTCGGACCCAGGGACGCGCGCGTCGATCGGGAGGCGCTGCTGCGGCGAGACGAGGACGGAGGAGTGGTGAGGGTGGGGGAGATACGGTGAGAAGAGACGTGTTATCGCGCTATCTCACTATCGCGCTAGCGCACTATCTGACATCGGACTATCGGTCTATCTGCGGTCTATCGGACTGTCGTGCTATCTCTTCGTCGCGGCTATCTCCGGCTGCCGATAGCGAGATAGAGAGATAGCGCGATACGCCAGCTCTCATCTCCTCATCCCAATCGCCTTCATCGCCTGGCTCAGCTCACGCGTGTGGACGTCGGACACGATGTCCGTGCCGCCGATGCCCGCGGCGAGGACGAAGTGCAGGCGGCCGTTGACCACCTTCTTGTCGTGAGCGATGACGTCGAGCGCGTCGCTGATGCGGAGATCCGTCACGGACGGCAGCGGGCCCATGGCGCGAATGAGGTCCGCGAGGCGCGCTTCGTCCAGCTCCGTCATCGTGCCGCGCATGACGGACAGGCGCGCGGCGGCGAGCATGCCGTGGCCGATCGCTTCGCCGTGACGGAAGCGTCGATACCGCGTGATGGCCTCGAGCGCGTGGCCGATCGTATGGCCGAAATTCAACGCGCGTCGCGGACCGGACTCTCGCTCGTCGCGCGTGACGACGTCCGCTTTGATGCGGCAGCAGTCGGCGACGACGGGGGTGACGATGGCGGGGTCGTGATCGAAGATCTTCGCGAGATTGGCGTGGACACGATCGAAGAGCGGCTGTGACGCGATGACGCCGTACTTCACCACCTCGTAGAGTCCTGCGCGGAATTCGCGGCGCGGCAGCGTGCGCAGCAGATCGGGGTCGCAGGCCACGAGCGCGGGCGGATGGAAGGCGCCGACGAGGTTCTTGCCCGCCGGCAGATTCACGCCCACTTTGCCGCCAATCGCGCTGTCCACCTGCGCCAGCAGCGTCGTCGGCACCTGAACGAGGCGGATGCCGCGCAGATACGTCGCCGCCGCGAAGCCTGCGACGTCGCCGACGACACCGCCGCCGACGGCGATGACGGCGGCGGAGCGATCGAGCTCGCGCCGCAGGCAGTGATCGTAGAGCCCGGCGACGGTCGCGAGCGTCTTCGCGCGCTCGCCGTCGCCGATGAGCGCGGGCTTGTCGCCGTTGCTCAGGATCGATTTCAGACGCCGGCCGTGCAGACGCCACACGGGCGCGCAACTGACGACGAGCCGTTGCCTGGTCACACCACGCTCGGCGAGCAGCGCGGGCAGCGTGCGAATGAGGCCTGGACCGATGGCGACCGTGTAGCTGGCGCGCTCGGCGGTGACGTCGATGCGAATGGGAGTCATGCGGCGGATGCGTGAGCCTGTCCGATCATCCGGGGTAGGATAACAGGCGATCGTGACCGCTCGCGTCTCCGCCGACTATCTCATCATCGGCAGCGGCATCGCCGGCCTTCGTGCGGCCGTCGAGCTCGCGCCGTACGGCCGCGTGCTCATCCTGACGAAATCCGATCCGGGCGCGGGAAGCACCGGCTACGCGCAGGGCGGCATCGCCGCGGCGGTCGGCGTCGACGACACGCCGGATCTGCATTTCGCCGACACGATTGCCGCCGGCGACGGGCTCTGCGACGAGGACGCGGTTCGCGTGCTCGTCAACGAAGGGCCGAGCGATGTGCGCGAGCTGATCGACTGGGGCGCCGCGTTCGATCGCGAGCCGGACGGATCGCTCGATCTCACGCGCGAGGCCGCGCATGCGGTGCGGCGCGTGCTGCACGCGCGCGATGCGACGGGCCGTGAGATCTCGCGCGTGCTCGCCTCGCATCTCGGCACGGCCAAGTCCGTCACGATCATCGATCACGCGACAGCGGTTCAGGCGATCGTCGAGCACGACGCGGTGGTCGGCGTGCGCTTCCTCGACGCGACGGGCGTGCTGAACGAAGCGCGCGCGAATGCGACGCTGCTCGCGACGGGCGGCGCCGGACAGGTCTATCGCGAGACGACGAACCCGGCGGTGGCGACGGGTGACGGTGTCGTGCTGGCGTTTCTGGCCGGCGCGCGCGTCGCCGATCTCGAGTTCGTCCAGTTCCATCCGACCGCGCTCGCCGTGCCCGGCGCGCCGCGCTATCTGCTGTCGGAGGCGCTGCGCGGCGAAGGCGCGCACCTGATCAACGCGCAAGGTGAACGGTTCGTCTCGCGCTACGACCCGGCTGGTGATCTCGCGCCACGCGATCGCGTGGCGCGCGCGATCGTCCTCGAGTCGGAGCGGACGGGTGCGCCGGTGTATCTGACGCTGGCGCACCTGCCGCAGGAGACCGTGCGCGAGCGGTTTCCGGCCATCGCGGAGCTGTGCCGTCGCGCCGGACTCGATCTCGCGACCGATCGGCTGCCTGTCGGGCCCGCCGCGCACTATCTGATGGGCGGCGTCGTCACCGATCTCGACGGGAGAAGCTCGATTCGCGGGTTGTACGCGGCCGGTGAGGTCGCGCGTACCGGCGTGCACGGCGCGAATCGTCTCGCCAGCAACTCGCTGCTCGAAGGGCTCGTGTTCGGCGGGCGTGCGGGCCGTGCGATGCGCGTGTGGAACGGCCGCGACTGGCCGGTCGAGCCGACGCCCGTCTTCGTCGATCCGCCGCCGACGGGCGCGCCGTTGTCGGTGCCGACGACCGAGGCTGCCATCCGCGATCTGATGTGGCGGCGCGCGGGCGTCTTTCGCGATCGTGACGGGCTCTCCGAGGCCTTGGCGGCGCTCGGCCGCGCCTGGGACGTCGTCGATCGGCAGCGCGCGGCAGGTGCGTCCCTCGACGTCTCGACCTGGCGCGTCGTCAGTCTGCTCACGATGGGCGCGCTCATCGTCCGCGCCGCGCTCGGGCGGGAGGAGAGCCGCGGCGCGCACTCGCGCACCGACTTCCCGGAGCGCGACGATCTACACTGGAAGCGGCGTCGCGACGACTACCGCGGCGCGCGCTGACCCTCGTCCGCATCCTCGTGACTGCACCCGGAGCCCTGCTTGGCCGACCAGAAGAAAGACTCATTCGTCACTGAAATCACGCCCCGTTCCGAAGATTTCTCACGCTGGTACCTCGACGTCGTCCGCCGCGCGGAGCTGGCGGACTACACGGAGGTCAAGGGCTGCATGGCGATCCGGCCGTACGGCTACGCCATCTGGGAGCTGATCCAGCAGGCGTTCGACTCGCGCTTCAAGGCGACCGGCCACGTCAACGCGTACTTCCCGCTGTTCATTCCCTCGAGCCTCCTGATGAAGGAAAAGGAGCACGTCGAGGGCTTCGCGCCGCAAGTGGCGTGGGTCACGAAGGGCGGCGACGAGGAGCTGGCCGAGCCGCTCGTCGTGCGGCCGACGTCGGAAGTGATCATCGGCACGCTCTACGCGAAGTGGATCAAGTCCTGGCGCGATCTGCCCGTCCTCATCAACCAGTGGGCTAACGTCGTCCGCTGGGAGAAGGTGACGCGGCCGTTCCTGCGAACGACCGAGTTCCTGTGGCAGGAAGGGCACACGGCGCACGAAACGGCTGAAGAGGCGCAGGACGAGACGATGAAGATTCTCGCGCTCTACAAGGAGTGCGTCGAGTCCATGCTCGCGATGCCGGTCATCGACGGACAGAAGAGCGAATCGGAGAAGTTCGCGGGCGCGTCGCGCACCTACTCGATCGAGGCGCTGATGGGCGATGGCCGCGCACTGCAGGCGGGCACGTCGCACAACCTCGGGCAGAACTTCGCGAAGGCGTTCGGCATCCAGTTCCAGGGCCGCGACAAGACGTTGCAGCATGCGTGGACGACGTCATGGGGCGTGTCGACGCGGCTGATCGGCGGCGTGATCATGACGCATGGCGACGACAGCGGCCTCGTGTTGCCGCCGCGCGTCGCGCCGCATCAGGTCGTCATCGTGCCGATTCCGCGCGGCAACTGGAAGGAGACCGTGCTGCCGAAAGCCGAAGCGATTCGCGACGAGCTGGTCGCGCGCGGCGTGCGCGTGAAGCTCGACGCGAGCGAAGAGAACTCGCCAGGCTGGAAGTTCGCGGAGTGGGAGCTGCGCGGTGTGCCGCTGCGGCTCGAGATCGGGCCGAAGGACATCGAAAAGGGGCAAGTGTTCTCGGCGCGGCGCGACACGCGCGAGAAGGCGGCGATTCCGATGGCGGATCTCGCGTCACGCGTGCCCGCGCTGCTCGAGGAGATTCAGGCGAACCTGCTCGCGCGCGCCCGCGCGTTCCGCGAAGAGCACACGAGCGAAGCGAAGGACTGGGCCGAGTTCCAGGCGCACATGGAAGGGCGTCCCGGCTTCGTGATTGCCGCGTGGTGCGGATCGGCCGACTGCGAAGCGCAGATCAAAGCCGAGACGCAGGCGACGCTCCGCAACATCCCGCTGGGCTCGCCGCGCATCGAAGGCCAATGCGTCAAGTGCGGCCAGCCCGCGACCGTCAAGGCGTGGTTCGCGAAGGCCTACTAGCTAGAAATTCCTGGCGCCGCAAAAAGCTGAAGCCAGAAGCCGAGGACTGATTCCTCGACTTCTGGCTTTTGGCTTTTCACTTCTAACTTTTTCTCGTGTCTATCGCGCGCGTGTCACTGCAGGCGCACGACGAGGGCGGCGCGGCGGTTCAGGCGGCGCGTCTCCTCGCGCGAGTTGTCGTACTTCGGCTGCTCCTCACCGAAGCTGACCGTGTTCAACCGATCGGCGGCGACGCCGCGGCTGACGAGGTAGTCACGAACGGCCTTGGCGCGGCGCTCGCCCAATGCGAGGTTGTACTCGGCCGTGCCGATGTTGCAGGTGTGGCCTTCGATCGTCAACCGCAGCCCCGGATTGGCGCGCATCGCGTTGATCGCGTCGTCCAGGATGCTGAGCGCGTCCGGCCGCAGCGTGTAGCGGTCGAACTCGAAGTGGACGTCCTCGAAGGTGTAGCTCCTCGGCTGCACGACTTGAATCGTGACGCTGTCGCTCGCCGTGCCGCCCTTGCCGTCGTTGACACCGACGGTCACCGGCACCGGACCCGGCTGTCCCGGCGCGGTCCACGCTGACTGGCGCGTGGTCGGGCTGGCGATCGTGCCCGCGGCGCTCGTCCACCGGTAGGTCAACGGATCGCCGTCGGGATCCTGCGCGTCGGCCGAGACCGTCGACGTCTTGTTCACCTCGACCGTGCACGGATCGCACGCGGCGCGAACCGTCGGCGGGCGATTGGCCGGTGCCGTCGGCGCCGGTGGCGTGCCGCCGTTCGCCGCGGCGGCTCCAGCCGGCGGTGCAGCCGGGGCAGCGGTCGAGGGCGTTGCGGGCGTTGACGGCGCCGGCGTCGTGTTGGCCGTCGAGCTCGGGCCTTCGGCGCTGCGATTGCGTGCGCCCGGATGGAAGCCGATGCGAATCTGCAGGCCCTTGTCGTCCTTCGGCGTGTCCGGGAACGACTCGCCAGCGCACACGAGACCGGGCGCGCACGTCGCGTCGCTGCGGTTCTTCATGTGCACGTTCCAGCTCGCGGCGCCGCCCACGAAAAATCCATTCGGCGCCTGCCACGTCAGGCCGACCGAGGCAATCGTCGGGCTGCGCACGATTGTCGAGACCGGCACGACCGATCCGTCCGCACCGGTCAGGCCGGTCGGCGCGGTGATCGTGTTGTCGAAGTACTTCTCGCCGAACAGCTCGGCCGTGATCCGCAGACCCAGGTTGTAGCGCTGCGGGAAGGCCGCGCCCACGCCCCATCGCAGGCCGTTGGTCAGGTCGTAGCCGTCCGGACTGCTGCGGACAATCACGCCGCCATAGCCGGAAATTTCCGCCACGGGGTTGTAGGTGGAGACGATGCCGTCGACCTGGAAGTCCGCCTTGCCGGTGGAGACGCCGGCGTCCTTGTCGCCGGTCGGCAGCTTGACCATCGCGCGGATGGCGGGCGCAACGCGCGACGACGTGTTGGCGAGCAGATTGACCTTGCCGCCGACCCACAGGTCGCCGATCTTGTTGCCCGTCCACGCGCCGCGGACGAACGGATAGTCGACGACGAGCCCGCCGCCGGTGCCGGCCTCATCGCCGCCGGGTGTGCTCGCGAAGAAGAGCGGCCGCGTGTCGCGGTCGATGCGGGTGACGGCGGACCAGCTGCCGAAGATCTCGGCACGTCCACCCAGGCCGTAGGCGACCGTCGCCGGAAACGTCGAGATGTCCGAAAAACCCTGACCGTCGTCGACGTTCGTACGATAGAACGAGACGGACCATTGTTTGGCGGGAAGCACTTCGCCGGTCGGTACGAACCAGATCCCTGTCGTGCCGGATGTGGTCGTCGTCGCCGGACGGAGGCGATCGGAGTCGGCGGAGGCACCGGTAGACGGCTGGGGAGACGTCTGCGGAGCTTGCGCGAAGACCGTCGGTGTGAATGTCAGGGCGGCTCCCAGAACGCCCAGGCCAACCAGTCGTCGTGTCATGGAGGATGTCCTATCTGTGATTGAGGATCGAACGATCACGTGGCGGTCCCGATGCAACTTTTAATCCGCCATCGAGCCTTTCAGGCCATCCTAGTACCCGAAGTGACGCAAGTCAACGCGAACACACGACTTGCAGCCTGGTGTTCGCCGCATCTTCTCCAGGACGGCCGCTGGAGCAGGTATACTGAAGGCTGCCACTGAGCATGTAAGGAAGGGCACCATGGGTCCCATTGGAATTCCCGAGCTCGTCATCATCTTCGTCGTCGCGCTGATCGTGTTCGGCCCGCGCAAGCTGCCCGAGCTCGGACGCTCGCTCGGCAAGGGCATCGCGGAGTTCAAACGCGCGTCCAACGAGCTGCAGCGGACGCTCGACGACGAGATCCGGAACGAAGAGCAGCACAAGCCCGCGCCCGCCGCGCAGACGTCGACGCCGGCGATCACGGCCTCCACGCAAGAGATTCAATCCGACACGGTCTCGCGCGGCGAGCACGTGAGCTGACGCGAGCCACCGGTCTGAATCGACCCGATCGACGACCTCGGCCATGACTTCCGAATCGACAGGCGCCGCCGATTTCATGGCGGCTGAGGACAGCGAGCACGAGGCCCTCGACGATCGCTCGAGGATGAGCTTCCTCGAGCACCTCGACGAGTTGCGGCGGCGGATCCTGTACTCGCTGTACGTGCTCTGCGCGTGCTGCGCGGTGACCTTCTACTTCTGGGAACCGCTCTACCAGTACTACATCCGCTACTTCGGATCGTTCGGCGGCCATCTGGTCTTCACGCAGCCGATGGCGGGCTTCATGTTCAGCTTGAAGCTGTCGGCGCTCGCCGGCCTGTTCATCGCGGCGCCGTTCATCTTCTCGCAGGCGTGGCTGTTCGTCGCGCCCGGGCTCTACGCGCGAGAAAAGCGCGTGGTCGTGCCGTTCGTGCTCTTCGCGTCGCTCTTCTTCTTCGTGGGCTCGTACTTCGCGCATCGCGTGGCGTTCCCCTCGATGTGGAAGTTCTTCGCGAGCTACGAGGTCGTGTCGGTGCCGACGGCGGCCGCGGGCGCCGCCGGCAGCGCGCTGCCCGGCGACGGCCCTGGCCTGTCGTATCTGCCGGACCTGGACATTACCTTCTCGTTCTACGTGAAGACGCTCCTCGGCATGGGGCTGATCTTCCAGATGCCGATGGTGGTCTTCTTCCTCGCGCGCTTCGGGATCGTGACGGCGAAGTTCATGCTGAAGCAGTTCCGCTACGCGGTGCTCGTCATCGTCATCGTGGCGGCGATCATCACGCCGAGCGGCGATCCGGTGAACCTGACGATTTTCTCTGCGCCGATGATTGCGTTGTACATTCTGAGCATCGGCGTCGCCTGGATGTTCGGCAAGAAACGGCCGGCGCGCGCCGAGGCCGACTAGGACGTCTGTCATGAGCCGATTTCGCCTTCCTGCCGCTGCCATCGTCACGTGCACGTCGATCGTCGCCGGGGTTTTTCTGGGTGTGGTCGCGGCGCAGTCGCCATCGGCCGACAGCCGCCAGGCCGACGACGCGCGGTACCGCGTGTATGCGGCGGCGCTCGCGGCGATCGAGCACGATTACGTCGAGCCGATCGACGGCCTGTGTCTCGAGCCGAAGGTCTGCGGCAGCGAGGCGCTGATCTACGAGTCGATCAACGGCATGCTGCGGACGCTGGATCCGCACTCGAGCTTCTTCACGCCGCGCGACTTCGCGCAGATGCGCGATCGTCAGGAAGGGCGCTACTTCGGCATCGGCATCAGCATCCTGTCGATCGACGGCGACGTGACGGTGACGTCGCTCTTCGAGGGATCGCCGGCGTATCGTGCGGGCATTCGCCGCGGAGACATCATCGCGAAGGTCGGCGACGAGAGCGCGAAGGGCTGGCAGACCGACGAAGTCGTCAAGCGCGTCAAGGGGCCGAAAGGCACGACGGTCGACATCACGATTCGCCGTCCGGGCCTCGACGCCCTGATTCCGCTCACCGTCGCGCGCGACGAGATCAAGATGCCGACCGTGCGCGCGGCGTTCATGCTCGCGCCGGGCACCGGCTACGTGCGCCTGCAGGATTTCTCGGAGACGAGCGACACGGAGCTCGGCGAAGCGCTCGCGCGCCTGAAGAGCTCGGGCATGCAGCGCGTCGTGCTCGATCTGCGCGACAACCCGGGCGGGCCGCTCGATCAGGCGATCGCTGTCGCAAGCCGGTTTCTCAAGCCGGGACAGATGGTCGTCTCGACGCGCGGCCGGATCCCCAACTCCGACGGTGACTACCGTGCGAAGCGGCAGACCGGGTATCCCGACGTGCCGCTGATCGTGCTCGTCAATCGCGGCAGCGCCAGCGCGTCGGAGATCGTCACTGGCGCGATGCAGGATCACGATCGCGGGCTCATCGTCGGTGAGACGACGTTCGGCAAGGCGCTGGTGCAGTCGGTCTATCCGATCGCCAACGGCGCGGGACTCGCGCTGACGACCGGTCACTACTACACGCCGAGCGGCCGCATGATCCAGCGGCCGTGGGACAGCACGTTCGACGACTATCGCAACTACGCGGAGCACGAGCAGACCGGCACGCGCGAGCACAAGGCGTCCGAGCTCACGCTGACCGATTCGGGCCGCAAGGTCTACGGCGGAGGCGGCATCGAGCCCGATCATTTCGTCGTCGGACCGGTCGAAGGCTTCAACCCGACGCGGTTCTCGCGAGCGCTCAGCACGGCGTTCATCAATTTCGCCGAGCGCTTCACGAAGGAAGGCGACACGCGTCCTGGCGCGCGCTCGAACGCGACGCATCACGTCGAGCCCGGCTGGACGCTGACCGACGCCATGGTCGACGAGTTCCGCCAGTACCTGACCGATCAGCACGTCAAGATCGACGAGGCGGCGTTCAAGACCGATCTGGCCTTCATCAAGTCGCGCATCCACTACGAGGTCGACGTCGACCTGTTCGGCGTCGAGGAGGCGCGGCGGGTTGCGTCGGCGACCGACCCGCAGCTCCAGGTGGCGCTCGGCTACTTCGATGAAGCGGCCCATCTGCTCGAGCTGAACGGCGATACGGCCGGACGCACCATCAAGGCGCCAGCCGCCAATACGCAGGCCTCGCGCTAGTCACGCACAACATCTGGTAGCGGCCTTTTCCCTTGCCCCGCTAAATAGGGCCTTGTTAGACTTCGGCCGGACTCTGGCTGCGGTCTGGCGGCCTATTTCCAACAACAGATGTAGGCCGGGTCTTTAGACCCGGCATATGGACGCGCCGTCCATCCGAATTCGAGAACCATCGTCCATGCGATTGTCCAAACTGCAGATTGCGGGCTTCAAGAGCTTTCCCGACCGCGCCGATCTCGGCTTCGACCATGGTGTGACCGCCATCGTTGGGCCCAATGGCTGCGGCAAGAGCAACGTCGTCGATGCGATCACGTGGGTGCTCGGCGAGCAGAGCGCCAAGAGCCTGCGCGGCGAGCGCATGGAGGACGTGATCTTCAACGGCAGCGACGCGCGCAAGCCAACCGCGGCCGCCGAGGTGAAGCTGAAGTTCACGCAGGTGGTACAAGCGGCGATGCAGGCGCCGGTCCAGACGCCGGCCGAGCCTGATCCGCTGCTCGATCAGCAGCCAATCATCGCGCGGGACGTCGAGATCGGACGCCGGCTGTATCGATCGGGCGAGAGCGAATATCTGATCGACGGCGAGGTCTGCCGGCTGCGGGACATCCACGATCTGCTGATGGACTCGGGGCTCGGCGTCAAGGCGTACGCGGTGATCGAGCAGGGCAAGATCGGACAGATCCTGTCGTCGCGTCCAGCCGAGCGGCGCATGCTGATCGAAGAAGCCGCGGGCGTGACGAAATACAAGTCGCGCCGCCGTGCCGCCGAGCTCAAGCTCGAGGCCGCGCAACAGAACCTCACGCGCGTCGACGACATCATCTTCGAGGTCGAGAAGCAGCGGGGCGCGCTGAAGCGGCAGGCGGCGCGCGCGCGGCGCTACAAGCGGCTGCGCGAAGAGCTGCGCAAGTGGGAGCAGGTCCATTTCGCGCGGCGGTACGACGCGCTTGGCGCCGAGATCGCGGCGGCGGAATCGCGCTGGCACGCGGCCCGCGAGCGTGAGGCGGCTGCGGCCGCCGAGGTCGCGTCGCTCGAAGCGGCGCTCGAGGCGCTGCGCCTCGGGCTGACGGAGGCCGAAGCCGCGTCGACCTCGGCGCGCGAGCAGGCGCACGCGACCGAGCTCGAGATCGGCCGGCGCCAGCAGCAGATCACGTTCGAGTCGCAGCAGATCGACGAGCTCGCGCGGCAGGCCGAGACGCTCGCGGCAGAAGTCGCCGACCTCGCGGGCCGCCAGGAACCGGCGGCCCGCGCGATCGACGCCCAGCGCGAGAGCGCGGCGCGCGCGCGCGCCGCGCTCGACGAAGCCGCGCATCTGGTCAACGAGCGCGAGCTCGCGTACTCGCGCGCGCTCGCCGCCGCGCAGGCCGTCGAGCAGGACGCCGACGCGACGCGCGCCGCAGTCCTTTC
>DASZVJ010000154.1:0-11062 GCA_035547155.1 Vicinamibacterales bacterium
CAGCGCGATCCCGGGCCAGAACGCTCTGACGCAGAACCTGCTGCGGCCGTATCAGGGCTACACGAACATCAACGAAAACGAGACGCAGTTCCACGACCTGTATCACTCGATTCAGACGTCGTTGAACCGCCGGTTCCGCAACGGATTCCAGTTCGGCGTGAACTACACGCTGGGTCTGTACTTCCAGGGCAACACGGGCCTGCAACAGCGGCTCGTGCACGCTGCCAACGGCGCCGTGTCGGTCAGCCCGGATCAGGCGCAGTGGGAAGACCTGAACAAGAACCTGGACAACCGCCGCCACACGCTGCGGGCCAACTGGGTGTGGGACCTGCCGGACCTGAAGTCGGAGAGCACGGCGCTGCGCGCCGTGGGCTACGTCATCAACGACTGGCAGCTGTCGGGCGTGTTCACGACCGGCTCGGGTGGGCACTACGACCTGAGCTACAGCTACAACGCGAACGGGTCGTCCCAGAACCTGACGGGCTCGCCGGACTACGGCGCGCGCATCGTCTACACGGGGGACCCGGGCAGCGGCTGCTCGGACAACCAGTACGCGCAGTTCAACATGAACGCGGTCACCGGCCCGAGCTACTACAGCAACGGCATGGAATCGGGCCGCAACGTGCTGATCGGCTGCGCCGACCACACCGTGGACCTGGCGATCGCCCGGAACATCCGGCTGGGCGGCGGCCGGCAGGTGCAGCTCCGGTTGGACGCGTTCAACGCGTTCAACACCGTCATCTTCACGGGCCGTCAGGGCCAGATCCAGTACAACAGCCCAACGGATCTGACCCTTCGGAACGCGCAGTACGACGCGAACGGCAACCTCAACCAGGATCGGTTGAAGCCGAATCAGGCGGGCTTCGGCGCGGTCAACGGCGCCAACGGCGCGCGTAACCTGCAGCTGACGGCTCGCTTCTCGTTCTAAGCGAACGAGCGGCGTTCCACACACACCGGCGCGCGGACTTCGGTCCGCGCGCCGTTTCTTTTTGGGGGCCGCTTCTCGCCGATGGCCCGATGGCTACATCGCCCGCCTTCGTTTGTGCAGAAATCCGTCCTCGATGAGGACGCGGCGCGTGAGCCAGCCAACATTGAGGAGCGCCCTCGTGGCCAGCGGGGCCAGCCACGAGGGCCAGGACGAGGGGTGCGCGCGCCTGGCAAGCCGCGGCCCGAAGCGCGCATCCACCGCGCGCGCGTACGCGTCGAGCGCGGCTCGCGAGTAGTCAGGCGCCGCGCGCACGATCGCATCGGCGGCAAGCAGGCCTGTCTCGACGGCCGCGAGGATGCCCTCTCCACTGGGCGCGAGCGCGACACCCGCCGCGTCGCCAATCAGAACCGCGCGATCGTCACACAGCGCGCGACGCGCATTGCGGTAGAGCACGTACGCGTGTCCCTTCCACTTCGCGGGCAATCCCGGCGGGACGAGACCGCGCGCCTCGAGGCTGGCCTGGAACGCACGGACCGCCGCAGGAAATGCCTTTTCGCTCAGCCGTCCGGCACCGACATTGAGATAGTCGCCCTTGCGGACACACCAGCCGTAGCCCTGCAGATCCGGCCAGAAGAACAGGTCCGGCCATTCGCCCCGCACCTGACACGCGCCGGCCATCTCCGGCGGCAGCCGGTATTCGACTTCCTGCGCGACCACGCGCTCTTCCTCGACGCCAGGATTGAGCTGGCGTGCGACCGGACAGAAATGACCTCCTGCCCCGACGATCATCGACGCGTGGATCGAGCCGTTCGCGATCCAGCCGTCAGGCGTCCGCTCGAGCGACGCGAGCGGCCCCGTCACGAGCCGCGCACCCGATCGCTGCAACAGATAGTGATCGAGCTCGCAACGGCGGATGCCGTAGCTCACGACGTTTCCGAAGTCGGTGACGCGCAGCGGTCCGTCCAGCCCGCCCGTGCGAAATCCGGTGAACGCCTGCAGCGTACGTCCGCCGCGCGCGTAGTCGTCGAGATCGAGGGCCAGCGCGTCGCGCACAGCCGGCGTGATCCAGCCGGCGCACACCTTGTCGCGCGGGAACTCCGCGCGATCGAGGACGATGACGTCGACGCCCGTGCGAGCCAGGCGCCACGCACAGGACGATCCCGCCGGGCCGCCGCCGACGATGAGCACGTCGCAGCGCAGATCGTGCGCGGCGACGGTCATTCGTACAACGCCCTGCGCGTGCCCGGCGCCGCTTCCTCGGTGCCGCGGCCGAACGTGATTTGAAACAGCTGGAGATCGCCCGTCATGAAGCCGGCGCGGGCACTCGCGAGGTACATCCGCCACGTGCGCACGAACGCCTCGTCGAATCGCTCGCGCACGGACTCGGCTTGCTGCTCGAAGCGGTGCTGCCAGTGCTCGAGCGTCGAGGCGTAATGCAGCCGCAGATTCTCGACGTCGAAGACGGACAGGCCCGTTCGCTCGAAGAGATCCGGCGTCACTTCGCCGAGCGTCGGCGCGTAGGCGCCCGGAAAGATATAGCGCTCCGTCCAGGCATTGAACGGCCGCGGCACCGAGCGTCCGATGAAATGCAGCAAGCCGCGGCCGCGCTCGCGATCGAGCACGCGCGCGACGACTTCACCGAGCGCGCGATACTGGCGCGGGCCGACGTGCTCGAGCATGCCGACCGAGACGAACGCGTCGCACCGGCCCTCGATCGTGCGGTAGTCGCCGTCGATGAACGTCACGCGATCGGTCAGTCCCTCGCGCACCGCGCGCGCCCGTGCGTAGGCCAGCTGCTCGTGCGAGATGTTGAACGCCCGCACGCGCGCGCCGTGCTCGCGCGCCATGTGCAGCGCCAGCGCGCCCCAGCCGCATCCGGCTTCGACGACCTCGTCGCCGGGCTGCAGGCGCAGCTTGCGGCAGACGTACTCCAGCTTCGCGCGCTGCGCTTCTTCGAGCGCTGCGTCCGGACGCTCGAAGTACGCGCACGTGTAGACCATCGCCTCGTCGAGCCACCGGCGATAGAAGTCGTTGCCGAGATCGTAGTGATGATGGACGTTGCGCCGCGCAGCGGAGAGCGACGCGCCGGTCAGGAGATGCGCGATCCATCCACGCCACGCGGGCCGCTCGTGCGCGGCCATCGCGCGATTGGCCGTCTCGAACAGGCGCGTCAGATCGCCTTGGACCTCGAGACGTCCCGCGGTGTAGGCCTCGCCGAACTCCAGCTCCGGTTGGAACACGAGCCGCAGCAGCGTGCCGCGGTCGCCGATGAGCACCGACGCGACGGGCGGACGATCCGACAGCGCGACCGACAACCCGTTCCAAAGGCGCACGACAATCGCGGCGCCGGCGAGCTCGGCGGCCAGGCGCGCGAGACACCAGCGGTCAATCCACGACTGTCCTCCGGCCCGTCCATCACCGGCCCGCTCCCGCGAGGCCTCGCCGGCCTCGATCCCGTCCGCCCACGATCTCTGACTGCGCATACGCACCGCCCGCGCCGATGTCCAGATGACCCGATAGCCAGATAACCCGATTGTCCGATAGCCCGATGCAGATAGTGCGTTAGCGCGATAGGGAGATAGTGAGATATTACGCCTCATGCCTACGCCCAAGCTCAGCGTGCTCCGCCTTGCCCTGTCCGCGTGTGCCCTCCTCCTGTTGGCCGTCGCCGGAGCGCCGGTCGCCGCGCAAGACGCGGGGGCGGCGCGGAAGCCGGGCGACTATCCGCTTGGTCCGGATTCGCAGCCGCAGCCAGGCGTGCCCAAGGGACGCCTGGAGGGCCCGTTCGCCTTCCACAGCCAGATCATCGCGAACACCACGCGCCTCTACT
Organism: Vicinamibacterales bacterium; assembly: GCA_035547155.1. Lineage (GTDB taxonomy): Bacteria > Acidobacteriota > Vicinamibacteria > Vicinamibacterales > SCN-69-37 > CAZNMF01. The sequence goes on from DASZVJ010000154.1 coordinate 3,759, forward strand.
GGATTTATGTGCCGGCGCAGTACACGCCGGCGCAGCCCGCGAACGTGCTCGTATTTCAGGACGGCCAGCGCGCGACGAATCCGACGGGGCCGCTGCAGGTCCCGCAGGTCCTCGAGAATCTGATCGCGAAGCGCGACATCCCGGTGACGATCGGCATCTTCATCACGCCCGGCCAGCGCGGCGACGTCTACCCCGACACGATCGGCACCGGCAACGGCAACAACCGCGCCGCCGAGTACGATTCGCTCAGCGACACGTACTCGCGATTTCTGATCGAGGAGATGCTGCCGGAGGTCGGCAAGAAGTACAACCTGACGACCGATCCGGATCGGCGCGCGATCGGCGGCACGAGCAGCGGCGCGATCTGCGCGTTCACCGTCGCGTGGCACCGGCCGGATCAGTTCCGCAATGTCATCAGCTTCATCGGCAGCTACACGTCGATCGGCTACCGCCCCGCGCAGAACGGCCAGCCGATGGTGCCGGGCGGCGATCTCTATCCGACGCTGATTCGCAAGAACCCGATCAAGCCCATCACGATCTTTCTGCAGGACGGCTCGAACGATCTGAACAACGAGCACGGCAACTGGTTCCTCGCGAACCAGCAGATGCTCTCGGCGCTCGAGTACGCGAACGCCACGGCCGACACACGGCAGACGCCAGGGCCGCGCTACAAGATCAATCACGTCTGGGGCGACGGCGCCCACTCCGACGCACACGGCGGCTCGATCCTGCCGGACGTGCTGAGGTGGATTTGGATGAAACAGTAACGTGTTATCTCGCTATCTCACTATCGCGCTATCGCACTATCTGGACATCTGGCTATCGGACCATCTGGCTATCTGCCTTCAGGAGCCGACGCCCGATAGTCCGATGTCGATAGCCAGATGTCGCAATAGCCAGATAATCCGATAGATAGTGCGTTAGTGAGATAGAGAGATAGTGAGATATGGCGTCAGGTCTCTTGAGTCCATCCGCCGAGCTCCCGCTCCGCCATCGTCGCCATCGCGTCGAGCCAGGCGGGCCGCGCGTTGACGCATGACAGCACGCGATACTCGCCGCCGCCGGCTTCGTGGTAGCGCTCGCGGCCGGTGATGCCGATCTCTTCGATCGTCTCGAGACAATCGGCGGTGAAGCCGGGACAGATCACGGCGACGCGCGGCGTGCGCTTGGCGGCGAGCGACCGCAGGAACGCGTCCGTGTACGGTTGCAGCCACTCTTCGCGGCCGAAGCGTGACTGGAACGTCACCGTCCAGCGATCGGCTGGCCAGCCCATCTTCTGCGCGAGCGCCGCAGCCGTCGCGCGGCAGTGCTCCGGATATGGATCGCCTTCCTCCGCGTAGCGTTTCGGCAGGCCGTGGAAGCTCATGACGAGGTGATCCGCCGGCCAGTCGCCGAGATCCTCGCGCGCACCGGCCGCGAGCGCCTCGATGTACGACGGGTCGACGAAGTACGGCGGCAGCACGCGCACCGGCGGCACGACGCGCCGCCGGCCGATCGATTCGAACAGCCGCTCCAGGCTCGATCCCGTCGTCGCGCCCGCGTACTGCGGATACATCGGAAACGCGAACAGCCGATCGCAGCCATCGGCGAGCAGCCGATCGACGGCCTCGTCGATCGACGGCTTGCCGTAGCGCATCGCGACGGCGACGCGAATGGGCGGACGATTCCGGTCGCCATTCAAGCGCTCTTCGAGACCAGCGGCCTGCGCGTTCGACGTCACGAGCAGCGGCGATCCCTCGTTCGTCCACACGCGCTGATAGAGCGCCGCCGATTTCGCCGGACGCGTCGTCAGCACGATGCCGTGCAGGATGGGCCACCAGATCAGCCGCGACGTGTCGACGACGCGGCGATCGAGCAGGAATTCGCGCAGATACGTGCGCAGCGCCGCGGGCGTCGGCGCGTCAGGCGTGCCGAGCTGCAACAGCAGGACTCCGATGCGGCCGTTGGTGATCATGAAGGCTTCAGGCTACTCGATCGCCGCGCCGCGGCGTAGTGAGACGCGTTGCAATTCGCGACGCGGACAAATCGATGACACATCGCGGGCCGCCGCTTCACTAGAATTTGTGTGATGCGACTCGCGCTCGTTCATCGTCCACGCCGCGCGGCGGCGGCGCCGCTGCCGGGCACCGTGTGGGCGACGTGTTTGCGCGAGGTGCAGTTCCTGGGCGAGACGCCGCACGCGGCTGGCGACGCCGTTGTCGCCGATGAAGACGCGTACGTGCTGCTGCTCGAGATCGTCTGCGGGCTCCGCTCGCCGCTGCTCGGCGAAACGGAAGTCCAGGCCCAGTTCAAACAATTTCTATCGTCGCTGGATCCGGCCGACGGTGCATGGCTGCGACGGCTCGGTCAGCGTGTGCTCACCGACGCGAAGCAGATTCGCTCGCATCATCTTCAAGGCTTCGGCGCGCACAGCTACGGACAGCTCGCGTTGCGTCACACGGCGCGCGCCGAACGGCTCGTCGTCATCGGTGCCGGCGCGCTCGCACGCGACGTGCTCGCGCACGCGCGCGACGCGAAGACGATCGACGTCTGGAGCCGTCAGCCGGCCGACGAGGCGATCGTCTCGCACGTCCCCGCTCACGCGCGGCTGATTGCCGACGCGCGATCGCACGCGGGCGCCTTTGCCGGCGCTACCGCGATCATCGTCGCCGCGCCCGTGTCGGGCCCGGATCTCGACGCCATCGTCTCGTGCTATCGCGATATCGTCATCGTCATCGATCTGCGCGCGAGTGACGAGGTCACGGCGCTCGCGCGTCCGGTGCGGCATCTGCGGCTCACCGATCTCATGGCCCAGCACGCAGAGGCCGACGGGCTTGGCGCCATTCAGGCCGCGAAGACGGACATCCGCCGTTTTGCGCGCGAGTACGCGGCCGACAGCCAGACGCGGCCGTTCGGCTGGGACGATCTCTGCGCCTGAGGGCGCCGCACGCGCATGACTTCCGATTCGAGCGGTACCGTCGCGGCGTCACGGTTCGTCCAGGCCGTCGCCGGTGAGATTCAGGACGTGCCGCCGATCTGGTGCATGCGCCAGGCCGGCCGTTACCAGGATTCCTATCAGGCGCTCCGCCGGCATCACAGCTTCGACGCGTTGTGCCGCGAGCCGGATCTGGCCGCGCGCGTGGCGCTCAATGCCGTCGAGGAGCTCGATTTCGACGCGGCGATTCTCTTCAGCGATCTCCTCTTCCCCCTCGATGCGCTCGGCCTGCCGGTCAGCTATGACGACGGCGGTCCGAAGCTGGCGCGGCGGCTGGACGAAGACGGGCTCGACACGCTGCGCGACGTCGATGCGGCGATGGCGGCTCTCGCGTTCCAAGCCGCAGCCGTCGCCGAGACGCGCGCGCACCTGCCTGGCGATCGCGGGCTGATTGGCTTCATCGGCGGGCCGTGGACGTTGTTCGTCTACGCGATGGAAGGCACGCACACGGGCACGCTCACGCGCGCCAAGACGTCGCTGCCGCTCTATCGCCGCTTCGCCGCGCATCTCGTGCCGCTGCTCGAGCGCATGGCGCGCGCGCAACTGCACGCGGGCGCCGATCTCGTGATGGTGTTCGATACGGCTGCCGGCGAGCTCTCCCCTGCTGCGTTCCAGCAGTTCGTCGCGCCGGATCTCGCGCGACTCGCGTCAGCGTTGCCGCAGCAGCTCGGCTACTACGCGCGCGGATTGCATCCCGCGCATCTCGACGAAACGGGCGTACAGGCAATTGGGCCATGGGCGGGGCTCGGCCTCGACTGGCGCTGGAATCTGGCGGAGACGCTCGCGTCGCCGGCGCGCCGCGGTTTCGTGCAGGGCAATCTCGATCCGTCGCTGCTCCATTTGTCCGGCGGCGCATTGACGCGCGCGCTCGACGAGTTTCTCGATCCGATCGCGCGGCTCAGCCCGGCCGAGCGGCGCGGCTGGATCTGTGGTCTCGGCCACGGCGTGCTCCAGGGCACGCCGCCAGCGAGCGTCAAGACCTTCGTTCAAACCGTACGGAAACGGCTCGCATGACATCAGCGGAACGCTTCGCGAAATACGACGTGCCGATTCCCCGGTACACGAGCTATCCGACGGTGCCGCAGTGGCATCAGCCGCCGGCGCCCGAGGACTGGACGGCCAGCCTGCGGCGCGCGGCCACGCAGCCGGACGCGGCGCTCGCCGTCTACGTCCACGTGCCGTTCTGCGAGTCGCTGTGCACGTTCTGCGGCTGCAACACCATCATCACGCGCGATCACGGCCGCGAGGGCGCGTATATCGACACGCTGCTCGCCGAGCTCGACACGTACATCCGCCTCGTGCCAGAGCTGGCGCAGCAGCCGTTCCGCCAGTTGCATCTCGGCGGCGGCACGCCGACGTTCTTGAGCTCCGTGTCGCTCGCGCGTCTGATCGACGCCATCCGGCGCCGGCTGCACGTCGACGATGACGCGTTCGAGGGCTCGATCGAAGTCGATCCGCGTGTCACGAGCGCGGCGCAGCTCGAGACGCTGCGCGAGCGCGGCTTCCGCCGCGTGTCGATGGGCGTCCAGGACATCGACGCGGACGTCCAGCACCTCGTCAACCGCAAGCAGCCGCTCGATCTGACCGCACATCTGTTCGCCGCGGCGCGCCAGCTCGACTACGCGTCGATCAACCTCGACTTGATCTACGGGCTGCCGGGCCAGACACGCGAGAGCATGGCCGTGCTCGCGCGTGAGATCGTCGCGCTCGATCCCGATCGCCTCGCGGTCTACGGCTTCGCGCGCGTGCCGTGGATCAAGCCGCAGCAGCGCCGCTTCCGTGACGATCAGGTTCCCGTGGGCGCGGACAAACGCGCGCTCTACGAGGCCATCCGCGAGCCGCTGCTCGAGGCCGGCTATCTCGAGATCGGCATGGATCACTTCGCGCGTCCGTCGGACACGCTCGCGACCGCGGCAGCCGAGGGCCGGCTGCACCGCAATTTCATGGGCTACACCGAGGTCCACACGACCACGCTGCTGGGCCTCGGCGTGAGCGCGATCTCCGACACGCCGGACTGCTATCACCAGAACGAGAAGCTGATCGGCAAGTACACCGATCGCGTGAACGCCGGTGAGATTCCCACGCACCGCGGCCATCTTCTCTCGGACGACGATCGCAGGCGGCGCGATGCGATTGCGCGCTTGATGACGACGTTCCGCGTGGACATGCGGGAGACGGGCGTGGCGCCAGCCGGTGACACGCTGCAGACCCTCGTCGCCGACCACGTCGTCCGTATCGACGGTGACGTCCTGAGCGTCCCGCCGGAAGGCCGGCCGTTCCTGCGCAACGCTGCCGCGCTCTTCGACGCGTACCTCGCGCCGCAGCCGGACGGCCGCCCGCTGTATTCCTCGTCGGTATGAAGCCGGCGCTCGTCGTCGGCGCCGGGCTCAGCGGCCTCGCCACGGCCTGGACGCTCGCTGCGACGGGCCGAGACGTCGCCATCGTCGACGCGGCCGATGGTCCAGGCGGCCTCATCGGCACGATCAAGACGAGCCATGGTCTCGTCGAGCGCGCCGCCAATGCGTTCGTCTGGACCGATGTCACCGAGCGTTGGTTCGCCGCGCTCGGCATCACACCGCAGTTTCCCAAGCCTGACGCGAAGCGCCGCTATGTCTTCACACGCGGCCGTGCACGGCGCTGGCCGCTGTCCGCCAGTGAGACCGCGACGCTCGCGATGAAGATCGCGGCGTCGGCAGCACGACGCCGTCTGAAGCCGCAATCCGGCGAGACGATCGCGCAATTTGGCGATCGCGTCGCCGGCCGCGGCGTCACGCAGCATCTGCTTGGGCCGGCGCTTCAGGGCATCTATGGCGCGGCGCCGGAACGGCTGTCCGCCGAGGCCGTGTTCGGTGCGCGCGCAAAGCGGCGTGGCGGCATGGCGGCGCCGCCTGGCGGCATGGGCGAGCTCATCGCGCGGCTCCATGACGCGCTCGTGCGCAAAGGTGTGACGTTCACGTTCGGCACGCGTCTCGATCGGCTCGATCCCGCGACGCCGACCGTCGTCTGCACGAACGTGGCCGAGGCCGCGCGTCTCGTCGCGCCGCATGCGTCTGCGCTCGGCGATGCGCTCGCCGCGACGCCGATGACGAGCCTGCTCACGGCCACCGCGTTCTTCGCGCCGCATCGCGACGATCTCTCCGGCTTCGGTGTGTTGTTCCCGCGCGACAGCGGCGTGCGCGCGCTCGGCTGCCTGTTCAACGCGAGTATCTTCGACGGCCGCAGCGCCGTGCGATCGGAGACCTGGATTTTCAGCGGCGAGCAAGATGGCACTGGCCTACCGGCAGAGAACGGCGTCGTCACACAGATTCTGGCCGATCGCGAGCGGCTGACCGGCCGCAGCGACGCTCCGCTCGACGTCGTCGTCACCCGCCGCGTCCCCGCGCTGCCGGTCTACGACACATCGATCCTCGCCATCCGCCGTCATCTGCCCGATCTCCCGCCGTGGCTCCGTCTGGCTGGCAACTACACCGGCCAGATCGGCGTCGCGGCGCTGCTGGCCAGAGCGGAGGACATCGGATCATCGGGTCATCTGGACATCGGATCATCGGGGGCCAGGACAGGAATCGAGATGATCCGATGACCCGATGTCCCGATGTCCCGATGACTAGATGCCCCGATGTCGGGAACATCCCCTCCATCTCCCGCATCCAATCTCCCATGACCGCCAGAGGCGCATCGGCTGCATCGCCGGCCCCGGATGACAGGACGCTGGCCGCTCGGGTCGCGAGCGGGCATCATGCGTCGTTCGAGATGCTGATGCGGCGGTACAACGCGCGGCTGTTTCGGGTGGCGCGGGCGATTCTGCGCGATGACGCGGAGGCCGAGGACGCGCTGCAGGACGCGTATCTGGACGCCTATCGGCGCATGGACAGCTTCCACGGCGAGTCCGCGCTCGCGACGTGGCTGACGCGCCTCGTGATCAACCGCGCGCTGATGCGGCTGCGCCGGCACCGGCGCGATCGGGTCGTCGTGCCGTTCGCGGCCGCCGTCGATCGCGACGGCCGATCGATGGAGACCGAGATGGCTGATCCCCAGGCCGAGCCGCCGGGCGCCGCGATCTGGCGTGCGGAAGTCCGCCAGCTCATCGAGCGGCGCCTCGACGAATTGCCCGTCGCGTTCCGCACGGTCTTCGTGCTCCGCGACGTCGAGGATCTCTCCGTCGAAGAAACGGCCGCATGCCTGTCGATTCCGGCCGCAACGGTGCGCACGCGCCTCTTTCGCGCTCGCGCGCTTCTGCGCGAAGCGCTCGCGCGCGATCTCGATCGCGCGACGAGTGACGTCTTCGGCTTCGCCGGCACCCGCTGCGATCGCATCGTCGCCAACGTGCTCG
>DASZVJ010000155.1:0-17482 GCA_035547155.1 Vicinamibacterales bacterium
GATCCTCGTCAACCAGGCCACGCGCCGCATCGAAGATCTGTATCGCCGGCTCGGCTTCAGCGTGGCATTCTGGGACGCGCCGCGCCGCATCAATTCCACCGGCGATCGATCTCCGGCCAGGGAAATCATCGGCACGCGCAACCTGTGAAGACGCGCAACACCAACACGGGCGGCGTGCTCGAAGCCATGATCCTGCCGGCGCTCGAGCGGTCCGGCTACGCCATCGAACGGCAGGTCATCGTCGGCACGCGCTGCGGCGGTGGCGTACAGAAGGTCGACGCCGTGGCCGCGCGCGACGACGAGCGGATTCTGGTCTCGCTGAAATGGCAGCAGACCGGCGGCACGGCCGAGCAGAAGGTGCCGTTCGAAGTGATGTGTCTCGCCGATGCCGTCCGCGAACAGCGCGCCGCGCGCGCGTACCTCGTGCTCGGCGGCGACGGCTGGACGCTGCGCACCTACTTCACGTCGGGCGCGCTCGCCGACCATCTCGTCCACGCCGCGCTCGTGAAGGTCGTCACGCTCGAGGCCTTCGTCAGGCTCGCCAACAACGGCGAGCTTTGAGCGACATGCGCACGCGCCTCGAAACGCCTCGGCTGATGCTGCGACCGTTCGAGGAGACCGACGTCGCGACGGCCTTCCAGTGGATGAGCGATCCGGTCGTGATGCAGTTCATGCAATTCGGCGCAGATACATCGATCGAAATGACGCGCGATCGGATCGAGCGCTATCGCGCCCATCAGACCGCGCACGGCTTCGCGAAGTGGCTTGTCGTCGAACGCGAGTCCGGCGAAGCGATCGGCGACGCGGGTTTGATGATGCTGCCCGAGCTTGGCTGGATCGATCTCGGCTATCGCCTCGCTCGCCACGCCTGGGGGCACGGGTACGCGACCGAAGCGGCGTCAGCCTGGATCGCGTTCGCGAACGACGCTCGCCTCTGCGCGGCCGCCGAAATGCCTCTCGGCGCGTTCGCTCACGAAGACAACCACGCGTCACTGCGCGTGCTCAGAAAAATCGGCTTCCGCGAGCAACGTCGCGACCTCGTCATGGACATTCCGGCAATCGTGTTCGAGCTACCTCCTGATACCACGACATCCCGCGAGGTCGCATAAGCCGTGTCGGCGCTCCCCTGGATCGCGGCGGGCCTCTTCGCACTTGCGGCAATCAGCGTCGTTACGCGGAATCGTCGGCGTGCGCAAACGCTCGAGAGACTAAAGCGCGACTGGGGGCAACTGGTCGATCGCCGGCGCGATATGCCGGCCATTGCGAAGCTCTTTCGGGCCGAGCTCGAAGCCGGTACGACGAACGGGCTCGACGATCGGACCTGGACCGACCTCAATCTCGACGACGTCTTCGCCGTGCTCGATCGCACGGAGAGCGTCGTCGGTCAGCAGCGTCTCTACGCGAGATTGCGGGGAAGCGCCGCCGGCGCCTCTCTCGACGCGTTCGAAGCCCTAGTCACGAAATTCTCCGACGATCCGGACACGCGCGAAGCCGCGCAGCTCGCGCTGACGGCCCTGCGCGATCCGTCGGGATACGACGTCATCGACCTGACGCGCCCGGACGCGCTCGACACGCAGGCGTGGCATCTCGTCTTTCCCGTTCTGGGCGTGAGCATGCTGGCGGCACTCGTGCTCGTGCCGATCTGGCCGGCGCTGATCTTCCTGCTCGCCGTCGGCGCGCTAGCCGGATCGGTGCTTCGCGGCACGATCGCGCGCGATCTCCAGATCGTGACGGGCGCATTCCGCCAGGTCGGTCCGCTGATCTCGGCGGCCGCCACCATCGGCACGCTGCCGTTGCCGTCGACCGAGCTCACGGGCCGCCTTCGCGGCCACGTCAGTGCGTTGGCCGGACTTCGGCGAATCGCCGGGTGGGTCTCTCGCGATCGGTCCGGCGCGGCTGCCGGCGACCTCGGCGGCCTCGTCATCGAATACCTGAATCTCCTGTTCTTCCTCGACGCGAACGCGCTGTTCTTCGGCGGTCGCGAGCTGCGGGCACATGCAGCCGACCTGCGCGGTCTCGTTGGTGCCGTCGGCGAAGTGGACGCCGCCCTCAGCGTCGCGTCGTATCGCGCCGGGACATCGGGCTGGACACGGCCGCGCTTCGGAGCCGCCACTGATCGCCTACACCTTGCCGAGATTCGTCATCCGCTGTTGCCAGATGCCGTGCCGAACTCGGTGACACTCGGGCCGCCGGACGGCCTTCTGATCACCGGCTCCAACATGTCGGGCAAATCGACGTTTCTCAGGACGGTCGGCGTCACGATCGTCATGGCGCAGACGATCCACACCTGCCTTGCGGAAACGTATGAAGGGCCGCTTGTCGTCGTTCGTAGCTGCATCGGACGCGCGGACGATCCCGCCAGCGGCAAGAGCTACTATCTGGTCGAGGTCGAGTCCGTGCTCGATCTCGTCAGAGCCGCTCGTACGCCTCAGCGGCACATCATGCTGTTCGACGAGCTGTTCCGTGGCACGAACGCGATCGAGCGCATCGCGGCGGGAGCGGCGGTCCTCGAATCGCTGCTGACCACCGATTCCGAGACGTCGACGCGCGACAACGGTCCGAGAAATATCGTCATCGCCGCGACGCACGATCTCGAGCTCGTCGATCTGCTCGCCCGCCGGTACGCGCCGTACCATTTCACGGACTCGCTCGATGCGGACGGGCTGATCTTCGACTACCGCCTTCGCCAGGGCGCATCGACGACGCGGAATGCGATCGCGCTGCTGGAATTGCGGGGCGCGCCGTCCGATCTCGTGGCGCGGGCACTGGCCCACGCGCAGGATCTCGGGCACAACGCCCGCGTACTCAGCCGCTCGTAGAATATCTTCTACTCGTGGACCCCAATCTTCCCATCGGCGTCTTCGACTCGGGTGTCGGCGGTCTCACCGTCCTGCGCGCGCTGCGGAAGCGGCTGCCGAACGAATCGCTGATCTATCTCGGCGATACGGCGCGCGTGCCGTACGGCACGAAGAGCGTCGAGTCGATCACGCGCTATGCGACGCAGGCGACGGACCATCTCGTCACGCGCGGCATCAAGCTGCTCGTGATCGCGTGCAACACGGCGTCCGCGGTGTCGCTCGATCCCGTGCGCGATCGCTTCTCGCCGCTGCCGGTCATCGGCGTCGTCGAGCCGGGCGCCGCGGCCGCGGTCGCGGCAAGCGCGCATCAGCACCACCTCGTCCTCGCCACCGAGTCGACGGTCAAGCGTCACGCGTATGCGCGCGCCATCCACGCGCTCGCGCCGAAGGCTGTCGTCGATGAAGTGCCCGCGTCGCTGCTCGTCGCGCTCGCGGAGGAAGGATGGACGGACGGCCCGATCGCCGAGTCGATCGCGTGTACGTATCTCGCACCAACGCTGGGGCATGGCAAGAGCAACGCCCCAGACACCATCGTCCTCGGCTGCACGCACTTCCCCCTGCTCGAGCACGCGATTCGCGCAGCCGTCGGCCCGACTGTGACGATCGTCGATTCGGCGACGACCACGGCCGAACGTGTCGAGAAGCTGCTGGACGAGCAGCATCTCCGCCGTACGGCCGCCGAGCCGCCGACACTCACATTGCTCGCGACGGATGGCGCCGAGCGGTTCGCACGAGTCGGGGCGCGATTTCTCGGCGAAGAGATCGAAGCGGGTGATATTGAGATTGTGGATTTATAGACAGGTTCCGGGGTTCCGAGGTGCCGGAGTTCTGGGGTTCGGGTTCCGGAGTTCCGAGGTTCTGGGTTCTCGCCAGATGACCCGATGACCAGATGATCCGATGGACGACTCTCCTCTCGACGACATCATCGATGAGCTGAACGCCACGCGGCCGAGCCGGAGGCGTGACGCGCCGCGGCTCGACGAGTGGCTCGATGCGCTACGCGTTGCGGGCGGGAGCGATCTGTATCTCGTAGCCGGCATTCCGCCGGCGATTCGCGTCAACGGCGCCATCACGCACGTGCCCGAAGGCCCGCTCGACGGCGAAGAGATCGAAGACGCCGTGCTACCGGCGATGCCCACGCACGCCGCGGCGCACTATCGCGCCAACGGCCTGGCGGATGCGTCGATCCGCCGCGGCGCTGGCGTCCGGTTCCGCATCAACCTGCATCGCGAGCGTGGACGCGCCGCCGCCAGCATTCGTTTGCTGCCGGCGCGTCCGCCGCAACTGGCCGAGCTCAACCTGCCGCCAAGCGTCGAAGCGCTCACGCGCCTGCCGCATGGCCTCGTCCTGATCGGCGGCGCCACCGGCTCCGGCAAGTCGACGACAGTCGCGGCGCTCGTCGATCTGATCAACCGACGCGACGCCAAGCACATCGTCACGATCGAAGATCCGATCGAGTACGAGCACGCGCACCATCGCAGCGTCGTCGAGCAGATCGAGATCGGCATCGACGCGCCGGACTTCCCTACTGCGCTCCGCGCTGCCGTCCGCCAAAGTCCCGACGTCATCGTCGTCGGCGAGATGCGCGATCCGGAGACGATGCGGATCGCGCTGGCCGCGGGCGAGACGGGCCATCTGGTGCTGTCGACGATTCACGCGAGCGACGTGACGTCGACGGTCTCGCGCGTCTGCGACGCGTTCCCGCCCGAGCGTCAGCCGACGATTCGCCAGGAGCTCTCGATGGCGCTCGGCGCCGTCATGACGCAGGCGCTGCTGCCGAAGGTCGGCGGCGGCCGCATCCCGGCCGTGGAATTGCTGATGATCGGCTACGGCGCGCGCCAGCACATTCGCAAGAATGCGCTGCAGCACCTGCATCAGGAAATTACGATCACGCGGCGCGACGGCTCGTCCACGTTCGAGGAGTCCCTCGCGCAGCTCGTCAAACGCGGCGCGCTGACGGCCGACGACGCCCGCGCGCGTGCGATGCACCGGGACGAATTGGAAGGCCTGCTGGCGGGCGGATCGGCGTAGACTCTGGGCACACCGCGAAAGGTCACGTGCATGCGTATGCGTCTGTCTCTTGCCGCAGCTCTGTCCACACTGGCGATCGCCGTCGCCGCGTCACCGCAATCCACACCGGCGCCTGCGCCGAACACGATCTTCTTCGACGACTTCTCGTCGCCGACACTCAATCGCGACGTGTGGAACGTCATCGTCACGGGACGGACGGTCAACAACGAGCAGCAGGCGTACGTCGACTCGCCGGAGACGATCGCGATCGTGTCGGGCGACGAGGCGCAAGGCGCAGCGAACGGCGCGCTCGCGATTCACGCGCGCTACCGGCCGGGATTCACGACGCCGCAGGGACGCACGTTCGACTTCACGTCCGGCCGCCTCGACACGCGCGGCAAGATGACGTTCACGTACGGCACGGCCGCCGCGCGCATCAAGCTCACGGCCGGCCAAGGACTGTGGCCCGCGTTCTGGGCGCTCGGCGATGGGCCGTGGCCGGCCACCGGCGAGATGGACATCATGGAGAACGTCGGCGAGCACGACTGGACGAACGTCGCGCTGCATGGCCCGGGCTACTCGGGCAACACGCCGCTCGTGAGCCGCCGGCCGTTTCCCGCCGACAACGACATCACGCACTGGCACGTCTACTCGGTGGACTGGACGCCGGACGATCTCGTCTTCAAGGTCAACAACGAGCCGTTCTACGACGTGCCGAAGACCAAGGTCGAAACGTACGGACGATGGGCGTACGACAACCCGAAGTATCTGATCGTGAATCTCGCGCTCGGCGGCCAGTATCCGCACGCGGTCAATCACGTCGAGACGCCGTATGTCGGCCTTTCCGCAGCGACCGTCGATCTCATCAAAACCGACAAGGCTGTCATGCTCGTGGATTGGATACGGGTGACGGGGAGATAGGCAGATCGGCGTATCTCACTATCTCGTTATCGCACTCACGCACTATCTGGACATCGGGTTATCTGGCTATCTGGACATCCGAACATCGGGCTATCGGCGGAAACTGGGCCAAATCGCCGCGATCTGACGTAGAATGACGCCGATTTCCGGCCACCTCCCATGGACTGGCACATCATCGCGCTCAACTTCGTCTATGCCGCGCTCGGCGTCGCGTTGATGTTCCTGGCCTATCGCGTCATCGATCGCCTGACGCCGGAAGTCGACTTTCCCGCGGAGCTGCGGCGCGGCAACATCGCCGTGGCGATCGTCATCGCCGCGATCTTCGTCTCGATCTCGATCATCGTCGGAGGCGCGCTCAATTGAGGCGCCTGAATCGTCAAGTGCGCCGAAGGCGCCTCGTCAACTTCGACGTTCGACGGGCTCACGTCGCCCCGAGCGTGTCGAGGGGCGAAGTTCGAACTTCGAAGTTCGAAGTTTGACAAGCGCTTTTCAAAGCATAGGAGGACGCCATGCGCCCGCGGATCGTCGCCGGCACGCTCGCTCTGCTCCTGCTCAGTCCGTTCGTCAGCGCCGCATTTGCCGGCGCGCCGCTCGCGAATCGGTACGACGACTATTTTCGCAAGTACACGAAACGTTACTTCGGCGTCGCGTTCGACTGGCGTCTGTTCAAGGCGCAGGGGCTCGTCGAGAGCAGCCTGAACGCCGAGGCGCGGAGCCGTGTCGGCGCGCGCGGCGTGATGCAGCTGATGCCGCGGACATTTCGCGCCGTCCAGATCGAGAATCCCGAGCTTGGCGACATCGGCGATCCGCAGTGGAACATCGCGGCCGGCATCGCCTACGCGCGCCAGCTCTGGCGGCAGTGGCAGGGCGACGTCGAATCCACGCACATGCGCGCGTTCATGCTCGGCAGCTACAACGCGGGCCGTTCGACGCTGCTGCGCGCGCAGCGCATGGCGGAAGCGCTCAGTCTCAATCACCGGCAGTGGCCGAGCATCGAGATGGTCGCGCCAGCCGTGCCGGGCTGGCAGTATCAGGAAACGGTCAATTACGTGCTGCGCGTCTTCGGCTATCTGAGCGCGATGGACCCGAAAGGACGACTCTGACATCGGGTCATCTGGCTATCGGGTCATCTGGTCATCGGATCATCTGGCCATCGGAATGGCAGATCGCTACGCGTCGCGATTGACCGTCTCCATCGAAAACGCCGGAAGACAGACCGCCACGTACTCCGCGCCGCCGGGATTGGGGCTGCTGTAGCGCACCCACTCTCCGGGATGCGAGACGATGGCCTGGCCGGCGTGCACGTCGATCGTGCCGCCTTCGTGCTCGACGCGCAGCATGCCGCGCAGCACCACCGTGATCTCTTCGAACGCTGGACGCTGCCCGGGCTCGACCCAGCCGTCGGGCGAGACCATGCGCGCCACGCTGACGGTCGCATGGCCGGAGTTCACACGGCCGGCGTACTCTTCGATGCGCTTCGGCTTGTTGCCGGCAGCGGCGATGACGGTTGGGGCGGAGATCAACGTGGGCATGGACACCAATCCTACCGAGAATGCGATAGCCGCCGCAGCACGAGCAGCACGACGGCGGCATAAAGCCAGTACGCGACGATGACGGGGCCGCGCGTGCCTGGCGGCAGGCTGCTGGGCGCGAGATGCGCGCCGATCTCGAGCGTCAACACGACGGCCGATGAGACGATCGCCACGCGCGCGAACAACGGCCCCGGCGGCATCGCGCGCCAGAGCGTCCACGCCGCCGTGCCCTGCAGTACCGTCACGACGGCGCGCAGCGCGGCCATCAGCCAGACCGTTGCGTCATAGGCCGCGGCGATCTCGACGAATCGCGCCAGCCCTTGGAGACCGAGAAGCGCCTCGAATCCGAGCACGAGCGCGAGAGTCTTCCGCACCGGTCGATGATACGAGCTTGACCGGAGCGGCGCGGGCGACGACACTCGGAGGTGCCCCGAGCCAGCGCCAGACATCGCGTCCCCTGAGCCTCGTGTCCACGGAGCCCATGTCATGTCCGTCCGCCGCCCTCTCTCGCTGATCGTCCTGCTCCTCGCCATTGCGGGATCCGGCCTCGTGCTGTCCGCGCGCCAGACGCCCGGTCAACCGCCATCGACGGCGCCGCTGTCTGACAGGATCCCGAACGACCCGGCGATTCGCACGGGCCGCCTCGCGAACGGGCTCACCTACTACGTGAAGCACAACGCCAAGCCGGCCGATCGCGCCGAGCTGCGTCTCGTCGTCAACGCCGGCTCGATCCTCGAAGACGAGGACCAGCGAGGGCTCGCGCATTTCGTCGAGCACATGGCGTTCAACGGCACGAAGCATTTCCCGAAGCTCGACATCGTCTCGTTCATCGAATCGATCGGCATGCGCTTCGGCGCGGACCTCAACGCGTCGACGAGCTTCGACGAGACGATCTACATGCTGCAGGTGCCGACGGACAAATCCGACGTGCTCGATCGCGCGATGCTCGTCCTCGAGGACTGGGCGCACAACGTGACGTTCGATCCGAAGGAAGTCGAAAAGGAGCGCGGCGTCATCATGGAGGAGTGGCGCCTGCGCCGCGGTGCGGGCGCGCGCCTGCAGGACAAACAGCTTCCGGTGCTGCTCGCGGACTCGCGCTACGCGGTTCGCGTGCCGATCGGCACGACGGACGTCATCCAGCACGCCAAGCGCGATCGCCTGGTCTCGTTCTACAAGGATTGGTATCGGCCGGATCTGATGGCGGTCATCGCGGTCGGCGACTTCGACGCCGCGGCCATGGAATCCCGCATCCGCGCGCACTTCGCGCCGATTCCGGCGGTGCGCAACGCGAAGCCGAGACCCGCGTACAACGTCCCCGCGCGGACGTCGCCCGCGACAGTCATCGCGAGTGATCCCGAGCTGCCGCTCACGCAGGTGGGTGTCTACAACCTGCTGCCCACGCGCGATCAGTCGACGATTCGCGACTACCGGCGCCAGATCGTGGAAGGGCTGTTCGCCAGCATGCTGTCGGCGCGGTTCTCGGAGATCGCGCAGAAGCCTGACGCGCCGTTCCTCGGCGCGAGCGCCGGCCGCGGATCAATCGTGCGCACGGCGGAGGCCTCAGTCCTGAACGCCGCCGTCAAGGACAACGGCGTCGACCGCGGGTTGGAAGCGCTGTTCGTCGAAGCCGATCGCGTCGCGAAGTTCGGCTTCACCGCCACCGAGCTCGATCGGCAGAAGACCGCGATGGCGCGCAGCCTCGAGCGAGCGGTGACCGAAAAGGACAACCAGGAGTCGGCAAACCTTGCGGCCGAGTACGGCCGCAACTTCCTCGAAGGTGAGCCGATCCCCGGCATCGTCTACGAAAACGAGCTGTACAAGCGATTTCTGCCGGAGATCACGCTCGACGAGCTGAACGCGCTCGCGCGTACGTGGTCGCCGGATCAGAGCCGCGTCGTCATGGTGTCCGCGCCGGAAAAGCCTGGCGTGACGCTGCCGACCGACGCGCAACTGCAGGCGACCATCGCCGGCGCCGCCGGCAAGGCCACAACCGCCTATGCCGACACCGCGACCGCCTCGCCGCTCGTCGCAACGCCTCCGACGCCCGGCACGATCG
This sequence comes from Vicinamibacterales bacterium, assembly GCA_035547155.1. Classification (GTDB taxonomy): domain Bacteria; phylum Acidobacteriota; class Vicinamibacteria; order Vicinamibacterales; family SCN-69-37; genus CAZNMF01. The sequence continues at coordinate 9,378 of DASZVJ010000155.1, forward strand.
CCAAGACCACCACGCACGACGCGAGCGGGATCACCGAATGGACGCTGTCCAACGGCGTCACGGTCGTCCTGAAGCCGACGACGTTCAAGCAGGACGAGATCGTCTTCCGCGCCTTCCGCTACGGTGGATCGTCGCTCGCGAGCGACGCGGACTTCGTTCCGGCGAGCACGGCCGCGCAGGTCGTGGCCAACGGCGGCCTCGGCTCGATGAACATCATCGATCTGCGCAAGGCGTTGACGGGCGTGATCGCATCGGCGTCGCCATCGATCTCGCCGTATGAGGAAGGGCTGTCCGGCGGCGGATCGCCGAAGGATCTCGAGACGCTGTTCCAGCTGATCTACGCACGTCTCACGGAGCCGCGCGCCGATCCGGAGATCTTCAACGTCATGCGCGAGCAGACGAAGGCCGCGCTCGCCAATCAGGACGCGCAGCCGGAGTTCGCGTTCAGCAAAGCGCTGACGTCGGCGCTCTACGGCGATCATCCGCGCATGCAGCCGATGACGCCTGCGCTGGTCGATCGCATGAATCTCGACGCGTCCATGGCGTTCTACAAGGCGCGCTTCGCCGACGCGAGCGGATTCACGTTCGTCTTCGTCGGCAGCTTCACTCCGGAGACGATCCGTCCGCTCGTCGAGCGATATCTGGCGAGCCTGCCGTCGACCAACAGCCGTGAGACGTGGAAAGACGTCGGCATCGAGACGGCGCAGGGCACGGTCGAGCGGCGCGTGACGAAAGGCATCGAGCCCAAGAGCCAGACGCGCATCGTGTTCAGCGGCCCGTTCGAGTACGACCAGCCGCATCGCACCGCGATCCGCGCGATGGCGCAGATCCTGGAAGGACGGCTGCGGAACGCGCTGCGCGAGGATCTCGGCGGCACGTACAGCGTCGGCGCATCGCCGTCGTACTCGAAGATCCCGCATCCGGAATACATGCTGTCGATCGCGTTCGGCAGCGATCCTGCGCGCGCCGACGCCCTCTCGGCGCGCGTGTTCGACGAGATCGCGAAGCTCAAGGCCGAAGGTCCGAGCGTCAAAGACCTGAACGACACGAAGGAGACGCTGGTGCGAGACTTCGAAGCCGGCAGCAAGCAGAACGGCTATCTGCTCACGCAGATCGTCGGGCGGTATGAGACGGGTGAGGATGTCGACTCGTTCTTCCAGATCGCCGACACGTACCGCGCGTTGACCGCCGCGGACATCCAGAACGCGGCGAAGGAATATCTGAACACGCAGCGCTACGTGAAAGTGGTGCTGGTACCGGAGAAATAGATAGACGGTCGGCGGACATCGTCGCTGCGGGCCGTCCCTACATACCGTTTTCCATCACCTCGTCCCGTGCGGCGAGGACGCAGTCGAGCACGTGACGCATGATCTTCGGGTGAATGTGCACGTTCATCGGGAAGATCTTCAGCGCGAACACGACGGCGTCGGGATCGGATGCGTCGCGGTTGTATTCCGTCACGCGAAAGCCCGTGCTGAAGCTCATGTACGGCGTGTGCAGGCCGTCGATCCGCTTGCCGGCGCGGAACCAGTCCCACAGCGTGTCGCCGATCGCGCGCGTCAGGTGATTGTGACGAATCAGCTCGTCGCGCGCTGACGGATCGGTCAGCTCGCGCTCGAGCTGCGCATTGCCGTTGACGCCGCGCGGATACGCGCGCAGCAGCGTGCACAACCCGTAGTCCTCGGGATTCGCGCAGACGAGATTCTCCGCGCGATCGAGGATGTGTCGCAGATACAGCCGCGTCTCGAGGATGCCGCCAAGGATCGCCTGAAAGCCCTCGACGCCGAGATACTTCAGCGTTGCCCAGCCCGCGAGCGATCCGGTTGCGGGCCGCGAGACCTCGAGCGTGTAGTCGAGCGGGTTGTAGGGCGAGCGCGGCTGGAGATACGGCGATTCCGGCCGCCGCAGCAGAGACTCGAACTCGTCGGCGTCACGATAGACGAACGCGCTGCTCCCGTACGGCGCCCAACCGACTTTATGAAAGTCGACGCCGACGGCATCGGCGTGCTGAATCATCGACGCCGCCGCTCCGACTTTCTTCAGATACGGCAGCGCCGCGTCCGAGAATCCCAGCGGATTGCCGTCGAAGTCGTAGTCCTTGAACAACGTCCACGACCATCCGACGACGGCGTCACAGTAGAGGAGCGCGCGGCCGAAGCCATCGGGATTCGGATAGCGCTCGAGCAGCGCACGCACCTCGTCCGCCGGATCGAACGCGTTCGCGTCCGTCGTGCCCATCGTGCAGACGACGGCCGCGACCGGCACGCGCGCGGCGGACAGCTCGCGCAGCACCGATTCGAGGTGCGACACGTCCATCGCATTCGTGTCCACGTCGGTACGGATGCGAATGATGTTGTCCATGCCGAGCCCGGTCCAGTCCGTGCTGTTCTGCATGGTGTAGTGCGCCTGCTGCGAGCAGATGACCTTCGCGTCGGTCCGTACGCCCGTCTGGCGCGATCGCGGCAGCACGCGGGTCAGCGCGTACTTGATCGCGTACGTCCAACAGCCAGAGCCGCCGTACGTGTAGATGCAGCCGGCGGACACCGGATCCCAGCCGAACGCGCCGGCGAGCATCGACGCGCTCTCGAGCTCGGCGCGATGGACGTTCCACGCGTACTCGCCTTCGAGGATGTTGAGCGAGTACACCTGCGCCAGCATCGACGCGATGATCGCCACCGTGTTCGGCTGCGGCACCACGTTGCACATGGTCAGCGGATGCCCCCAGTTCGGCGCGCCTTCGAAGAGGCGGACGACGTCATCGACGACGTCGGAGGGCGACGACATGTGCAGCGGAATCGACGCGCGCTTCACGGCGTCGAAGTCGATGGTCAGCGAGGGATCGCGGCCGAGAAACGCGGGGCCGAGCGGCTCCGGCCGCAGATCGTCGATGCGCGCGACCGCATCGGCGATCGCGACGGCCAGCGGGTCGTGCTCCGATCGATACGGCGACGGAAACGCCGACAGCATGTTCGCGCGATATCGCGCCCATCGCGGGGCATCGTCGGATAGACGGCCGTTGTCGGTGAAGTGGCGATCGAAATCCTGATTCATCCCTGCTCCGCCAACTGACGCAGGTCGTCGCCGGTGAGACGAAACAGCGTCCAGTCGTCCATCGAGCGCGCGGAGACGGCGCGGTAGACGTGAATGGCGGTCTGGTTCCAGTCGAGCACGGCCCACTCCATGCGGCCGCAGTTGCGCGCGACGGCGATGGCGGCGACGTGCGCGAGCAGCTTGCGGCCGATGCCGCGACGGCGGTACTCGGGCAGGACGAAGAGATCTTCGAGGTACAGCCCCGGCCGTCCGACGAACGTCGAGTAGTTGTGGAAGAACACGGCAAAGCCGACGGGCGTACCGCCGATGCGTGCGAGCACCACTTCGGCCGCCGGCCGCGTACCGAACAGCGTCACGCGCAGTCCGTCTTCGGTCGCCTGAACCTCGTGTGCCAGGTGCTCGTATTCCGCCAGCGCCTTGATCAGCTGAAGGACGATCGGCACGTCATCGACGGAGGCCGGCGTAATTTCGACGAGCTCGTCAGTCATCCATCCCTCCGTGACGCGCGGCGCTCACGCCGATCGGTCGACGTCCCCGGTCGCGCTTCGATCGACCTCTCGCCAGATCAGATGCGCGTGCGTTTCTTTCAGCAGCAGCGAGCCGACGACGAACGTCGCGGCCGCGACGACGATCGGATAGTACAACCCCGCGTAGATGTTTCCAGTCTCCGCAACGATCGACAAGCCGATCAGCGGCAGCAGGCCGCCGAAGACGCCGTTGCCGATGTGGTACGGCAGCGACAGCGCCGTGTAGCGGATCTTCGCGGGAAATGCCTCGACGAGGTACGCGGCAATCGGTCCGTAGACCATCGTGACGAACACGACCTGCAGGAACACGAGCGCGATGAGCGTCCACGCCGACGCACTCGACAGCAGATCGCCGATGCCCGTGTACGGCAGCACCTCGGCCGCCGGCTTCAGCACGCCGTCCACCATCGTCTGTGGCGTCAGGCTGATGGCGCCGGTCACCGCGTTGCGCTGCGAGATCGCCGTGACGACGGCCGATCCGGCCGCGTGCTGCATCGCGTGGTAGATCGGGATGTACGACACCGCGGCGAGCAGCAGTCCCGTCATCATGATCCACTTGCGGCCGATGCGATCGGACAACGCGCCGAACATGACGAACAGCGGCATCCCGGCCAGCAGCGCGATCGCGATGATGTAGTTGGCCGACGTGCCGTTGACCTTGAGAATCGTCTGCAGATAGAAGAGCGCGTAGAACTGGCCCGTGTACCAGACGACGCCCTGCCCCGCCGTCGCGCCGAACAGCGAGATCAGCACGCGCTTGAGGTTGTCCCAATGCGTGAACGCTTCTTTGAGCGGACGCGCCGACGTCAGGCCCGTCGACTTGATGTGACTGAAGATCGGCGACTCCTTCATCCGGATGCGGATGTAGAACGAAATCGCGACGAGCCCGATGGAGATCAGGAACGGCACGCGCCAGCCCCACGCGCGAAACGCCTCGACGCTCATCGCGTTCTGCACGACGAGAATCACCGCCAGCGACACGAACAGCCCGAGCGTCGCCGTGATCTGGATGAAGCTCGTGTAGAAACCGCGGCGGCCGTCGGGCACGTGCTCGGCGACGTAGACGGCCGCGCCGCCGTACTCACCGCCGAGCGCGAGTCCCTGCAGAATGCGGATGAGGAGCAGCGCGATCGGCGCGGCGAGCCCGATCGTCGCGTACGTCGGGAGCAGACCGACCAACGCCGTCGCGCCGCCCATGATGAGCAGCGTGACCAGGAACGCGTACTTCCGGCCGACGAGATCGCCGATGCGGCCGAAGAACAGCGCGCCGAACGGCCTGACGACGAAGCCGACCGCGAAGGTCGACAGATAGGCGATCAGCGCGAGCGTGTCGTTGCCCTTCGGGTAGAAGAGCGGCGAGATCACCGTCGCCAGACTGCCGAAGATGTAGAAGTCGTACCACTCGATCATCGTGCCGACGGCGGATGCGGCGATGACCTGCCAGATCCGCGTGCCGGACGTGGGAACGGGCGACGGATGGGCCATTGGGAGGCCTATCTTACACGTGCGCCCGCACGTGCTGGCGACGATGATGCATGCGCGTCAGATGCGCGAGCGTCGTCCGCGGGCGTCGAGGCTCAGCGGTCCAGGTCCGGCAGCGGCGAAGAACAGCCAGATGAACGCGTAGAGCGCGGCGGGCTCGCCGCCGCTCAGCACGGGCCAGAACGCGCGCGGGAAATGGGCCTGAAAGTACGCCCACGCCATCTCACCCGCGAGCACGAACGCCACGGGGCGTGAGAACAAGCCGATCAGTAGCAGCAGACCGCCGGCCGTTTCCAGCACGCCGGCCGCACCGAACTGCGAGAACAGCGCGACGCCGCCCCCGACCACACCGCCGCCCATCACATGGCCGGGCCAGCCGAACAGCTTCTGCGTGCCGTGCGTCATGAACGACAGCGCCGCGACGATGCGCAACAGACTCTGGAGATAGGGCGCAAGGGCGTTGGTCTTCATCAGTCCTCCAAGATTACTCAGACGTCGACTTTGTAGTCGAGGACGTGCTCGTCGCCGGGGAGGCCTCTGAAGCCCCAATTCGCGCGGGGCGTCTCCGTGATCGTGATCTCGAGATCGATCGGGTGGATGCCGCACTCGCGCTGCACGCGCTCGAACAGCAGCCGGATCAGCGCCTTCTTCGCATCGGTCGACCGGCCTTCGAACATGCTGATCTCGACGATCGTGTAGCGATCGCTGCGGCCGGGCGGATAGACGAAGTCGCTGGCATCGAGCGGAAAGAACCGGTGAGCGCGCTTGTCCGGCGGATAGTGCAGCGCCTCGACGACGCACGCGTGAATCACGTCGGAGAGCTGCCGCTTGATCGGATCGAGGCGCTCGCGCACGCCGTAGATCTTGATTTGGGCCATCCGGAATTATCGCTCCGGCCGCGTGCCGAACAGCAACCCGAAGCGGCCGCGTTCCGCAAATCCCATCGACTCGTAGAGCGCGCGCGCCGCGCGATTCTGTTCCGCGGCGAACAGCACGACACGCGTGAGGCCCGAGCGCGCGTGATGCGCGCGCGTGAGCTCGGCCATCACGCGCCTGGCGAGGCCGTGTCGTCGATGATCCGGCCTCGTGTAGACGCCGCCAATCTGACCGAGGCCACCGTAGGCCGCGTTCAGACAGGCGGTCGACACGAGCTCGCCACCGGCGAACGCGCCCCACCAGCCGCCGACATCCGCGCGCATGTGATAGCCGGCGCGCCGGCGGGCTTCATCCGGCATCACCTGCAGACCTTCGGATTCCTGGAAGGCGCGATCGATCGGGTCCCAGATGTCGTAGTCGCCGCCGTTCAACTCGCGGATCGTGATCCCATCGGGAACGCCAGACCCGTCCGGCAGACGATCGAGGCAATACACGACGCTCTTGCAGCGATAGTGCGGCGCGAAATCCGGCCTCGACAGCAGCCGATTCCACGCCGCCTCGGCAATCGTCCATTCGGCGATGACGCCCGTCAGCGGAAACGGCTCGAGCGCGCACGCGTCGAGCATCCCATCGACGAAGTCCGTCCTGCCGCCGGTCTGGACCAGGAGATCTCCCCTGCGAGTCAGACAAAACACACCTGCGATGGCGCCGGCGCGCTCGACGAGTACGAAGTTCCCCGACAACGGGCTCGATGTGGCTCGAATACCCAGCTCCCGGAGATTGGCCAGCAGGAAGACGGAGGTCTCGACGTGGCGCTCGAGAAACTCGTAAATCGCTGGAATGTCAGCGAGATCAGCGGACCGGACAATCACACGGTCGGGAAGATGTGTCGGCGTGTCGGATTCTTGTGAGAGCGGCACGGGACAGAAGCGTTCACGAGCTATGCCAGGGGGAGGGAGAGCGCGCCTATCTCGCTATCTCACTATCGCGCTATCGCACTAGCTGGCATCGACTATCGAGATTATCTGCCTCCCATCGAGATATCCGGTTATCTGCCTCTCGCGTCCGGCCCACCGATGGTCCGTCGCAGAAAATCGACGGCACGATCGAGATTCTTGCCGGTATAGAACTCGGCGCCCCCATGCGCGCTGCCATGGACGACGACGAAGGTGACGTCGAGCCCGAGCTGCTCGTAGGCGCCCTGCAGCTCGTGCGACTGGTTGATCGGCATCTGCGGATCGCGATCGCCGTGGAAGATGAGCAGCGGCGGATCGCTCGCGTCGATGTGGAGCACCGGGCTCGCGAGCTCGGCGAGCGCCTTCTTGACGTCCGGCGGGCCGCCGAACAACAGATCGAGCGCCGGCCGCCGCACGGTGAGACCGAACGGCGTCGACTGATCGAGGATCGTCGTCAAATCCGTTGCGCCGTAGTAATCGAGAATCGCCTGCGCGGCGGACGACTGATCGCTGTGACCGCCGATCGTGCCCTCGAGCTCGGCCGATCCGGCCGTCACGCCGACGAGCGCCGCGAGATGGCCGCCGGAGGAATCACCGCCAATCGCGAGACGATCGGCGCGATAGCCGTACGTCGTGGCATTCGCGCGCAGAAATCGAATCGCGCCCTTGATGTCGTGCACCATCGCGGGAAACCGCGCTTCGGTGGACACGCGGAAGTCGAGGCTCGCCACGGCGATCCCGCGATCGACGAAGCCCGTCGGCGCGGACGACTTGTCGCCCTTCCGCCATGCGCCGCCATGAACCCACACCAGCAACGGCGGATGCGCGACGCCAGAGGGACGATACAGATCCAGCGTGAGCGTTCGCGTGCCGATGGTCGCGTATGGAATGTCTTTGACGATGGACGCTCGCGATGTCTGCTGACGCGCGGAGAGATGAAGCGCCCCGAAGGCAATCAGCAGCACGATCGCCGCGGCAGCGACGCGAGACGACCGGCACCGAATCAACGTGGTCATGGCGCGCGTCAGCTTAGCGCAAGATGGGCCAGCCGTCGCTCCAGAAACCGCCGCTCAGGCGCCTGCGTCGCAAGCGTCAGCGCGCGCGCGTACGCGGCTTTCGCTTCGTGAAGCTGACCGTTGCGTCGATACAAATCCGCGCGCGCCGAATGCGCCCACAGATAATCCGTCAGCTCGCCGCGCGCGAGCAGACGCTC
>DASZVJ010000156.1:0-1934 GCA_035547155.1 Vicinamibacterales bacterium
TCGCCGAGCTCGCGGCGAGCGACGTCTCGCGCATGACGCAGCTCGGCCTTCGGCCTGTCGAACAGTTCTCGTATCCCGCCGCCGACGGGCGGACGCGGCTCTACGGCTCGATCGCGTTTCCCAGCACGTTCGATCCGTCGACGCGGTATCCAGTGTTGCTGCAGGTGTACGGTGGACCGGAATCGCCGAGCGACATTCCGACCGAGACGTTCGCGCCGCCGAGCCCGACGGCCGAATACGGATTTCTCGTGCTGTCGCTGGGCACGCGTGCGCAGCCGGGGCTGGGACGGCGCGTGCTCGACTCGCTCTATCTGACGCTCGGTCAGACGGAAGTGGACGATCTGGCCGCCGGTGTGCGCGCGATCGCGTCGCGGCCGTATGTCGACGCCGCGCGCGTCGGCATCTACGGCACGTCCTACGGCGGATATGCGTCGCTGATGGCGCTCTTGCGCTATCCGGGTGTCTTCGCGGCCGCGTCCGTGTCGTCGGCGCCCGTCGACTGGCGGCTTTACGATACGATTTATACCGAGCGCTACATGAGCACGCCTGATGCGAACGCCGCGGGGTACGACGCCGGAAGCGCGCTCACGCACGCCGGCGATCTGCACGGCTCGCTGCTCGTCTATTTCGGGACGGCGGACAACAACGTCCATCCAAGCAACGCGCTGCAGCTGATACAGGCGTGCGCGCGCGCGGGCAAGAGCATCGACGTCCAGGTGGGCGCCGATCTCGACCACGGCGCGGTCCCGTTCGCGCGCATGATGCAGTTCTTCATCGAGCACCTGGTCCTCGCGCCCGAGCGGCCGCACGCCGAGCGCGACGTCGCGCGGCTCCACTGAGGTCACGTCACGATGCGTCGCACCCTGGTCGTTTCGTTGCTGGTCGTGGTCGTCGCCGCGGGCGCGATCGCGCTGACGAAAGGCCTCGCGTCGCGGCGGGCGGATGCCGCCGTGCCGGGATCGGACGCAGCGCCGTTGACGTCCGGCCGAGGCATGACACTGCAGTTCTCCGACAAGCCCGTTGCGATGCCCGCAGTGGCGCTGACGGACGTCAGCGGCCAGGCGATCGATCCCGCATCGTGGAAGGGCAAGGTCGTGCTGGCGAACTTCTGGGCGACGTGGTGCGGGCCGTGCCGCGAGGAGATTCCGTCGCTCGTCGCGCTGCAGGCGCGCTACAAGGATCAGCTCGTGATCCTCGGCCTGTCGATCGACTCGCGGCCGCCGGCCGAAGTGAAGCAATTCGCCGAGCAGTACCACATCAACTATCCCGTCGCCGTCGTCGGTGACGACATCGTGCAGGCGTTCGGCGGCGCACCGGCGATTCCGTCGACGTACGTCGTCAGTCCGGCGGGGAAGATGCTGCAGCGGCACGTCGGGATGCTGGATCCCGCGCGCACCGAACAGGAAGTGCGCGTGCTCGCGGGTCTCTCGAGCGACGCGGTCGTGCAGACCGTTGCCGACACGGGGCAGGTGTTTCTCGCCAACGCCGCGTACGCGACGGAGATCCCCGGCGTCGACTTGAAACCGCTCACACCCGCGCAGCGCGAGAAGGCGCTGGCGCAGATGAACACCGAGCACTGCTCGTGCGGCTGCGGCCTCACCGTCGCGCAGTGCCGCATGAACGATCCCTCCTGCGACGTCAGCCTGCCGCAAGCGAAGAAGATCGCGGCCGAGGCGGGGGCGGGGAAGAACTAACTTCGAACTTCGAACTAAGCTCCCCTCGTAAGCCGTCCGCCTTCGCCAACGCTATGGCGGACAAGTAAGCCGTAAGCCTTTCCAAGCCCCAAGCCCCAAGCCCCAAGCCTTGACTTGCCCCCAATCTCGCCGATATCATCCATCCGGATTTACGGATAGATGGCTGCGGTCGCACCGTCCCTGCTCGATTCCTTCTCGGCCCTGGCCGATCAGACGCGGTGCCGGATGCTCGCGCTGCTC
>DASZVJ010000157.1:0-6804 GCA_035547155.1 Vicinamibacterales bacterium
GGGGGCCGCCCCTACAACGTGCAGTGTGCCCTTGGCAATTTCTGCGATCTCGATCGCTGCGTTCTTGTAGGGGCGGCCCCCCGTGGCCGCCCGAATCGATCAATCGCAATTCCGGCACGCCGATTGCGTCGTCATGCGGCATGCCGACAACGACGCTTCCTGCTCGTCGTTCTCCGCGGCTGCGCGGATACGACTACACGCGTTCAGGCTTCTATTTCGTCACGGTCGCCACGCACAATCGCCGTTCTCTCTTCGGGCAAATCATCAACGCCGAAATGCGCGCCAATGACGCCGGCCGCATGATCGCGCGCGTATGGACGGAAATTCCAGCGCACTATGCTGGCGTCGCTGTCGACACCTTCGCCCTGATGCCGGATCACGTGCACGGCATCGTGCGTTTGTTCGAATCATCGGAATCCGCGCGTGCCTTGTCTCTCTCCGATGTCATCCACCGTTTCAAGACGCTGACTCCCACACGCTACATCGAAGGCGTAAGGACGTTCGGATGGCCGGCATTTCAGAGACGTTTGTGGGCGCGCAGCTATTACGAACACGTCGTTCGCCACGAGGCGTCCCTCGCGCGCATACGCGCGTACATCGTCGAGAACCCGACGCGATGGCATGAGCGATCGCGCCGGTAAGGCGCACGGGCGGCCACAGGGGGCGGGAACGGGCGGCCACGGGGGGCCGCCCCTACAACGTGCAGTGCGCCCTTGGCAATTTCTGCGATCTCGATCGCTGCGTTTTTGTAGGGGCGGCCCCCCGTGGCCGCCCGAATCATCCTCGCGGTCGCCAGAAACCCCTCCCCCTCCCGAGTGACGCGCGCCGTACGCCGCGGGCGTAGACTCGCGGCCATGGAGACACGAACCTCGCTCGACGCCCTCGACCTGCGAATCATCCTGCTCGTCTACGCCGTCGCTGCGGCCATGGCCGGGCTCCTGCCGCTGACGACGCCGGATCCTGTAGCAGATTTGCTGCGCGTGTCGGCCAACGGGTCATACAGCTTGATCTTCGTCACGGGAACGGGCCTCATCGCCTGGGGCCTGATCGCCGTTGGCCTGTCGACGATCCCGAATGCGGTCGATCGCCGCCGCGCGTTCGGCTGGTTCGTGGCCGCACACTTCCTCGTCCTGGCGATCCTGCTCTCGGAACGTATTGCGGTCTGGCCTGCCGGTGTGGCCGACGGGATCGTCGGCGGCTGGGCGCTCGCGTCGTTCCTGCTCTTCTACAGTTGGGCCACGGCGTTCGGCGATCCGTCGCGATGGCGCTCCGCCGTCGACCGGCTGCGCAGACAGTACGAGCAGGGCATCCGCCTGGCCGCAGCCCAAGAGGAGCGTCATCGGCTCGCACGCGATCTCCACGATTCCATCAAGCAGCAGATCTTCGCGGTTCAAACCGCCGCGGCGACGGCCGAAGCTCGTCTTGGAGGCGATGCCGCCGGTGCGCGCGCGGCGCTGGACACGGTGCGCGCGAGCGCGCGCGAGGCCATGACCGAGATGGAGGCGATGACCGAGCAGCTGAAAGCCGCACCGCTCGAGAACGCAGGACTTGTCGCCGCGCTGAGACGGCAGTGCGAGGCGCTCCAGTTCAGAACGGGCGCCACGGTTGACGTGACGATCGGCGCGCTCCCACGCGATGAGCAGTTAACACCGGGCACGCAGCAGGCAATCTTCCGCGTCGCTCAGGAAGCGCTGTCGAACGTCGCCCGGCATGCACGCGCGACACACGTGACCGTTTCGCTCCACGCGTCGGGAGGCCGCCTCACGCTCGTCATCCAGGACAATGGCGCGGGCTATGAGCCTTCGCCGTCGGCGGGCTCCGGACTGTCGAACATGCGTGCGCGCGCGAACGAGCTGGCAGGCGCGTTCGCGATCGCTCCTGCGCCTGGCGGCGGCACCGCCGTGCGGTTCGACGTGCCATTCAGCGAGGCCTCGCCGCAGTGCTACTCCAGAAAGCTCCGCGGCGCCGCAATCGGACTCGCGATCGTGGCCGTGACGGTCATCGTGGTCCGCCCGCACAGCGCCTGGAACATGTGGTGGCTCGTGGTCATCCCGACGTTCGAGCTGATCCGCTATCTCGTGGCGTGGCTCCGATCGCGCCGGATGACGACGAGCGCGGCATGACGCCTCTTCGCCTCGTCCTCGTCGACGACCACCGCGTCGTCACGCAGAGCCTCAAGGCGTGGCTGGAGTCGTTTCCCGACATGCACGTCGTCGGCGTCGCAGCGAATGGCGAAGAGGCCCTGGCGCACCTGGACGCGTGGCGGCCGGACGTCGTGCTGCAGGATCTGCTGATGCCCGGCGGGCTCGACGGCATCGAGACGACGAAACGGATTCGCGAGCGCGCGCCGGCGGTGAAGGTCATCGCGCTGACCGCGTCGATCGACGAGCCGCGCATGATGGGCGTGCTGCGCGCGGGCGCGGCGGGCTACATCCGCAAGGACGCCGAGCCCGAGGCGCTGCTCGCCGCCGTGCGCGCGGTGGCGCGCGGCAAGACCTACATCGATCCTGCCGTCGCCCGCCTCTCGCGCGAGATGCGCGTGCCCGACGAGGCCCTGACGCCGCGCGAGCTCGACGTGCTGCGGCAACTGGTGTCCGGCCGATCCAACGGCGACATCGCGGACGCGCTCGGCATCGGCGAGGAGACGATCAAGACGCACGTCAGCCGCGTGCTCGCGAAGCTGCAAGTCGAGAACCGCGCGCAGGCGATCGCCGAAGCGCTGCGACGACGGCTCGTGTCCGTCGAAGATCTCGACAGCCGATAGCCGGATTTCCTGATGACCCGATAGCCGATGGCCAGATGACCCGATGCTAAGATCTCCCGGATGGCCGCACGAACGCTGCACACACAGAACCTGACCTCGCTGCAATCGCACATCCTGCAGGAAGAAGGCCGCTACCCGGGATCGAGCGGCGACTTCACGTGGATTCTGTCGGCGCTGTCGCTCGCGGCGAAGTCGATTGCCGCGAAGGTGCGCACGGCGCGCATCGAGGACGTGCTCGGCGACCACGGCGAGTCGAACGTCCATGGCGAGTCGCAGCAGAAGCTCGACGTCATCGCCAACGACATCCTGATGACGTGCCTCGGCAACCGTCCGAGCGTCGCCGTCGTCGCCTCCGAAGAAGACGAAGAGCCGACGATCCTCCGTCGCGGCGCCGACGGCGGCAAGTACTGCGTCGTGTTCGATCCGCTCGACGGCTCGTCGAACCTCGACGTCTGCGTCAGCGTCGGCACCATCTTCTCGATCCTGCGCAACGATCCGACGATCCACGGCGCCGTCGAGACGCTGTGTCAGCCGGGCACGTCGCAGGTCGCGGCCGGCTACATCCTCTACGGATCGTCGACCGTGTTCGTCCTCACGACCGGCAACGGCGTCGACATGTTCGTGCTCGATCCCGCGATCGGATCGTTCGTGCTCGTCAAGAGCAAGATCCAGCTGCCGCGCGCCGGGAGGACGTACTCCGTCAACGAAGCGAACAAGCACACGTTTCCGACTGGCTTCAGCCGCTATCTCGACTGGACGCACGACAACGGCTACTCGAGCCGCTACATCGGATCGATGGTGTCCGACGTTCATCGCATCCTGCTCAAGGGCGGCGTGTTCCTCTATCCGCCGACGAAGAAGAACCCCGAGGGCAAGCTGCGGCTCATGTACGAAGCGAATCCGATGGGGATGATCGTCGAACAGGCCGGCGGCAAGGCCGTGGTCGGTGCGACGACAAAGCCCGACGCGCGCATCCTCGACGTCGTGCCCACGAGCATCCACCAGCGCACGAGCGTCGTGTTGGGATCGGCGGACGAAGTGGATGAAGTGCTGAAGCATCTTTCGTAGGGGTTCTGGGGTTCCAGGGTTCTGGGGTTCGGAGGTTCGGGTTCGGAGGTTCGGAGGTTCCGAGTTCTCTCGTGTCATGCGCGCCGCCGACGGCGTCGACGCACAGAACCTCCGAACCTCAGAACCAGAACCACAGAACCCGAACGTCGGAACCTTAGAACCACAGAACCTCAGAACCCGCTCCTCCCCCGCTCTTGACGCAACTCTCCCTTCGTGTCAGCGTTGCCGCACCAATACAGACCGGCTGACGGCAAATCCGTGCGCAGCCGGAGGAGTGCGTCATGGCCAACGACGAGAAGACGAATCCGGCAGCGCCCGAAACCCCTGGCGTGTCACGGCGTGAGTTCATCAAGACCGCGGCGATCACCGGCGCGGGCTTCACGATCGTGCCGAGGCGCGTCCTCGGCCAGGGGCTGACGCCGCCGAGCGATCTCGTCAACATCGCGACCGTCGGCATCGGCGGCATGGGCGGCAACAACACCATGGCCGTCATGAGCCAGAACATCGTCGCAATCTGCGACGTGGATTTCGATCTGCTCGACGGCAAGCTCAAGAGCTGGCGCGATCGCGTGTATCCCGCGAAGCCGCCTGCGCCTCCCCGCCCGCCAACGCCGCGCGCGGCCTCACCCTGGAAAGACTTCGGTCCGACCGACGCGCAGAAAGCCGCTGACGCCAAGTGGGTCCAGGCGCCGGAGATCGATCGTCTCAAGCGCTTTGTCGACGAGCAGATGCCGAAGGTCGCGAAGTATCGCGACTATCGCGAGATGCTTGAGAAACAGAAGGACATCGACGCGATCATCGTCGCAACGCCCGATCACATGCATGCCGTGATCGCGTCGAACGCGATGGATGCCGGCAAGCACGTCTACGTGCAGAAGCCGCTGTGCTGGTCCGTCCACGAAGCGCGGCATCTCGCGAAGAAGGCCGCCGACATGCCGAAGCTCGTCACGCAGATGGGCAATCAGGGCCACTCGCAGGACGATGCGCGGACGGGCCAGGAATATCTGATGGCCGGCGCCATCGGCGACGTGCACGAGATCCGCGTGTGGACGAATCGTCCGCTCGGCTACTGGCCGCAGGGCGTGCCGCGGCCCGCGCCGCTGCCGCCGCCCGCGATCTCGCCGACGACCGGCGAGCCCCTGCCGCTCAAGTGGGACAACCCCGGCGTCAACGCGCGCCTCGCCGCCGCGATGCTCGGCAGCTATCCCGTGCCCGCGACACTCTCGTGGGATCTATTCCTCGGCGTGGCGCCGGACGTGCCGTACCACCCGATCTATCACCCGTTCAATTGGCGCGGCTGGGTGGACTGGGGCCAGGGCGCGCTCGGCGACATGGGCGCGCACTTGATCGATCATCCCGTCTGGGGTCTTAACCTCGGTCTGCCGACGACGATCGAGACGGTGTCGACGCCGTTCAACGGCGTCAGCTATCCGGTCGGCACGTCGACGTACTACGAGTTCCCGTCGCCCAAGGGCAAGGGCACGATCAAGCTGACGTGGAGTGACGGCGGACTGCTGCCGTCTCGCCCGGACGAGCTCGGCGACGAGAAGCTGCTCGCCGACGGCGGCGTCATCTACTACGGCAGCAAGGGCAAGCTGCTGCAGCAGACGTACGGCGCCCGGCCGCGCCTGCTGCCGGCCGATCGTCACAACTCGTACGGCTTGCCGAAGACGCGGCTGCCGCGCATCCCGCACGAGTCGCACGAGATGAACTGGGTCAACGCGATCCGCGGCCGCGACACGATCTCCTGCCCGTTCTCGTACGCAGCGCATCTCGTCGAGATCATGCTGCTCGGCGTCGTCTCGTTGCGTGCGGGCACCAAGATCCACTACGACGGCGCGAACATGCGCGTCACGACGACACCAGCGCCGAAGGCGCCGGACGCGAACGAGTTCCTGACGCGGACGTACCGGCAGGGGTATTCGCTGTAAGGACTTATTTCGAACTTCGAACTTCGAACTTAAGAACGCTTCTCCGCCGTCGCGCGATCCGGCACGACCAGCACCGGGCACGGCGCTTCACGGACGACGTGGTGCGTCGTCGATCCGAGGACGGCGAGATCGAGCGCGCCTCGGCCCGCGACGCCCATGACGATGAGGCCGGCGCGCTGCGCGCGCGCGAAGGCGACGATTTCCTTCCTCGGCTTGCCGTAGAGCACGGCGGTGTCCGTCGGCGGGCCACCTTCTACGATCGCAGCCTGCAGCTTCGACGTGGCCTCCGCCTCGAGGCTCCGTCGCAGCGCCGCGACCGCATCGTCGCCCGTCGTCTCGCCGAACGGCCATTCGACGACGGTCACGATCGACAGCGCCGCGCCGGTTGCCGTTGCAGCCACGCGCGCGTAGTCGAGCGCAGCGGTGGCTGGCGCGGAAAAGTCCGTCGGACAGACGACGCGCTGCGTCGAGATGGGCATGTCCGCCGTGTCGCCCGGCGGCACGACGAGCACGGGACAGCTCGCCTTCCGCAACAGTTTCTCCGTCACCGAGCCGAGCGCCAGACGTTCGAATCCGCCGCGGCCGTGGGTGCCGACGACGATCAGACTCGCGCCGTAATCGCGCGCCTCGCGAAGGATCGTTCGCGCAACCGGCCCGTCGCGGACGACCGTGTCCATCTCGACTTCGGTGTCGACGACCGATGCCACGAGCCAGCCGATATCCTCTTCAGCCGCAGACAGCACGTCGGCGGGAACGCCGGCCGACGCGCCTTCGCTGTCGCCAACGATTACGCCGGGCTCGACGACGTGCAGCACACGCAGCCGCGCGTGGTGCTGCCGCGCGAGCCGGAACGCGTACCGCAGCGCGCGCTTGGCGATGTCGGATCGATCGACAGGACAGAGGATGCGTGAGATGACCAGCATGAGATGAGGCTGTCCGGCATGATCGACCGGCGCGGCGAAAAGTGCAATAGAGTCTGCCTATGCGGCTCTCACCTTCGCTGACGATGGCCGCGGCCGTCGCGGTCCTGACCACGCCGGT
>DASZVJ010000158.1:0-12344 GCA_035547155.1 Vicinamibacterales bacterium
TTGGTTGGGGCGGAAGGATTCGAACCTTCGAATACGGGATCCAAAGTCCCGCGCCTTACCGCTTGGCCACGCCCCACCACGCCGGTCGCCGGCCACCGCGCGCACCCAGCCACGCAGCCCTAGTCGGCCCTTTCGGGCCTATTGCAAACACGGAAGTCTATCACAGGCCGATGCGGCGGCCGGCTTCGTGGCGGGTCAGCGTGCGGGTCAGCAGGACGAGCCAGTCGGGACGCTGGAGACGCCGGATCGCGCGGCGTGCGACGGCGTCGGGAAACAGGCCGAAGACGGCCGACCCGCTACCCGACATTGCCGCCCCCAACGCGCCTTCCTTGAGGCACGCGTCAATCATCTCCGTGATCATCGGATGCCGTTCAGCGACGGGCGCCTGGAGATCGTTGGCGAGCGCGACCGGGCCGGTGGGCCAGCCGACGTCGATGTCCGCACCGCGCATCGCCGGCGTCGCCGCCGCGGACGCGCGCGCCTCGTCCAGCCAGCGATACGCGTCCGCGGTCGCCACGCCGAACGACGGCTTGATCACAATCACACCCAGCTTCGCGACATCGTCGACGGGATAGAGCTCGTCACCGCGGCCGAGGCCGATCGCCGTGCCACCAAGCAGGAAGAACGGCACGTCGGATCCGATCTCGGCAGCCAGCGCCAGCAGCGCGCGCCTGGGACGTCGCGCGTTCCAGATCGTGTTGAGCGCGACGAGCGCGGCGGCCGCATCGGCGCTGCCGCCGCCGAGACCCGCGGCGACGGGAATCTGCTTGTCGAGCTTGACGTGCGCATCGCGCGGATCGCCGGTCCGTCCGCGCTCGCGCCACAGCACTTCGGCCGCGCGCCAGACGAGATTGCTGCGATCGACCGGCACGCCCGGCGATCGGCTGGACAGACCGAACGGGCCCGGCCGCGCCGTCACCGTCAGGGTGTCCGCGATGGCAATCGACTGCAGCACCGTCGTCACGTCATGAAAGCCATCGTCGCGGCGCGGGCCGACGCGCAGCGTCAGGTTGATCTTGGCGGACGGACGAAGCACGAGCGTGCGCGACGACATCGAAAATCACACTCCGCGAACGGTGGCTCGCCGATCAGCGGCCGCGCGGCCCGGACGCACGCAGCTCGTCGATCGACATCGGTGAGGCGCCTGGCGGGATCGCCACGGCGAATTGATCGGGATTCGCCGCCGGATCCGGGACGGCGACGTCGATGCGCATCGACAACGAGACGGACGGCGATCGCCCCGGCTCCGAGCGCAGTGCGATCTGCTGCGGCCATCCGGATTCGGCGCGCCGATAGTCAATGACGACGCCGTCCACGACGGCCGCACGTACCGACGATCGCCCGGCGATCGTCTCGACGTAGACGTCGTCGCCGCCGGAAAATCGCAGCGCCGTGATACCGCCATCGTACTCGCGCGCGTCCGTCGCACGTCCGGCGAACGTCACGCAGCCGGACAGCACGGCCATCAATCGTTCCGGATCCCACGGCAGACCAACCAGCGCGTCGACGATCGCGTCGGCGCGATCGACGACGACGCGCCGCGAGGACGCCAGCCAGAGCGTCGCGCGATCCGCGCGTCCGCCGAGCACGAATGCCGACGAGCCGGACGCACGCGCCTCCAAGCCGATCTCGCCCGCGCGCGTGGCGACGACACCGACCGTCAAGCTGCCCATCGGCTGATCCGACACGCGTCCCGACAACTGGAGTTGCGTCTGATACGTCGTCAGCGACTGGCACGGCGCACTTGCCTGTTGCCAGAGCGCACTCGCGTCGGCAATCGTCCGCGACGGGCCCTCCGGCCTGATGAATCCGTGGCTGGCGCAACCGGCGACGCCGAGCGTCAGCGAGGAGACGGCCGCCGACACCACCGTGCGCCAACGCGCGGTGGCCGCGCTCGCGGCGGCGCGCACGTCAGTGCTGGCCGGACAACTGGCGTGCCCGGTCCCGCTTCTTGGTCACGGCGTCGGTGTCGAGACCGTCGCGATCCCCGCCGAGGGCGCGGTCGTACGCGGCGGTCGCTTCGATGTAGCGCTTCGACTTGAAATACAGATCGCCCAGGTGTTCCTGGATCACCGACGACTCGGGCTCGGCGGCCGCCGCACGCTCGAGCGGATCGGTGGCGCGATCGAGCTTGTCTTGTTTGAAGTACGCCCAGCCGAGGCTGTCGAGATACGACGGATTGTCGGCGTCGATCGCGAGCGCCTTCTGAATCAGCGTGACCGCTTCATCGAGCTTGCGGCCGTGCTCCGCGAGCATGTAGCCGAGGTAGTTGAGCGCCGGCGCGTGCGACGGGTCGGCCGCGATGATGTCGCGAAACGTACGCTCGGCGCGATCGAACTGGCGCGTCCGATCGTACGTCGCCGCGAGACTGAACGCGATCTGCCGATCGTCCGGCGCGCGGCGGCGCGCGTCCTCGAGGACCTGCGTCGCCTGCTTGCCGTCGCCGAGCGCTTCCCACGCATGGCCCAACGTCGTCGCCATGTCCGCGAATGCGCTGGACGCGATATCAGCGTCGCTCGCCTTCTTCACGCGCGGCTCGAGCGCCGCGACGACGCCGCGGAAGTCGCGGCGGGCCGTGCGCACCGACGCCAGCGCGAGCGGCCCGCGCGGATCGGCGCTGTCGATGGCCGCGACGCGCTCGGCGGCCGTCTCGGCCGCGTCGAGACGGCCCGCACGCTCCTCGACCTGCGTCAACAGATACCAGGCGGAGATGTCCTCCGGCCGATCGTGCGTCACCTCGGTGAGCACGCTGCGGCCGCCGTTGATGTCGCCGGCGTTGACGAGCGCCGTCGCGTAGCGCAGGCGGTAGAGCACATTGCCGGGATCGGTGGCGACGACTTCCGTCCACGCATCGGCCGCATCGCGCCACGCGCCGCGCCGCTCGAGCTCCTCGATCGCGCGCAGCTTCGCGGCCGGAGACGTGTCGTCGGTGCTCCGACGGAACTCCTCGAGCAGCGCCGTGGCTTCGGCCGGCTGGTTGTTCGCGCGATACGCCTGCACGAGCAGCATGACGGCCTGCGCGTAGTCGGGACGATCGAGGAGGAACTGCTTCAGCACCTCGATTGCTTGCGGGTACCGCTCCGCCTGGACGTAGAGATCACCAAGCGTGAACTGCGCCAGCGGATCGCGCGTGCCGTCGGCGATCACGCGGGCAAGGTGGCCGGCGGCGCTCGTCAGCAGCCGGCGCCGCACGTCTTCGGGCGACGCGCTCTGGGCCATCGATGCCTGCACCAATCCGAGCACGCGATGCGCGTTGCGATTGTCCGGTGCGATCCGCAACGCCTCGGTCGCTTCGGTCTCGGCCTCGGCGTACTTGCCCTGCTGCGCCGCAATCGCGGCCAGCTCGGCGTGCGGCTCCGCGGCGTTCGGCACGAGCGTCAACGCCTCGCGATACTTCGCGGCGGCGCCTGCGAGATCCTCGCTGTCGTCGAGCGTGCGGCCCTGCAGATAGAGGAAGTACGCCTGGCCGATCGCGTCGGCCGACGGCGGCGCCTGTGCCTGCGCCAGCAGCGCCAGAGTCAACACCCATGCAGACATGACCATGAACCTGCCTCCGATTGTGGCACACGGGCGGTCCCGGCCCGTAATCCTCTCGCCGGCCGCGTTCGTCTTGCCCTATAGTGAGGCGCATGGCCGTCGATCCCGCGCTGCTCGAGATTCTCGTGTGCCCTGTCTGCAAGACGCCGGTTCACGTCACACCGGATGGCGCGGGCCTCAAGTGCGACACGTGCCGCCGGGTGTATCCGATCAAAGACGACATTCCCGTCATGCTCGTCGACGAGGCCAAGATCGACGGCTGAGCCGTTGAACATCCTGCTCATCCGCCTGCGCCTGATCGGCGACGTCGTCTTCACGACGCCGATCGTGCGCGCCGTCCGGCGGCGTTATCCGGATGCCCGCCTCTCGTACCTCGTCGAGGCCTCGGCTGCGCCGGTCGTCTGCGTCAATCCGCATCTTTCGCACATCATCACCGCCACGCACAGCCGGGGCTGGGCCCGCGTGCGCGACGACGTGCAGCTCGCGCGCGCGCTGCGGCGCGAGCGGTTCGATCTCGTCATCGATCTGCACGGCGGACCGCGGAGCGCGTGGCTGACGTGGGCGACGCGAGCGCGCCGCCGGGTGGGCTACGATGTTGCCGGACGATCCTGGATGTACACCGACGTGGTACACCGCCCGAAGGGCTACCGGCCGCGGCACGCCGTCGAGAACCAGTGGGATCTGCTTCGCGTCGTGGATCCGGCGTTCGATCGCGCGCTGGCGCGCGACACCGATCGCGTCGAGATGACGGTCGACGCGCGCGTTCGCGATCGTCTGCCACAGACGCTCGCGGCGCTCGGCGTCCCCGCAGGTGCGCGGATCGTCGTCCTTCATGTCAGCGCGGGCAATCCCTTTCGTCGATGGCCGGAGTCGTCGTTCGCGACGGTCGCCGCCGACATGTGCCGCGCGAACGCCGATCGCTGGGTGCTCGTGACGGCCGGCCCGTCCGATCGTGACGCGGCGGCTCGCGTCCGGACGGAAGCGCGCGCGCGAGCTGGATCTGCCGCCGCGCGCATCGTCGACGCGGAGTCGCTGTCGCTGATGGAGCTGCGCGCGCTGCTCGATCGCGCGTCGCTGTTCGTCGGCGGCGACAGCGGGCCCATGCACATCGCGGCGACGAGCGACGTCCCGATCGTCAGCATCTACGGGCCGACGCTGCCGGAGCGATCGGCGCCGTGGCGATCCGACGCAATTCCGTCGGCGGCGGTGGAACCCGGCGCTCTGCCGTGCCGGCCGTGCGATCAACGTGCCTGCGTGCCCGGCGATTTCCGCTGTCTCTCGATGGTGTCCGCGGATGCCGTACGCGACGCGGCCGAGCGCTTGTTGGAGCCGCGGCCGTGACCGACACGCGCGTCACACGACTGCCTCAGGAGCACGATCCGATCGAGACGTGGGCCTTCTGGACGCTCACCGCGAGCCTCGCGCTCGTGCAGTTGTCGGTCGCCGCCGCCGAGACGCTCTTCGGCATCAGCGCGCTGCTCTGGCTCGTGCTCGTCATCCGCGATCGCCGCGTCCCCAACGTGCCGCCGTTCTTCGTGCCGCTGCTGATGCTCGCCGGTTGGACACTCGTCAGCACCGCGCTCTCGCCCGAGCCGCGTTTCGGCTTGCATGAAGACAAGCAGCTGCTGCTCTATCTCGTCGTGCCGATCGCGATGCGCGTCGTCGGGGCGCGTGGCGCGCCGCGTGTGCTGACCGCGCTCATCGCAGTAGGCGGCGTCAGTGCGCTCGCGGGCATCGTCCAGGGCATCGTCGTCGGCGACCTGAGCTACGACTATTTGATCCACAACCGCCCCCACGGCCTGCTCGGCCACTACATGACGTACTCGGGCGTCCTGATGCTCGTGCTCTGCGCCGCTGCCGCCCAGCTGATCTTCGCCGAGCGCGAGTGGCTGTGGCCGGCCGTCGCCGTGCCGGCAATGCTCGTCGCGCTGGCGGTGACGCTGTCGCGCAACGTCTGGCTCGGCGCGCTGGCCGCCATCGTCGCGCTGCTCGTCGTGCGCCGGCCGCGTCTCCTCATCGCCGTGCCGGTCGTGCTCGCCATCGCGCTAGCCGTGGCGCCCGTCCGCAGCCGCGCGCTCGACGTGTTCGACCCGTCGAACGCGACGAATCGCGACCGCGTGTCGATGATCAAATCCGGCGGCGCCATGATCCGCGATCACGCGCTCTTCGGCGTCGGACCGAACCGCGTGCCGGAGGAATATCTCGCGCACTACAAACGCGCGGACGCCGTCGATCCCGCCGATCAACCGGGCTCGACTCGCGCGCACCTACACAACGTGGTCGTGCAGCTCGCGGCGGAGCGCGGCCTGCCGGCGCTGGCCGCGTGGCTGTGGTTCGTCGCCGTCGCCGCGATCGGCCTGCTCGATCAGATGCGGCGCGGGCCGGCGCCGGCGCTCGCGGCCGCCGGCTTTGCAGCCGTCATTGCGATGCTGATCGCCGGCCTCTTCGAGCACAACTTCGGCGACTCGGAATTTCTCTTCCTCTTCCTTGGCTTGATCACGCTTCCGTACGCGGCGCGATATCAGGTTGGCGCGCCGGGATCGCACGCGCGCGTCGAGGCTGCCGCGTGATGACGACCGTCAACGACGTCCTCGCGCGCTTTCACGGCCGGTCCGTCGCCGTCATCGGCGACGTGATGCTCGATCACTTCCTCGTCGGCCGGGTCGATCGCATCTCGCCCGAGGCGCCGGTTCCGGTCGTACGATTCGATCGCGACGAATATCGTCTCGGCGGCGCTGCCAACGTCGGGCACAACATCGCGTCGCTCGGCGGCCTCGCCACGCTCGTCGGTCTCGTCGGCGCCGACGCAGCCGCCGGCGAGCTGCGACGACAGCTCGCGACGATCCGTCTCGACGACCGCGGCCTGATCGCCGACGCGTCTCGTCCGACCACGAAGAAGATGCGCGTGGTGACGACGCGCAATCAGCAGGTCGTGCGGATCGATCACGAGTCGGACGCGGACGTCGCCGGCGATGCCTGCGCGGTGCTCGTCGCCAGCGCACGCGCGGCCATCGCCGCCAGTGACACAGCCGTCCTCTCCGACTACCGCAAAGGTGTCGTCTGTCCCGCGATCATCGCGGCCGCGATCGACGAAGCGGCCAAACGTCGCACGCCGCTCCTGGTCGATCCCAAAGTCGCGCAGGCCGAGCGGTACCGCGGCGCGGCGCTCATCACGCCGAACCATCACGAAGCCGAGCTGATGACGCAGACGACGATTCGATCGTCGAGCGACGCCGCGCGCGCGGCGCGGCTGCTGCACGAGCGCACGGGCGCGAACGTGCTCATCACGCGCGGCGAGCACGGCATGTGGATCTTCGACGCGACCGCCTCACCGGCCGTCGAAGCGTCGCTGCCCGCCGTCGCGCGCGAAGTCGCCGACGTCACCGGTGCCGGCGACACGGTCATCGCGGTGCTGGCGCTGGCGCTTGCCGCCGGCGCGCCGCTGCTCGACGCCGCGCGGCTCGCCAACGCCGCGGCCGGACTCGTCGTCGCGCGCTTCGGTCCGGCCACGGTGCAGCCGCCGGAGCTCGCCGCAGCGATCGCCGCGCATCCCGACTGATGTCCCGTCTCCTCTCGCGCCGCGAGATCGCGATCTGGACGCTGTGCTTCGCGATCGTCTCCGTCCTGCTCGTCGTCACGCGATTCGCGAGCGACGATCCCGACTCCGCGCTCTACGCGGCGCTGTCCGAGCGTCTCGCCGCTGGCCCGCCCTCGCACTGGATCGCGCCGCAGTGGTGGGGCCACTGGGACATGGAGGGCTGGTTCCGCGAGCATCCGATCGGCGTGATGGCGCTGCCGACGCTGCTCGGCGCGATCGGCGTGCCCGCGATCCAGGCTGCGTACATCGTCGGTATTGCCGCCGGTCTGGCCTCGCTGTTGCTGATCGCCGCACTCGTCTTGCGGCTGACGTCGCGTGAGGACGCGAGGCTCGTGCTCGTGCTCCTGCAAGTGATGCCGATGGCGTCGATCTTCCGCATCCGCGCGAACCACGAATATCCGATGCTGGTGTGTCTGCTCGTCGCGCTCGTCGGCTTCGACGCGGTGCGCCGATCCTGGCGCTGGTGGTGGATCGCGCCGGTCGCGCTCACGGCCGGCCTGCTCGTGAAAGGCGTCTTCGTCGCGATCCCGCTGCTGGCCGCGGGCTGGTGGATTCTGATCAATCCGCTCCGTGCGCCTGGCTCGATCTGGCGGGCCATCGTCTCGGGCGTCGCGAGTCTTGCGATGATGCTGGGCGTCGCGTGGCTCTACGACGTGCTGTATCTCCGCGTCACCGGCGAGACGTTCTGGGGACCGTACTGGGGACGTCAGCTCGCGCCGCTCACGATCGCGACGCCGATCGAAGGGGGATCGACGATTGGCGCGCACCTCTGGTTCTATCTCGTGCGGATGGCGTGGCATCCGGCGCCGTGGGGACTGGCGCTCGTCGCGGCGGCGTGGAAATGGCGCGGCACGATCGGCGATCGCTGGCGCGGCCTTTCCGATGCCACGCGCCGTGGGCTCACGTTCGCGATCGTGTTCGCCGTGACGTGTGTCCTGATGCTGGCGCCCGCGAGCCGGTTCGCCGAGCGCTATGCGTTCTCGGCGAACTACGCGATCGCGACCGCCGGCGCGATCGTCGCCGCGCGCGCGTGGCCGTCGCTCGCGCGCGGCGTCGCGCGCCTCGATCGCGCGATCCCCGCGTTTCCGGCGATCGTCTGGCTCGTCCTGATGCTCGCGCGCCTCGCGTTCGGCCCGTTCCTGCCGCGCATCAGCGGGTAACGTGATGGGCCGCCACAAGGGCGGCCCCTACACCGGCGTCATCGTAGAGGCGGCCCCCTGTGGCCGCCCGGCACACGTCCCGATGATCCGATGTCTCTGTCATCGTCCGCATTCGTTCGTCGCGAGCACGACGTCGCCAGGCGGACGGCCGGCGAGCACGTCGTCGAGCTTCGGATCGAGGCGCGGACGCCGCGCCGCGGCGCAAACGGAAGGCACGGCGCGCTGCAATTCATCGAATCGGTCCGCGTCCATGATGGCCCACGCGCCGCGTGGACCGGCGAAGAACGCGCGCGCCTCGTCGAGCGACGCGAACGTCCGCACGGGCCGATCGGCGTAGTAGACGAGGCTCGGCAACATGAAGTCGTACGCGCCGAGCTCGGCGTCCGCCGACGCACGCGCACGGAATTCGTTGGCAAGCGGCACGACGGGCTTCAGCCGCTCGACCGACGGGAGCGTGCGCGCGGCGAGCACGTAGTTGAACGCCACGAACGCGGCCGCGAGCGCGACGACAGCGGCCTGGTTCCGGCGCACGATGTTCAAGACCGCCGACGCGACGCCGCCGGCGATCAGCAACAGACCGATCGTCCGCGCGCCGTCGAGCGCATAGTAGCCGCCGCTACCGAAATAGCGAATCACGACGCCGCCGGCCGCGGCTGATGCGAGCGCAACCGCGATCGTCAGGATGCGCAGGGCGCGGCTCTCACGTCCGAAGCCCGACGCGACGAGCGCGTCGGCGACGAGCGCGGCGACCGCCGCCGTCACTGGAAAGATGTAGAGATCCTGCTTCGTCTGCGACAGCGAGAAGGCGCCCGCAATCACGACGATCCAGAGCCAGAGCAGATGCCGGATCGCCGCTTGCGCCGGCAGCGCGTCGTCCACACGCCGCCGCCACGCGATGAACAGGGGCACGACGAGCAGCGGCGCCCACGGAAACAGATCGCCGAAGAGCACCGGCAGGTAGAACCAGAACTGCCGCTGATCCGGCTGCATGGCCGTCGTGAAGCGATCGAGGTTCTCTCCGACGAAGAAGCTGGTGACCGGCGACCAGCCATGCCGCTGCACGAGCGCGACGTACCAGGGCGCGACGAACGCGATCACGATCGCGAGCCCGGGCAGGATCATCAGCCGGCGCACGTCGGACCAGCGTCGCTCGATCGCGAGCCACAACGCGCAGACCACGCCGGGCAGGACGATGGCGACGGGGCCTTTCGTCAGGACGCCCAATCCAATCGCGACGTACATCCACAGCAGAAATCGCCGCCGATGCCGCGGATAGCGCACCGCCAGCACGAAGCACGCGAGCGCGAGCGACATGAACGCGGTGATGTAGACGTCGATGAAGATCCGGCGCCCCCACAGCACGACGCGCGGTGCGGTAACGACCATCAGCGCGGCCAGCAGGCCCGTCGCCGTCGATCGCAGCGCGCGGCCGATGAGCAGCGCCGCGAGCACGATTGCAAGCACGCCGAGCGCGATGCCGACGCGCTCGATCGCCACCGACGTGCCGAAGGCGCGATACAGCCCGGCGACGATCCAGTAGCTGAGGACCGGCTTGTTCAGCCGCTCAGCGCCGTTGAACATCGGCGTGACGTAGTCGCCCGTCCGCACCATCTGCCGCGGCGTGTCGACGTAGAACGCCTCGTTCGCGTCCCAAATCGAGTTGGCGCCGAGCCAGAGAAAGAGCACCGGCAGCGCCAGTACGAGCAGCAGGCCGAAGACGCGCGTCGATGAACGGGAATCAGTCATGTCCTGGAAACGGGCTCGAACGAAACCCGATTTCTTACGAAACCCGGTTTCCAGTCAACTGGAGTTTCATCAGTGGCGGAAGTGCCGATGACCGGTCAGGACCATCGCCATTCCGTGCTCGTCAGCCGCGGCGATGACTTCCGCGTCGCGCACCGATCCGCCTGGATGAACGACCGCCGTCGCGCCGGCCTGCGCGATCGCATCGAGACCATCGCGGAACGGAAAGAACGCGTCGGACGCGGCGACGGTGCCGCGCAGCTTGTCGCCGGCTTTCATGATCGCGGTCTTCACGGCATCGACGCGGCTCATCTGCCCCGCGCCGACGGCGACGGTCACGTCCGGTCCGGTGAAGATGACTGTGTTCGATTTCACGTGCGCGCAGACGCGCCACGCGAACCGGAGCGCGGTCCACTCCTCTGGCGTCGGCTGACGTTTCGTCACGACGCGCACGAGCTCGTGTCCCGGCCAGCGCTCGCGCGCCTCGGCGACGCGATCCTGCGCCTGGACCAGCCACGCGCCCATGATCGATCGCACGTCTCGCGCGGGCCCTCCCCCATCGAACGTCGTCGTTACCACGCGGAGATTCGCTCTCGTCGCGAGGATCGGCAGCACGCGCTCGGGATGGCTGAGCCCGGGGGCGACCACGGCTTCGATGAACGTCCCCGTCAGCAGACGCGCCGTCTCTTCGTCGATCGGACGATTGAGCCCGACGATGCCGCCGAAGGCGGACAGCGGATCGGCCTCGCGCGCGCGCAGATACGCCTCGGCGAGCGTCGCGCCGGTCGCGGCGCCGCACGGATTGGTGTGCTTGATCACGGCCGCCGCCGGCTCGTCGAACTCGAGCACGATGCGCGCGGCCGCATCGAGATCGAGCAGGTTCGTGAACGACAGCTCCTTGCCCTGGTGAACGGTCGCATCGCCGAAGCCCGTCTCGCTCTCCGCGTACCACGCACCGATCTGATGCGGGTTCTCGCCGTAGCGCAGGTTCTTGATCTTCGTGAGATGCGGACGCCAGATCGCCGGCAGCAGCTCGGGCTCCGGCGCCGGATCGCGCAGGAACTGCCCATTCACTTCGTCGACGCGCACCGCGGCCAGGGTCGTGGCGATCGTCTGGTCGTAGGCCGCCGTATGCGCGAACGCACGACGGGCGAGATCGAATCGAAACGCGCCGGACGGCCCGTGAGGTTGATCGAGCGCCTCGAGCACGCGCGGGTAATCGTCTGGCTCGACGACGACGAGGACGTCCGTGAAGTTCTTCGCGGCGGCGCGGACGAGGCTCGGGCCGCCGATGTCGATCTCCTCGATCAAGTCCGCGAACGCCAGGTTCGGCTTTGCCGCGGCCTCGGCAAAGGGATACAGGTTCACGACGACGAGGTCGATGCCGACGATGCCGTGCTCGGCCATCGACGCGCGGTCGTCGTCGCGGTGGCGGCGAGCCAGGATGCCGCCGTGGACCTTGGGGTGCAGCGTCTTGACGCGGCCGTCCATCATCTCCGGGAAGCCGGTCACCTCCGAGATGCCAATGACCGGCAGTCCCGCGCCCGCAATCGCCCGCGCCGTGCCGCCCGTGGACACGAGCTCCCACCCGCGACGGACCAGCTCGGTCGCAAACGGCACCAGTCCCGTCTTGTCCGACACACTCAGCAACGCCCGCATGTCACTCCCCGTTCCAAAACACCATTTGGCCGAACCATCGATAGGTTACAAATCAAGTGGTCAAACCTCGACACCCATACGGCCCGCTCGCGCTTGACAGCCATGGAGGGCGTGTGTATAGTCGCGCGTTGACGTTGGGCGGGCCGGCGTCGTTCGTAAAGACCGCGTGTTGCGGTCTTTTTTTGTACTCCACCGTGCTCGCCGCGGACGCGGTGGGGGGTAGACGCGGCGGCTTCCGTCGCGTGTCTCGTAAGGCAGGCAAGTAGTATGCGTATCACCGGTAAGGTCAAGTGGTTTAACAACGCGAAGGGGTACGGATTCATCGAACGCGAGGGAGGCAACGACGTGTTCGTGCACTTCTCCGCGATTCAGGGCTCCGGCTTCCGGACGCTCGAAGAAGGCCAGCAGGTCGAGTTCGAGATCGTCGACGGCCCGAAGGGCCCGCAGGCCGGCAACGTCACCAAGCCGAGCTAAGCCACCTTGGGGGACCGGTGCCCGGAGCGCCGGTCCCTCAACCTCCCCCGCCTCCGGTCCTCGCCGCTCCCGCACGCTCACCAAATCAGCAACCAGATCAACGGCAGCCAGAGCTCTTTCGCGTACGGCACCGGCCGATCGTCGAGCAGGACCTCCGTCTCCGGAAACCGGTG
>DASZVJ010000159.1:0-2459 GCA_035547155.1 Vicinamibacterales bacterium
ACGCAGATCGCGCTCGCGACGATGCTGCTGCTCGGCGCCAGCCTGCTCACGCGCTCGATCTCGCACGCGCTCGCGATCGATCCAGGATTTCCTTTGTCGGAAATTCAGACGATTTCGGCGCGCTTTCCTTCCGGATCGCCGCTGCCGCGACGCGCGGCGTTCTATCGCGCGTTGCGCGAGCAGAGCGCACGAGCGGGACTCCCGGCGCTCGCATTCGCTGATGATCCGCCGTTCGTGGATCGCCGCAGCGTCATCATGGTGCGCCATCCTGACGTGTCGAACGGATCGACCGTGATGTTCGCGTCTCGATCGATCTCCGCCAACTACTTCGACGTCACCGGGATCACGCTGATCGCCGGCCGCACGCTCAGCGATGACGACGATCGCCGCGAGTTGGTGGTGAGCTGGATGGCCGCGCGTCAGATGTGGGGCGGCGACGATCCGATCGGGAAAGTCGTGCTTGCCGGCTTCGGCGCGGCGATGGCGCCACACACGATCGTCGGTGTCGCGGCTGATGTGCCGGTCCGTTCGCCGAACGAGATCGAGCCCGTTGTCTATCAACGCACGAACGGCGTCCTGCCGGTCGTGCTCGTGCGCACATCGACGCCCGCGGCGATCTCGGCAGTGCAGGCGACCGCAATGGCGATCGATCCCGATGTCACGCTCGTTGTACGACCCCTCGCCGACAACGTGCGCGAATCGCTCAACGGCGCGCTGACGGCCGGCTGGATCGCGTGGGCGATCGGCGGCCTCGGCCTCGTGCTCGCCGCAGCGGGCGCGTGCGGCGCCTTTGCCTTCGCGGTCGAGGAGCGGCGGAAGGAGATCGGCATTCGCCTGGCGCTCGGTGCGCGCACGGCGCACGTCCTCAGCCTGGTTCTGGCGAATGCGCGGACGCCGGTGATGGTGGGCGTCGCGGCTGGCGGTGGCCTCGCGGTCATGGCCGCGATCGTGATGCGACGGTTCCTGTACGGCCTGAGCCCTTTCGATCCAATGGCTTACGCGCTTGTCGCCGGTGTGTTGATCGTCGCGGCCGGGCTGGCGACGTGGGTGCCGGCGCGCCGGGCCGTGCGCGTCGATCCGGCGGTCACGCTTCGGGGCGAGTGAGCCATGGCCGGTGCGATTTCCAGTCGAGAGTCAGGTGGGGTATCATCATATGCTTTGCGCGTGTTGGTGGTCCGCGCAGTGATTCGATTCGAAAGGTAGAGTGATGGCTCGTTACACCGGTCCCCGTGTTCGCGTGCTCCGCGCGCTCGGCGTGAATCTTCCAGGCCTGTCCGCGAAGACGATGGAGAAGCGGCCGACGCCGCCGGGGCAGCACGGCGCGCGCAAGCGCAAGACCGCGTCGAACTACGGTCTCCGGCTGAAGGAAAAGCAGAAGCTGCGCGCGCACTACGGCGTGTCGGAGCGGCAGCTCCGCCAGGTCGCCGCCGAATCGGCGCGCCGGCGCGGCAACGCCGTCGAGACGCTCGTGCAACTGCTCGAGTGCCGTCTCGACAGCCTCGTGTTCCGCTCCGGCTTTGCGCGCACGATTCCCGCCGCGCGGCAGCTCGTCTCGCACGGCCACATCAGCGTCAACGGCAAGCGGCTGAGCTATCCGTCGGCGCGTCTCGATCAGGGCGACGTCATCGGCGTGCACGGCACGCGCGGCGAGACGGCCGTGCGCAAGCAGCAGGAAGTCGGCGGCGCGGTCCTCGCGGCGCCGGACTGGCTGTCGGTCGATGCGAACGCGCTTTCGGCGCGTCTCGTGAGCCTGCCGGGCGCGACCGACGTGCCGTTCCCCATCGAGCTGCAGCTCGTCGTCGAGTTCTACTCGTAAGACTGGCGAGGCGGCTGCACAGGCGCCTCGACATGATTCCACGGACCGCACGCGGACTATAGTTTCCGCGTGCGGTTCGACCATCTCCTTCACTTCACGCCCCACTACCACACGCGCGTCTGGGGCGGACGCCGTCTCGATTCCGTTCTCAAACGCATGCTGCCCGATGCGCAGCCGTACGGCGAGTCGTGGGAGCTCGTCGATCGCGAGCGCGATCAGAGCCTCGTCGCGTCGGGGCCGTGGGCTGGCACGTCGCTGCACGAGCTGTGGACGCAGCATCGCGCCGAGGTCTTCGGTGGGTTGCTCGCGGAATCTGAGTCTGCGCGATTCCCGTTGCTGATCAAGATTCTCGACTGCTCGGACGATCTGTCGATTCAAGTGCATCCGCCCGCGAGCGTCGCGGAGACGCTCGGCGGCGAGCCGAAGACGGAGATGTGGTACGTCGCGCACGCCGATCCTGGCGCGCGCATCTACGCTGGCTTGCGCGCGGGCGTAACGCGCGAAGGCTTCGAGCGCGCGTTGGCCGACGGCACCGTCGCCGGCTGCGTGCATCACGTCGCTGCGCACGCGGGCGACAGCCTGTTCGTGCCGAGCGGCCGCCTGCACGCGATCGGCCGCGGGCTGCTCATCTACGAGATTCAGC
>DASZVJ010000160.1:0-19145 GCA_035547155.1 Vicinamibacterales bacterium
GAGACTGTTGACGGCGAGCGCCAGCATGGTCGTCAGCTTGCGTCCCTGCTCGGTCATGTCGCTCGAGAACATCCGCTTCAGGCTCGGATCGAGGTCGAAGAGCCGGGAGTAGAACAGTGTCGCGACCGTATCCGCCTGTGGCGCGATCGTCGCGAACGTGGATTGCACGAGAGCGATCTGTGTGTGCGTCATCGCAGCCCTCATCGAAGATCGACGTGTGATTCGAGCGCGTCCGCTCGCGTGGAGCGGACCCTCTCGAGGACTGCCAGCGTGGGCATCGGCGTCGAGGCCGGTTGGTGGTGCTGCCGTGCAAGGACCGTTCCCCAGTCGCGCGTCCGGCGGGGATCGCACGGTAGCTCCTTGCGTGTGAGCGGTTTGCGCGGGCGTCGCGAGCGCATTTGCCGTGCTGCGGGCTGGACAGAAATGTCAGCAAATATTTTCGCTCAACGATTCTGTGGAACACGGGCATCGAGCGGCGCTGCGGCGCGCGTGGGGACGCGCGCGCCTCGAGTCGAAATGCCCGGCGGGAAACCGTGATCTGCACAGCTTCGTGCGTCACGAAGACACGAATGTGCGGAATCGCGTCCGTCCGACATTTCTGTGTGGCTACGTGATCTTGTTCGCGTCGCATCGAACGTGTATCGTCGTGTGCAGCGATTTCGCCGAGACCGCGAATCGCGCCCTCGCGGGGCCGCAAGGCTCCGCTTCCGGACTCGGACCACTCCACGTCGAGGGGCTCCGTCACGTCGAATCTGGATCGTCCGCACAGGCGCGCCCTTGCGCGCGCGGCGCTGGCGATCCACCGATGGCGAGGAGCGATGTCATGGAACGCCTGGTGGTCGTCGGCAACGGCATGGCCGGCATCGGCTGCGTCGAGCAGATCCTGAAATACGATCCGCCGTTTCAGATCACGGTGTTCGGCGACGAGACGCACGTCAACTACAACCGCGTCCTGCTGTCCTCCGTCCTGGCCGGCGAGAAGAACGACGACGACATCATCCTCAACTCGCGCGAGTGGTATGCCCGCCACGGCATCGACCTGCGCGTCGGCGTTCGCGTCATCGATCTCGATCCGATTGCCAAGACGGTCACCGGCGATGACGGCACGACGATGGCGTACGACAAGGTCCTGTTGGCGACGGGCAGCTCGGCCTGGATTCCGCCGATCGCGGGCGTCGATCTCGACGGCGTCTTCGTGTTCCGCACGCTCGACGACACGCGCGAGCTGCTGCGCCGATCCGGCCGCGGCGTGAAGGCCGTGGTCATCGGCGGCGGCCTGCTCGGGCTGGAGGCCGCGCGCGGCTTGCAGGTGCAGGGCTGTGACGTCACCGTCGTGCACATCTCGTCCACGCTCATGGAGCGTCAGCTCGACCTCACGGGCGGCTCGTATCTGCTCGACAAGGTGAAGGCGCTCGGCGTCAACGTGCTGCTCGAGCGCAGGACGTCGGCGATTCTCGGCGACGATCGGGTCACCGGCGTGGCGTTCAGCGATGGCAGCCGGATCGACGCGGATCTGGTCGTCGTCGCCGCCGGCATTCGTCCGAACGTCGAGCTCGCGCAGCGCGCCGGCCTCACCGTCAAGCGCGGCGTCGTCGTCAACGATTATCTGGAGACGTCGAATCCCGACATCTTCGCGGTCGGCGAGTGCGTCGAGCACAACGGCGTGTGCTACGGCCTGATTGCTCCGCTGCTCGAGCAGGGCAAAGTGCTCGCCGCGACGATCGCCGGCAAGAAGGGACCGACGTACGCGGGCACGCTCCAGGCGGCGAAGCTGAAGATCGCCGGCGTCGACGTGTTCTCCGCCGGTGAATGGGCCGAGGCCGACGGCTGCGAGCCCGTG
Organism: Vicinamibacterales bacterium; assembly: GCA_035547155.1. Taxonomy (GTDB): domain Bacteria; phylum Acidobacteriota; class Vicinamibacteria; order Vicinamibacterales; family SCN-69-37; genus CAZNMF01. Next base: position 1,841 of record DASZVJ010000160.1, read on the forward strand.
CGATACGAAGACCCCGGCATGGGCGTCTACAAGAAGGTCGTCGTCCAGCAGGGCAAGCTTGCCGGCGTGATTCTCGTCGGCGACACGTCGGACAGTCACCGCTACATGGACTGGATGCGGACGGACGCGGACGTCAGCGATCAGCGCCGGCATCTGCTGTTCCCGCCGTCTTCGGCCGATGCGGGGCACGACGTCGCCGAGATGTCCGATACCGCAACGATCTGCGGCTGCGTCGGCGTCACCAAGGGCGCGATCATCCACGCGATTCACACGCAAGGCGTGAACACGCTCTCGCAGTTGAAAGAGACGACGCGTGCGAGCACGGGTTGCGGCAGCTGCACGAAGCTCTGCCAGGATCTGTTGCGCGCGGTGGCGCCGGAGTTCGAAGAGGAGGCCAAGCGCGTCATCTGCGGCTGCGTGCCGTTCTCCGAGGACAAGCTGCGCGAGATCCTTCGCAGCCAGCGTCTGCGATCGGTCCAGGAAGTCCTCGACATCTACGGCAACGGCCGCGGCTGCGAGGTCTGCAAGCCCGCGCTCAGCTACATGCTCGACATGCTCTGGTGCGGCGATCACGAGGAGGATCGCTCGGCGCGCTTCATCAACGATCGCGTGCACGCGAACATCCAGAAGGACGGCACGTTCTCCGTCATTCCGCGGATTCGCGGCGGCGTCACCAGTCCGTCCGAGCTGCGACGCATCGCGGACGTCGCGGAGAAGTACAGCGTCCGCATGGTGAAGATCACCGGCAGCCAGCGGATCGATCTGCTCGGCGTGAAGAAGGCGGACTTGCCCCTCGTGTGGGCCGATCTCGGCATGCCGTCCGGCCAGGCGTACACGAAGGGCGTGCGCATGGTGAAGACGTGCGTCGGCACCGAGTTCTGCCGGTTCGGCACCCAGGACTCGACGGCGGCCGGCATCGAGATGGAGCGGCGTTTCGAGCACCTCTTCACGCCGCACAAAGTGAAGATGGCCACGGTCGGCTGCCCGCGCAATTGCGCCGAAGCCACCGTCAAGGACATCGGCCTCATCGGTCAGGAAGGCGGCTGGCAGGTCGTCGTCGGCGGCGCCGCCGGGAAGAGCGTCCGCAAGGCCGATCTCCTCACCACGGTCGAGACGACGGAGCAGGCGCTGGAGGCGGCGCAGCTCTTCTTCCAGTACTACCGCGAGAACGCGAACTATCTCGAGCGGACGTACGACTTCGTCGAGCGGACCGGCATCGAGAAGATCCGCAAGGACACGGTCTACGCGCCCGATGCCACACGGTTTGCGCTGCTCGATCGCTTCCACAAATCGAAAGCGCGCTCGCACGACGCATGGGAGGAGGGCGCCGCGCCGCTCCATCCGACGCAGTTCACGCCGCTCGAGCCCGTCGACAAGGTGCTGATATGAACGAACGCTGCTGGATCTGGATCACGCCCGTCGAGAACGTGCCGCCGCGCGAAGGCCGGTCGGTCTCCGTCGCGGGTCACGAGATCGCCATCTTCAATCTCGGCCACCGCTTCATCGCGATCGACAATCGCTGCCCGCACAAGGGCGGCCCGCTCGCCGACGGCATCGTCTCCGGCGACACCGTCGTCTGTCCGCTGCACGCGTGGCGGATCAATCTCATCAACGGCCGGATCGATCGGCCGGCCGACGTCACGCAGTGCGTGCAGACGTATCCGACCTTCGTCGACAACGGCGTCATCGTCGTCGGCGTGCCCGCGACGCTGACATCCAAGGAGGCAGGCGAAGCCGCCTGAGCGACATCATGCAACCGAAAGTCGTCGACATCGACTCCGCCGCACCGTCCAAGACGGACATCGACCTGCTGCACGAGATCGGCAGCCGCATCGCCGCGGCCGATCCGCTGCACGCCGTGCTCTCGCGCGTCGTCCATTTCGTCACGAGCGTCGTCCACTGCGACTCGTGCTTCGTCTACGTGCTCGAGCAGAACGATCTCGTGCTGCGCGCGTCGAAGACACCGCATCCCGATCTCGTCGATCGCCTGAAGCTGCGCGTCGGACAGGGCATCACGGGCTGGGTCGCCGAGCACCGGCAGCCGGTCGTGGTCGGCACGCGCGCGTTCGAGGACTCGCGCTTCCAGCTCTTCAACGAGCTGCCGGAAGATCGCTACGAGGCGTTCCTGTCCGTGCCCGTGCTCTCGCGCGGCAAGCTCGTCGGCGTCATCAACGTGCAGCATCGTCAGCCGCACGCGCACAGCCAGCGCGAAGTGCAGATCATCTCGATGGTCGGCTTCCTGGTCGGCGCGGAGATCGAGATGGCGCGGCTCGAGGCCGAGAACAGCCAGCTGTCGGAGCGTCTCGAGGAGCGCAAGGTCATCGATCGCGCGAAGGGTATTCTGCAGCGCGAGCTCGGCCTGACAGAGGAAGAAGCGTACGTCACGATCCAACGTCAGAGCCGTCAGCGGAGAAAAACGAAGAAAGAGATCGCCGAGGCGATCATCATCGGCGACGAGGTGCGTCTGAGCCGCGACGGCGGATGATAGGCTGCTCCGATGAGCACGCCCAGTTTCGGCGGACGCCGCGTGCTGGCGTTCGAGAGCCGCCGCGCGAAGGAGATCGAGACGCTGATCGCGACGTTCGACGGCCGGCCCCTCGTCGCGCCGGCGATGCGCGAAGTGCCGAACGACTCTGACGCGGCGGCGCTCGAGCTTGCGCACGCGCTGGCCGGCGGCCGCTTCGATGCCGTGATCTTCCTCACTGGCGTCGGTGTCCGTTCGCTCGTGGCGGCCGTCGATCGCGCGGGCCTTCGCGAATCGTTCCTTCGCGCGCTCTCGCGCACCCACGTCGTCGCGCGCGGCCCCAAACCGGTCGCCGTCCTGCGCGAGCTGCAGGTGCCTGTCTGGGTCAATGCGCCCGAGCCCAACACGTGGCGTGAGCTGATCGCAGCGCTGGACGCGAAAGCGCGCGAGGCCTCGTGGCCGATCTCCGGTAAGCGGATCGCGGTGCAGGAATACGGCGTCTCGAACGTCGAGCTGCTCGACGCGCTGCGCGCGCGCGGCGCCGACGTGACGGCCGTGCAGGCGTATCAGTGGGCCCTGCCGGAGGACGTGCAGCCGTTGCGCGACGCCGCTGACGCTGTCGCGCGCGGCGACGTCGACGTCGTCATCGTGACCTCAGGCGTCCAGTTCGTGCACTTCTGGCGCGTCGTGGAGCAGATGGGCCTCGAGACGCGCGTGCGTGAAGGGCTCGGCCACGCGATCATCGCGTCGATCGGCCCGTCCGCCTCGGCTGAGCTTCGCCGTCATCACGTCGAGCCGGCGTTCGAGCCGTCGCATCCGAAGATGGGACTGCTGGTTCGCGAAGCGGCGGAGCAGGTGAGCTCGCGCTGACGTCCGACGGCTCGTCGGCCTCTGTGTCGACGCTGTGCCGCTCGAGCCAGCGGCACCACATCACCGCCGCAACCACTGCGCTGGCAAATCCGACGAAGGCTGGGGCGACGACCAGCAGGCCCGCGGCGATCGCCACGACAGCGACAACGACGATCAGATGCCGTTGAGACCGGCGGTCGAAGAACGTCAGCATCGTCATCCCTTCGGTCGCGGGACAAATCGAGATCACGCGCGTCCTCCAGGCAAGCAGGAATCACCTCAGCTACTGCGAGTCGGCGAGCGGCTGTTCGCGATCGAGCGCGAGGTTCAGCTCGAGCACGTTGACTCTCGGCTCGCCGAGAAATCCCAGCTGTCGTCCTTCGGTGTAGGCCTCGACAAGACGTCTCACGTTCGCCTCGGTCGTCTTTCGCGCACGCGCCACGCGCGGGATTTGAAAGTCGGCGGCGGCCGGAGAGATGTGCGGATCGACGCCTGAGGCGGATGCCGTCACGAGATCGATGGGAACCGGTGCGCCGGGATTGTCCTGTCGTGCCGCCTCGACGTTGGCCTTCACCGCATCGATCAGCTTCTTGTTCGTCGGTCCGTACTGGCTGCCGCCGGAATTGGCGGCGTCGTACGGCGTCGCCGTGGCCGATGGACGCGAGTGGAAGTACTCCGGCGCGGCAAACCCCTGACCGATGAGGCGCGAGCCGATGACCGTGCCGTTGCGGCTGACGAGCTGCCCGTTGGCTCGATCGGGAAACGCAACTTGAGCAATGCCTGTGATCGCCAGCGGATAGATCACGCCGAGCACGACCGTGGTCACGAGCGTCATCAGCGCGGCAACAACGAGATTGCGAGCGACATTCATTGGGGCACTCCTACGCCAGTCGAAGGGCCGTGATGATGACGTCGACGATCTTGATCCCGATGAACGGGACGATGACGCCGCCGACGCCGTAGATCAGGAGATTGCGGCGCAAGAGCGCGGCCGCGCCGATGGGCCGGTACTGGATGCCGCGCAGCGCCAACGGCACGAGCGCGACGATGATCAGCGCGTTGAAAATCACCGCCGAGAGGATGGCGGACTGCGGCGTCCTGAGCCCCATGACGTTCAGCGCGCCGAGCAGCGGGAACGTGCCGAGGAACATCGCCGGGATGATCGCGAAGTACTTCGCGACGTCGTTGGCGATCGAGAACGTCGTCAGTGCGCCGCGCGTGATGAGCAGCTGCTTGCCGATTTCGACGATCTCGATGAGCTTCGTCGGATTCGAGTCGAGGTCGACCATGTTGCCGGCTTCCTTGGCCGCCTGCGTGCCCGTGTTCATCGCGACGCCGACGTCGGCCTGCGCGAGCGCCGGTGCGTCGTTCGTGCCGTCGCCCGTCATTGCGACGAGCTTGCCGCTCGCCTGTTCGCGCTTGATCAGCGCCATCTTGTCTTCGGGCTTGGCCTGCGCCAGGAAGTCGTCGACGCCGGCCTCTTCCGCGATCGCCGCCGCCGTGAGCGGGTTGTCGCCCGTGATCATCACGGTCCGGATGCCCATCGCCCGCAGCGCGTCGAACCGTTGTCGCATGCCGCCCTTGACGACGTCCTTGAGGTGCACGACGCCAAGCGCGCGATTCCGCTCGGCCACGACGAGCGGCGTACCGCCGGCGCGCGAGATGCGATCGACGATGGCGTGCAGCTCGGGCCCGGCCGTGCCGCCATGCGCGGCAACATAGGTCGCGATCGCGTCGGCCGCTCCCTTCCGGATCTCGCGGCCGTCGACGTCGATGCCGGACATGCGCGTCTGCGCCGAGAACGGCACGAAGATCGTGTCCTTGTCGCCAACCTCGCGGCCGCGGATGCCGTACTTCTCCTTGGCCAGCACCACGATCGATCGGCCTTCCGGGGTCTCGTCTGCGAGCGAGGAGAGCTGCGCCGCGTCGGCCAGCTCCGCCGCCGAGATCCCGGGCACCGGAATGAACTCCGTCGCCTGACGATTGCCCAGCGTGATCGTGCCTGTCTTGTCGAGCAGCAGCGTGTGCACGTCGCCCGCGGCCTCGACTGATCGACCCGACATCGCCAGGACGTTGTGTCGAACCAGGCGGTCCATCCCGGCGATGCCGATGGCCGAGAGCAGCCCGCCAATCGTCGTCGGGATCAGGCACACCAGCAGCGAGATGAGCACGAAGATCGACTGCGGCGCGCCCGAGTACACCGCGAACGGCTGCAGCGTCACGACGGCGATGAGGAAGACGATCGTCAGTCCGGCCAGCAGGATGTTGAGCGCGATTTCGTTCGGCGTCTTCTGCCGTTCCGCGCCTTCGACGAGCGCGATCATGCGATCGAGAAACGTGTGGCCGGGATCGGACGTGATGCGGACGCGAATCCAGTCGGAGATCACGCGCGTGCCGCCAGTGACGGCGGAGCGATCGCCGCCGGATTCACGGATGACCGGCGCGGATTCGCCCGTAATCGCCGATTCGTCCACGGAGGCGACGCCTTCGACGATCTCGCCGTCGCCAGGGACGAGCTCGCCGGTGTGCACGATGACGGTGTCGCCGCGCCGCAGGCTCGATGCGGGGACGGCTTCTTGCGTGCCGTTGCCCGCGATCCGGTTCGCCATCGTCTCGGTTCTGGCCTTGCGCAGCGTGTCCGCCTGCGCTTTGCCTCGGCCCTCGGCCATCGCCTCGGCGAAGTTCGCAAAGAGCACGGTCAGCCAGAGCCAGCACGTGATTTGGATCTCGAAGCCCAAACCGCTGCGGCCGGAGAGCGCGTCCTGGATCAGCCGCCACGTCGTGAGGACGCTGCCGATCTCCACGACGAACATGACGGGATTCCGCGCCATCGTCCGCGGGTGCAGCTTGCGGACGGCGTCCCGGATCGCGCGCTTGACGAGGTGCGGATCCCAAATCGAGATCGATCGTGTCTGCGTGTGCGGCGCCATCAGAACACCTGCCCGTGGGTCATGAGGAAGTGCTCGACGATCGGTCCGAGGCTCAGCGCGGGAAAGAACGTCAGCGCGCCGACGATGACGATCACGCCGACGAGCAGCGTCGTGAACAGCGGCGTCGTGACCGGGAACGTGCCGAGCGACGGCGGAATCTGCTTCTTGCGCGCCAGGCTGCCGGCGATGGCCAGCGGCGGCACGAGCATGAAGAACCGACCGAAGAGCATCGTCAGGCCGAGCGTCGTGTTGTACCAACGCGTGTTGACGCTGAGACCGCCGAAGGCGGATCCGTTGTTGGCGGCCGCCGACGAGTATGCGTAGAGCAGCTCGGACAACCCGTGCGGGCCTGCGTTGTAGATGCTCGACGTGCCGAAGCCCGGCGAGACCGACGAGATCCCCGTGAACGTCAGAATCAGCAGCGAGAAGATCAGCACGGTCAGCATCGCCATCTGCACTTCGAAGGCGTGGATCTTCTTGCCGAGATATTCCGGCGTGCGGCCCACCATGAGCCCGGCGATGAACACGGCGAGAATCACGTAGACGAGCACGCCGTACATCCCCGCGCCGACGCCGCCGAAGACCACTTCGCTCAGCTGGATATTGGCCAGAGGCACGAGACCGCCGATCGGCGTGAACGAGTCGTGCCACCCGTTGATCGCGCCGCAGCTCGCATCGGTCGTGGCCGTCGCGAAGAGTGCCGTGTTCGCGATGCCGAAGCGGACTTCCTTGCCTTCCATGTTTCCGCCGGGCGACAGATCCGTGACGGCCTGGCTCGCGCCGGCCGCCGTGAGCAGCGGGTTGCCCTTCGCCTCCGCCCAATAGGCCACGGTTACGCCTGCGAGGAACAGGAACGCCATCGCGCCCCAGACGGCCCAGCCGTGCCGTCGCGAGCCCGTCATCGAGCCGAGCGTGTACGTGAAGCCCGACGAGATCGCGAAGATGCCGAGCACCTCGAGGAAGTTCGAGAGCGGCGTCGGGTTCTCGAAGGGATGTGCGCTGTTCGCGTTGAAGAAGCCGCCGCCGTTCGTGCCGAACTGCTTGATGATTTCCTGTGACGCCGCCGGGCCCTGCGCGATGACCTGTCTGGCGCCTTCGAGCGTCTGCACGGTGTCGTAGGCCTTCAGGTTCTGCACGACACCCTGCGAGACAAGGAACAGCGCGCCCGCGATCGCGATCGGCAACAGCACCCAGAGCGACGCGCGCACGAGGTCGACCCAGAAGTTGCCGATCGTCTGCTGCTCGCGGCGCGCGATGCCGCGGATGAGCGCGATCGCCACCGCCATGCCGGCCGCAGCGGACACGAAGTTCTGGTACGCGAGGCCGGCCATCTGCGTGAAGTAGCTCATCGTCGATTCGCCGCCGTACGCCTGCCAGTTCGTGTTCGTGGCGAATGACGCCGCGGTGTTGAAGGCCAGGTCCGGCGCGACGCCGCCGAAGCCCTGCGGGTTGAACGGCAGAAGGCCTTGCAGGCGCTGCATCGCGTAGAGCGCGAGCATGGACACGGCGCTGAAGAGCAGCAGCGAGCCGGCATATTCCGTCCATCGCATCTCGCGGCGCTCGTCGACGCCGGTGAGGCGATAGATGAGCCGCTCGACCGGGCGCAGGATCGGATCGAGCCACGTGCGCCGGCCCGAGAACACGCGGCTCATGAACGCGCCAATGGGCGGCGTCACGGCGAGCACGGCCGCGAGGAAGACGAGAATCTGCAGCCATCCGTTCAGCGTCATCTCAGAACTTCTCCGGCTTGACCATCGCCGCGACGAGATACACCAGCAGCAGAAGGCTGACGATCAAACTCACCAGAACATCGAGGCTCATCGCGTCCTCACTTCATGAGCCGATCGCAGACGCGCACGTAGCCGATCGACAGCAGAAAGAACAGAACGGTGATGGCGACGAAGACGATGTCGAGCACAGCCGGCCTCCTCGTCTCACGTTAGGCACTCGGGCCTGAAAACGGGCCAAAGAGTGCCTGAAAGAGTCCTGAAGATCGGCGTCGGCGGGAGAACGCTAGCGGGGTTTTTCTGGATCGGCCGTGGAGAAGCGGTAGCCGACCCACGGCTCGCTCAGCAGGTAGCGGGGGCGGCTGGGATCGGGCTCGATCTTGCGGCGAAGCTGGGCGATGAGCGTCCAGAGATGTTCGGGCTGCTCGACGGCGTTGGGCCCCCAGACGGCCTTGAGGATCGCGCGATGGGTCAGCACGCGATCGGCGTTGCGCGCGAGGAGCGACAGCAGCTCGAACTCTTTCGGCGTCAGGCGGATCTCTTCGTCGCCTCGCGAGACGCGCCGGCGGTCGTAGTCGATCGTCAGATCGCCCGCGCGATACGTGCCCGCCGTCGCCGGCGCGGGCGTCAGCACGCGTCGCAGCGCGACGCGGATGCGCGCGAGCAGCTCCTCCGGTCCGAACGGCTTCGTGACGTAGTCGTCGGCGCCCCGGTCGAGCGCGTCGACTTTGTCGGCCTCGGCGCCGCGCGCTGACAGCACCACGATCGGCACGGTCGACAGGCTGCGAATGCGACGGCAGACTTCAGCGCCCTGCATGTCCGGCAGCCCGAGATCGAGCACGACGAGGTCCGGCGCGTTGTCCTTGAAGAGCTGCAGGGCCTCGGCGCCGTTCGACGCGAGGTCGACGGTGTAGCCGCGCGATCGCAGCAGCGGACCGAGCGATCGCTGGATCGCGATCTCATCGTCGACGACGAGGATGCGTGCGTGCTCGGTCATGCCGTCTCCGTGTCGTCGGCCGCTTTGCGCACGGTCGGAATCGCGATGGTGAACCGTGCGCCGCCATCCGGACAATTCTCGACGCGAATCCGGCCCTGCTCGACCGCGACCAGGCCGCTGGCGATCCACAGTCCCATGCCCGTGCCGGCCATATGACTCTTCGCCGCCGCGCCGCGGTAGAAGCGCTCGAACACGTGTGGCAGATCGGATGCGGCGATGCCCGGACCGCGATCGCGCACGCCGATCTCGAACGTCCCGTCCGTGAACTGCGTGCCGATGTCGATCGCCGATCCCGCCGGCGCATAGTGCGCGGCGTTTTCCAGCACGTGCGCGAGCGCGCCCGCCGTCAGGCGCGGATCCACGCGCACGGGAACGTCTCGATCGATCGACACGTTCAGCTGATGTCCCTGCAGCGCCTGATCGACGTGCTCGCGGGCGGCGGCGATGATTTCCGACGGATGCGTCCAGCGCGACTCCATGGCCAGCGCGCCGGCGTCGATGCGCGCCATCTCGAGGACGTTCTGGAACAACCGGCTGAGCCGTTCGACTTCGGTGAGGATGAGATCGCTCTGATCGATCCGCTCGCCGTCGTCGGCGCCGCCATCGCGGAGGTTCGTCGCGGCGATGCGGATGGCCGTCAGCGGCGTGCGCAAGTCGTGGCCGATCGACGCGAGCAGCGCCGTTTTCAGCGCCTCGCTCTGCTTCGTGAGCTCGGCGGCCGTCCGCTCTTCGAGGAACTGCGCGCGCTCGATCGCGATCGCGACGAGGCCGGCGAGCGCATTGAGCGTGCCGCGCTCGATGGGGCGGCCGGCGATCGCGAGCAGGCCGATCGCCTTCGTTCCCGTCCGGATCGGGATCATTCGCACGTCGCCAGGCGACGGCTGCAATGGATCGAGCGGCCCGTGCCGGTCGGCCTCCTCGCCGTCGGACGACGTCTCGGCCAAAGCGAACGCCGACGTCAAACGCTCGGGATCGAGATGGACCATGGCGGCGCCGCCCTCGAACGTCCGCCACGCGCCCGCGCGCGGCAGGGCGATGGCCGCGAAGTCGACGTCGAATCGCCGCGCGATCGAGCGGGCGAGCACCGACATCGCATCCGGCGTGTCCGTCATGACCAGGACGTCACGGCTCAGATCGAACAGCCGCGTCAGCTCATCGCGCCGTCCGACGGCCTCCTGCGTCCGCTTGCGGGCAATGGTCGAGAGATTGCTCGCGATCAGGCTGACGGCGAGGAACGTGCCGAGTGCCACCCAGTTCTGGGGCTCCGCAATCGTCAGCGTGCGAAGGGGCGGCAGGAAGAAGAAGTTGAACGACAGGACCGCCGCGAGCGACGTGCAGGCCGCAATCCAGAAAGGCGACGTCGTGGCGACGAGCAGGACGATCAGCAGGAACGACGCCGAGACCGTCGCGGCGTTGGCGACGGGCAGCCAGCGCGCGTACCCGATCGTCACGACGACGATGCCGCCGACGCCGGCGGCGAGGCGTGCCACGCGATCCCACGCCATGCGCATCGACGCGCGATGATATCGCAGGGTATCCTGACGCGCGCGAGACACGATGGCTGGTGATGTGGACTCCGATCGGCGCGATCCCGAAGCCATCCTTCGACAGGTTCAGGCGCAGGAGCGCGCCGCCACGCGCGGCACGCTGAAGATCTTTCTCGGCTACGCCTCCGGCGTCGGCAAGTCGTTCCGGATGTTCGACGAAGCGCGCCGGCGTCGCGAGCGCGGCCAGGATATCGTCGTGGCCGCCGCTCAGCCGTCGATGCCCGCCGACGTCGCCGAGCTCGCCGCGCAGCTCCCGGCCATCCCGCCGCGAATCGTCGACGGCGTGCCCATCATCGACCTCGACACGATTCTGACGAGACATCCGCAATGGTGCGTCATCGATGGGCTCGCGTATGACCATCCGCCGGGCGCGCTGCGGCAGAAACGGTATCTCGACGTCGAGGTCCTCCTTGCCGCTGGCATCGGCGTCCTGACGTCGATCAACCTCGAGTACATCGAAGAGCAGCAGGCGTTCGTCCGCGAGGTTCGTGGGGCGGCACCATCCGACGGCGTGCCACAGGCGTTCATCGACAGCGCCGACGAGGTCGTGATCGTCGACGCGCCCCCCGACGCGGCGACGAGCGACGAGGCGCAACGGCTGTCACAGTTGCGCCAGCGCGCGCTGCTGCTCACGGCCGACGTCGTCGATCGGCAGCTCGAGTCGTATCTGCGATTGCACGGCGTGCAGTCGACGTGGGGCACGCAGGAGCGGATTGCCGTGTGCATGACGCCGCGTGCGAACGCCGCGGCAATGCTGGCCAGCGGCCGCCGCAACGCGGATCGTTTTCACGGCGAGCTGTTCGCGATCTACGTGAGCCAGCCGAATCTGACGCTCGAGGATCGCAGCGCGCTGGCGAAGAACATCGTGCTGGCGCGCGCCCACGGCGCGCACGTCGACATGCTCGACGGCGAAGATCCCATCGCGGTCATTCTTCGCTATGCGCGCGAGCACGGCGTCACGCAGCTCTTCGTCGGGCACAACCTGCGGCGCGGCTGGCGCACCCGGCTCCGCGGGAGCCTCCTCGATCGGCTCATCGACGAGGCGGAAGGCCTCGACGTGCGCGTCTTCCCGCACTGAGATGACTGACACAACACCGCGCGGGCGCTTGAAGGTGTTCCTCGGCTACGCCGCGGGCGTCGGGAAGACCTATCAGATGCTGTCTGAAGCGCGCGAGCTCCACCAGCGCGGCGTCGACGTCGTGCTCGCATATTTCGAGCCGCACGGGCGGCAGGAGACCATCGCGATGACGGACGGTCTCGAGACGATCCCGCGCCGCCACATGGAATATCGAGGGTCGACGTTCGAGGAGATGGACGTCGACGCCGTCATTCGCCGTCATCCCCGCGTCGCCGTCGTCGACGAGTTTCCGCACACGAACGTGCCGGGATCGGCGCGCACCAAGCGATGGGAGGACGTGCACGCGATCCTCGATGCGGGCATCGACGTCCTCACGACGATGAACGTGCAGCATCTCGAGAGTTTGAACGATCAGATCTGGCAGAGCACGGGCGTGCGCGTGCGGGAGACGATTCCGGATTGGGTCCTCAAGCAGGCGGATGAAGTCGTCATGGTGGATCTGACGCCTCGGGCGCTGCTCAACCGGCTCGAGCGTGGCGTCGTCTATCCGTCGGATCGTGTCCAAGCCGCGCTGCAGAATTTCTTCAAGGAACCGACGCTCGTGGCGCTGCGCGAGCTGGCCATGCGTCAGACCGCCTACGGCGTCGAACGTCGTCAGGACGACGCCGACGTGCCGGGTCCGGCGGCGACCGCGCCTGCGGTCATCGAGCGGCTGCTGCTCGTGATCGATCCGAGTCCGGCCAGCGCGGCATTGATCCGCCGGGGTCGTCGCGTCGCGGATTATCTGCAGGCCGAGTGTCAGGCCGTGTTCGTCTCGCGCACGCCGGATCTGCGCGATCTCGGCGACGAGGCGCGCGAGAGCGTCCAGCGGCAGTTGAGCTTCGCGCGCGGCTTGCGCATCGACAGCCGTGTGCTCGGCGGTGACGATGCGCCTGCTGCCGTCGTCGGATTCGCCCGGCAGAACGGCATCACGCAGATTTTCATCCATCGACGCACCGAAGGGCGATTGGTCCGTTGGCGCAGCCGAGGGTTCGTGCAGCGTCTCGTCCGGCTCGCGCCGGACATGCAGGTCACGATCGTCGCCGATCGATCGACACGACCGCGTGGGGCGCCCGTCTGACAGGTTGCGCCCGTCCAGTGACGGTCACGCGCGCGGTAACCCTTGGACGACGTCCACGGCTGTGCTATAACGCCCACGCTCCCGCCTTCCCCAGGAGACCTGCCCGTGTCTTGTTCCCGGCTCTTTGCCGCGTTGATTGTCGTGTTGTCCCTCGGCCGCAGTGCGCGTGCCGCTGATACCTGGATCGAAGTACGGAGCGATCACTTCATCGTCATCGCCGATGTCGGCGAGCGGAAGGCGCGCAACGTCGCCTGGCAGTTCGAGCAGGTCCGGTCCGCGATCCGCCAGGGCTTTCCCTGGGCGCAGGTCGATCTGAACCGGCCGATGATCGTCATCGCCGTCAAGGACGAGGACGACATGCGGAAGATCGCGCCGCAGTTCTGGGAGCAGCGCGGCACGACGCATCCGGCGAGCGTGTTCGTCTCCGGGCCCGATCGCTTCTATGTGGCCCTGCAGGCGAACGTCGAGGAAGAAGGACAGGGGCTGAATCCCTGGGTGCAGGCCTACTGGTCGTACAGCGCGCTCGTGTTCGACACGAACTTCAACTATCGCTTGCCGCTGTGGTTGACCGACGGGATTGCGTCGCTCCTGAGCAATACGATCGTCAGCGAGAAGGAAATCCGCTTCGGCTCGCCGATTCCGTCGAAGGTCGAGATGGTGAGGACCGCGCCGCTACGGCCGCTGGCGGAGTTGTTCGAGGTGACTCGCCAGTCGCCGTACTACACCCAGGGCGCGAGCCGCGAACGGTTCGACGCGCAGTGCTGGTCGCTCGTGCAGTTCCTGATGTTCGGCGATCGATCAGGCAACGGCACGCGCATCAATCAGGTCGTGAAGCTGATGCTCGACGGCCAATCCTCGGCGGCCGCGCTGCAGCAGATCTACGGCAGCCTCGATGCGCTCGATCAGGCCTATCGGTTGTACGTGCATCAGGGCGCATTCAGGTTCGGCCGCCTGCACGTCGATACCGATACGTCGATGGCGAAATATCCCGAGCGTGCGCTGACTGCCGCGGAGTCTGCCGCGCTGCGCGCCGGATTCCACGCCGCCATGAATCGTCCGATCGAAGCGCGAGCCCTGCTGGCGGAGGCGCGCTCGGCTGACGCATCCCTCGCCGCAGCCGACGACGTCGACGCGATCCTGCTCGATCGCGAGCAGAAGCGTGACGAGGCGCTGCAGGCGTTCGCGAAAGCCGCGGAGCGCGGGTCGACGAATTTCTGGACGTACTACCGGCTTGCGATGTTGTCTTCGGGGCCGCGCATGGACGCCGCGGCCATGGCCGATCTGCGTCAGCGCCTCGAGAAGACGACGACGCTCAATCCGCAGTTCGCGCCGGCGTTCGGCACACTTGCCAACGTCCAGATGCAACTACGAGAGCCCGATCGCGCGCTCGAATCGGCCCACCGCGCCGCGACGCTGGAGCCCAACGATCTCTCGTATCGCGTCCTGCTGGCGCGCCTGCTCGTCGCCACCAATGACGCGGCTGATGCGGCCGTCGTCGCGCGAGAGGCGCTGCCGCTCGCGCGCAGCGATCAGGAGCGAGCCACGCTTCAAGGTTTCCTCGCTGCGCCCGCGGCGACGCCGGCGAACTGAGCCAGCGAGGAGGCTCGAATCTCGGTCTTCGGACCGCCGTCAGATCTGTCCGACTTCGAACTCGACGCGTCCGATCGTCACGACGTCGCCGGCTTTGAGCACCTGGCGATCGACACGGCGGCCGTTGACGAGCGTCCCGTTCGTGCTGCCGAGATCCTCGACGATGAGCTGATCGGACTTGTCGGCGGTGAGACGGCAGTGCAGCCGCGAGACGAGCGCCGCGTCGAGGATGAAATCCGCGCGCGCCGTGCGGCCGACGGTCTTCACGCTGCCGGCGGGCAGGCGGAAGACGACGGGTGAGTCGTCCTTGGTCTGCAGGATCCAGCCCGTCATCAGCGGACCGCCGCGGCCGGCTGCAGCCGCGGATGAATCACACGTCCGTCGTTGGTCACCAGAATCTCCTTCGTGATCTCGTCCGACATGTCGAGCGTGAGCTCCGGCGGCCCCGAGGGCTTGCCGTCCGCGCCCTTCTGCCGCCGCACCAAGTGCTGCACGAGCGTCGTCACGTTGCGCGCGTACATCTGACTCGCGTGATAGGGCACGGTCGCGGGCAGATTCGTCGGACCGAGGATCGTCACGCCGTGCCGCTCGATCGTTTGATCCGCGACGGTGAGCTCGCAGTTGCCACCGCGCTCGGCCGCGAGATCGACGATGACCGATCCCGGCGGCATGCCGGCGACCATCGCTTCGGTCACGAGCACGGGCGATCGTTTGCCTGGAATGGCCGCGGTCGTGACGACGACGTCGCTCGCAGCGATCGTCTTCGCGAGCAGCTCGCGCTGGCGGCGATAGAACGATTCGTCCTGCGCGGTCGCGTAGCCGCCGGCGTCCTGCGCGCTCGAGGCTTCGATCGGCAGCTCGACGAAGCGCGCGCCGAGACTCTGAATCTGCTCTTTGACGGCCGGCCGCACGTCGTACGCCTCGACGCGCGCACCGAGCCGGCGCGCGGTCGCAATGGCCTGCAGGCCCGCGACGCCCGCGCCGATGATGAAGACTCGCGCGGCCGCCACCGTGCCCGCCGCCGTGTTGAGCATCGGGAACATGCGCGGCAACGAGTCCGCGGCCAGAAGCACCGCCTTGTAGCCCGCGATCGTCGCCATCGACGACAACGCGTCCATGCTCTGCGCGCGCGTGATGCGCGGCACGAGCTCCATTGCAGCGAGCCGTGCGCCGCGTTGCGCGACGGCTTCGGCAGCAGGAATTGCGGTCAATGGATCGGCGAAGCCGATGATGAGCTGTCCGTCGCGCATGAGCGCTACGTCCGCATCTCCGTTCGCAGGATTGGCGCCCGGCGTGCGCACCATCGCCACGATGTCGGCTTGAAAGACGTCGGCGCGTGACGCGATCGTCGCCTTCTGCTCGACGTACGCCGCGTCCGGAAATCCGGCAGCGAGACCGGCGTCGTGCTCGACGACGACGTCGAGGCCGAGCTTCGCGAGGATGGAGACGACGCCGGGCACGATGGCCACGCGCCGCTCGCCGGGAAAGGTCTCTTTGGGAACGCCGAGCCGCATCGGAACGGAGTTTACCTTAGCGCCTCGATCCATTCGATCATCGGCGTCGTCGCGTCCGGCGAAATCGTCCGCGTGCTCGATGAGGGCAGCTCGTCGGCCGCCCCGCCGGTCGCCGGCAGCAGGAGATGATCGACGCCCGCTACGATCGCCTTATGCGTGGCCGCGGCGCCGATCTTCGGCCGCGACGCGGCGAGACGCTCGATCCGGTCGGCTTCGCTGACGGGCACGTCCGTATCTCGCGCGCCGTGGACGACGAGGACAGGCTGATCGATTTTACGAAGCGCGCTCGCAGGATCGAACTGAAGCCAGCTCTTGAACCACGGCGTGTCCGCTTGATCGCGGAGCTCGTCCGGCAGCGCCTCCCATCCCTTGCCGCTGATGACGGCGTCCATCACCTGGACCTGAAGGCCGATGCGCGCGGTCTTTTCGGCGTCGGTGAGCGGCAGCGGCGCCAGCACGCGCTTCTGGCGATCGATCGTCACGTCGCGGCCGTTCTGGCCGTAGGCCGCGATCAGGATCACGCCCGCGATGTGATCGTCGCGACTCGCCGCGAGCAGCGCGATTGGCGCGGCGTCGCCGTAGCCGGCGACGACGATGCGATGATCGTCGACGTCCTTGCGCTTGCGGAGCCAGCTCACGACGGCCAGCGCATCGTCGCTGTATTCGTTGATCCGCGCGCTCTCCTGACGGCCGCCGCTGCGACCGCCGCCGCGCACGTCGTATCGCACGGCGAGAATGCCGGCCTTGGCGAACGCGCCCGCAAGCTGGCCGAAGATCGGCACGCCGAACGCGAAGTAGTCGCGATCCTGCGGGCCGGGACCGGCCACGAGCACGACGGCGGGCGCTGGCGCCGCGGCGTTCGACGGGTGCGTGATCGTCGTCGCCAGGCTGAATCCGTTCGCGCCGATCGCCACTTCTTCGTCGCCAGGGTTGTGCGCCGGCTCCTCGTGCGCGATCACGGACGACAGATCGTCGCGAATGACGACGACGGACGCGGCGGGCAGGGCGAGACGCGCCAACCGTCCGCGCGCGTCGACCCAGAGGTCGACGGGCACGGCTCCCGATGGCGCTGCGATCGTCAAGTTGTACTCGCGGAGATCCATCGCGCGCGTGCCGATGAAGATTCGCCGGGGCACGACGCGGCCGACCGTCGCGTCGACCGGTCCGCTCGGCGCGATGTAGAGCGGCAGCTTCGTTCCTGTCGAGGCATTGGCCAGCCGGAGCGCCAGCACTTCGTACGCGGAGAAGACGTGACTCGACACGGCGATGGCGTTCGGCACGACCTGATGCGTGGCCGCGCCGTGCTGGGTGCCGCGCGTTATCTCGCTCGTCGCCGTTGTACCGGTGAACGATGCGGAGATGAGAAGAGGCTGGCCGCGCAGGACGCCGTCGAGCGTGAGATGCTGCGGCTGCCAATCCGGGCCGTACGTCACTTCGAACTTGTTGGTGAGGAGATCGAACGGCGCTTTGAGCTCGCCCGTGCTCGAGA
>DASZVJ010000161.1:0-5497 GCA_035547155.1 Vicinamibacterales bacterium
CCGCGCGCGGGGCGCGGTCCGAGGGCGTAGCGATAGTGATGAACCGCCTCGGCACCCAGCGATGAGTCGTCGAAGACGAGTGGGCTCTCGTCGCCGGCGCCGCCGGCCGCCAGATCGCCGCGCGCGAAGAACCAGCTCGGCCACGTCGTCAGCGCCTTGTAGATCTCGTCGCACTCGGCGTGCGCGTGTGCGATCGACTTGGCGACGTCCGATGTCGGCGCGGCCATCGCCTTCCAGCGATCGACCGTCTCACGCGTGGGATAGCCGGGATTCGGCGTGTTGACGACCGACCAGATGTGCTCCGCGAAGCGGCCGGTGATGCCTTCCTTGACGGCGAGCGTGCGCAGCGTCGCCTGCGGATCGCCGAGCGCGACGCGATGCTTGTAGTGCCACGCGACGTAGAACGCTTTGCCGTAGCGATCGAGGCCGAACGGCCGTCCGCCTTCGCCGGACACGACGCGGAAGCCGCGCGTCTCGTGCAGATCGTTGATGCGGTGCAGCGCGGAGAGCTCGAGGCCCGTCTGGCCCGCGTCCTGATAGAAGTCGAGCGGACCGGCGCCGACGATGGCGTGATCGGCGACCGTCTTCGCCGCTTCGAGATAGCGCTCGACGCTCGTGTCCTCGACGAACTGCACGTCGCCGAAATTGGTGAAGCCCTCGCCGCCGACCGAGTCGCTCGATCCGTCGATGCCGACCGGGATGTCGACGCCCGTGAGATCGCGGATCACGTACCCGTACTCGCCGCTCGTGAGACGACGCACGGTGACGCGGCCGGGCTCGCCGGCATGCGCGGCTTCGTACGCCGCGAGCGTCGAGCGAATCCAGTGCGCGGCCGACGAGCGCTCCGCATCGCTCGGGAAGTCCGTCGCCTCGACGGGCGGCATCATCTCCGTCTCGAGCATCTCCGCGACCTTCGCCCAGGTCTCGAAGTGCTCGCCGACCGACGGCTGCTGCAAGAGCCGCTCGATGCTGAGTCCGGCCTCGGGCTTGTACGTCCCGTGGCACTCGAAGCAGTACCGCTCGAACGTGTCCGGCGCGGGCGGGGTGGCCGTCGTCGCCGCGACGGGCGCGGTCGAAGGCGCCGCGCGGTGCTCTGGCGCGGGGCCTTGCGCTGACACGACGACCGCAAAGGTCAGCGGTACGGCTAGACACAATCCCAGGCGGGTCATCGCCCTCCAGGCATGATGGGGTGCGGAGATTCTAGCGGCGGACGGAGGGAGAGTCCAGACGGGCGATGGGGACGTGGACCACGCCGGGCGACCACAAGGGTCGCCCCTACGGGAATTTGTAGCCCGTAGTCCGTGGCCCGTAGCCCGCGTAGGGGCCGCCCTTGTGGCGGCCCGGCTATGCGTCGACTTCGATGTCGCGCAGCACGTGCGCCTGGCAGGCGAGGATGAAGCCGTTCGCGCGATCGGCGGCGGACAGGGCATCCTGCACGTCCATGCGCACGCGTCCCGACAACAGCCGCGTCTTGCACTGTCCGCAGACGCCGGACCGGCACTCGTACGGGAGATCGACGCCGATGTCCTCCGCCACGTCGAGCAGGGACTGATCCGATCCGCACGACGCGACCTTCCCCGAGCGCGCGAACGAGACGCTGGCCAAGGCGCCGTCCGGCAGCGTCTCGTCGGTCTCGTCTGCCGCTTTCGCATCGTCTGTGCGCGCGGCCGGCGGTGAGACGAAGGCCTCCTGCCAGACGTCCGCATCCGGCACGCCCATGCCGACCAGGATCTCGCGCATCGCCGTCATCATCGGCGCCGGTCCGCACAGCAGCACCGGACCGTGAGCCAGGCCCGGCACGAAATCGGCGATCACGTCGCGCGTGATCTGACCGCGCAGGCCGTCCCACGGCGTCTCCGGATCGCGCGACACCACGATCCGGACGTGCAGGTTCGCGAAGCGCGATTGCAGGTAGGCGAGCTCGTCGCGAAAGACGATGTCGGCGACGACGCGGACCGAGAACAGCAGGTAGATGTCGCCGCGCCAGCCGCGGTCGGTGAGACTGCGCAGGACCGCCATCATCGGCGTGATGCCGATGCCGCCGGCGAGCAGGACGACGCGCGTGGCTTCGTGTCCGGCGAAGACGAACTTGCCGGCCGGCGCGGAGACCCTGACGCGATCGCCCTCACGCCACGTGTCGTGGAGATGCTGCGACGCGTATCCATCCTTCGTGCGCTTGACGGAGATCTCGCAGTACGCGCTTCGCGTCGGCGACGAGGCAATCGTGTACGAGCGCGCGACGCGGCGCCCGTCGATCGTGAGCGCCAGGTTCAGATACTGCCCGGCCACGTGCGTGAACGGCAGCGGTCCGCCGTCTGGCGACACGAACCGGAACGTCTTCACGTCCGGCGTCTCGTCGAAGATGCGCGCGATCGTCAGATCGCCGGACCAGAAGGCGCGTTTGCGCGCGGGCGCGGCCGCCGCCGGCCGGGCTTGCGCGCGTCGCGCGAGCGTGCGCAGGTGCACGTAGTGTGCGCCCAGACGAAACGCGAGCAGGACGCCGACAACGCCGGCGAAGGCGAGGGGAATGCGGACGTCCGACTTCACCAGCAGGTAGTAGTGCACGACGCCGGCGATCGCGATGACGTACGCGAGCCGGTGCAGGCGCTTCCACGCGCGCGGGCCGAGCCGCGTGACCATGCCGTCGGTCGAGGTCAGCGCGAGCGGCGCCATCAGGACGAGCGCGCTCGTGCCGTACCAGAGATACGTCCGCTTGCCGATCTCCGACAGCGTGCTCGAGACGCTCGCCTGTCGATCGAACAGAAAGAAGATGAGGAAGTGCGCGCTGATGTAGAAGAAGCCGAACACGCCGAGCTCGCGGCGGATCGCGATGAGCTTGCTCCAGCCCGTCAGCGCGCGGATGGGCGTGATGGCCAGTGACGCGGTGATGCCGATGAGGCCGAGCAGACCCGTCGTGCGGATCGCGAAGTTGACGTCGTTGACGCCGAGCTGGTGGTGATAGGCGTCCCACAAGAGCAGGGCGCCGGGCACGAGCGCGTTCGCGATGATCAGCCGCTTGGCGAAGCGCGTGTCGACGACCGCGTCAGAAGTGGGCATCGAGATCGAGGCCGGTGTAGAGACGCGCGACTTCGTCGGCGTAGCCGTTGAACATCAACGTCGGCCGGCGTCCGGATTCGCCGATGCGCTGCTCCGTGGCCTGGCTCCAGCGCGGATGATCGTGATGCGGGTTGACGTTGCCGTAGAAGCCGTACTCCTCCGGCGCGTACAGATTCCACGTCGTCGTCGGCTGCATCGCCGTGAGCGTGATCTTCACGATCGACTTGATGCCCTTGAAGCCGTACTTCCAGGGCACGACGAGGCGCACCGGCGCGCCGTCCTGCGGGGGCAGCGCTTCGCCGTAGAGGCCCGTCGCGAGCAGCGTGAGCGGATGCATCGCTTCGTCCAGGCGCAGCCCCTCGACGTACGGCCAGTCGAGCACGTCGGTCTTCTGTCCCGGCATGCGCGCGGGATCGTGCAGCGTCTCGAACGCGACGTACCGGGCCTCGGGCGAGGGCTCGACGAGATCGAGCAGCTTCGAGAGCGAGACGCCGGCCCAGGGGATCACCATCGACCACGCCTCGACGCAGCGCATGCGGTAGACGCGTTCTTCCGGCGGGCCGAGGCGTCGGATGTCGTCGAGATCGAGCACGCGCGGCTTGCGCACGAGGCCACCGACGGTCACCGTCCAGCCGTCGGTCTTGAAGCCCGCGGCCGCACCGGCGACCGCGTCCTTGTCGGTCGTGAACTCGTAGAAGTTGTTGTAGTTCAGAATCGACGTGCGCGGGGTGAGCGGCTCGTCGACCCAGAAGCCGTTGGCGTGCGGCGCGGTGACGAGGCCGGGGAGCGGCGGCATCTCCGTCGCGTCGAGCTGCACGCGGTTGAGACGGCGATAGAGGAGCGCCGTCCCGGCGACCGACGCCGCGGCAAGGCCGGCGCGCATGAACGCCCGCCGGTTCAGATAGACGTGGCGCGGTGTGATCTCGCGGTCGTGAATTGGCTCGCCCATGGAAAACGGCTCGACCCCTGTTCACCGTGGATGATAGCCGCGACGCCCGCGTTTATTCCTTCCTTCGCCAAGGCTACGGCGGACAAGTACACTATCCCCCCATGAGCGCGACGACGACCAAAGAGACGCTGGGTTTCCAGGCTGAAGTCAAACAACTCCTGCACTTGATGATCCACTCCTTGTACGGCAACAAGGAGATTTTCCTCCGCGAGCTCATCTCGAACGCGTCGGATGCCTGCGACAAGCTGCGCTTCGAGAGCGTGGCCGACAGCGCGCTGACCGGGGGCGACACGGACTATCGCATTCGCGTCGCGTACGACACGGAGGCGCGGACGATCACCGTGTCCGACAACGGGATCGGCCTGTCGCGGCAGGAAGTCATCGACCACATCGGCACGATCGCCAAGTCCGGCACGCGCGAGTTCTTCCAGCGGCTGACGACGGACACGGCGAAAGACGCGCAGCTCATCGGCCAGTTCGGCGTCGGCTTCTATTCCGCGTTCATCGTGGCGGATCGCGTGACGCTCGTCACGCGCCGCGCGGGCGCGCCGGCCGACGAGGGCGTGCAATGGGAGAGCGCGGGCGAGGGCGACTACACCGTCGAGCAGGTGCACAAGGAGGGGCGCGGGACCGACGTCATCCTGCATCTGCGAGAAGGCGAAGACGATCTGCTGTCCGGCTCGCGGCTGCGCGAGATCATCCGCAAGTACTCGGACCACATCACGTTCCCGATCGTGATGAAGAAGGAGCGCTGGGATAGCGACAAGAAGGCGCAGGTCGTCACCGACGAGGACGAGCAGGTCAACCAGGCGTCGGCGCTCTGGGCGCGGCCGAAGGCCGAGATCACCAACGAGCAGTACGAGGAGTTCTACAAGCACGTCGGCCACGACTTCGAGCCGCCGCTGGCGTGGACGCACGCGAAGGTCGAAGGGCGCCAGGAATTCACGCAGCTCTTCTATCTGCCGCGGCGCGCGCCGTTCGATCTCTGGGATCGCGAGCGCCGGCACGGTGTGAAGCTCTACGTCCGTCGCGTGTTCATCATGGACTCGGCGGAGCAGCTGCTGCCCGCCTATCTCCGCTTCGTCCGCGGCATCGTCGACTCGAGCGATCTGCCCCTGAACGTGTCGCGCGAGATTCTGCAACAGTCGCCCGACGTCGCGCAGATCCGCAACGCGTCGGTCAAGCGCGTGCTCAGCTTGCTCGAAGAGCTCGCGGAGAAGCAGCCCGACAAGTACAAGACGTTCTGGAACGAGCTCGGACGCGTCCTGAAGGAAGGCATCATCGAAGACGGTGCGAACCGCGATCGCATCGCAAAGCTGCTGCGATTCTCGACGACGCACACAGACGACCCGGAGCAGACGGTCTCGCTGGCCGAGTACGTCGGCCGCATGAAGGACGGCCAGGACGCGATCTACTACGTCGTCGCGGACTCGTTCGCCGCGGCGAAGAACAGCCCGCACCTGGAGGTCTTCCGCAAGCACGGCATCGAAG
>DASZVJ010000162.1:0-16730 GCA_035547155.1 Vicinamibacterales bacterium
GCGTGCAGATGGCTGGAGTGTCCGCATGACCGACGCCGAGCTGCGTGCGCTCGTGCGCGAGGCCGTTGCGCGGCATCTGGCGGGACGGTCATCCGCCGCGCCGCCATCGCCAGCGCTCGTGCACGAAGCGTCGCCGGCGCACGCGGCGTGGACGCAGCATCCGAGCCACTTCACGTACGTGACGGTCGTAAACACGAGCGACGCGTGCGTGATCGAGCCGGGTGTCTCGTGCGATCACTGCGGATACTGCAAGAGTCATGGGCACTAACGCGTGTATCGCGCTACCTCACTAGCGCGCTATCGCACTATCTGACATCGGGCTATCTGGTTATTTGCCCTGCTCCTTGAGCGATGCCGTCGATTCTCGTCACTCGCCAAATTCCTGAGTCCGCGCTCGCGATCCTGCGTGCGGCCGGAACTGTAGACCTGCCGCCGGAACCGCCGGCCGCCGACGCACTGCGCGCGGCCGTGCACGGCCGCGACGCCATTGTCACGATGCTGACCGATCGCGTCGACGATGCGTTGCTGGCGGCGGCGGGGCCGTCGTTGAAGATCGTCGCGAACGTCGCCGTCGGCTACGACAACATCGACGTCGCCGCCGCGCGCGCCCGCCAGGTCGTCGTCACCAACACGCCGGACGTGCTGACGGGCGCGGTCGCCGAGTTCACGTGGGGGCTGATTCTCGGCATCACGCGCCGCATCGCCGAAGGCGATCGCCTGATCCGCCGCGACGGCTGGCATGGCTGGTCGTTCACGTTCATGACCGGGATGGAGCTGACCGGCAAGCAGCTCGGCATCATCGGGCCCGGCCGCATCGGACGCGCAGTCGCCGATCGCGCGTCCGCGTTCGGCATGCACGTCGTCTTCGGCGCGCGCCAGAGCGGTGGCGTGATCGATGACCATCCCGTCGTCGGCATCGACGAGGCCATCGCCACGTCAGACGTCGTGTCGCTCCACGTGCCCCTGCGGCCCGAGACGCGGCATCTGATCGATGCCGCGGCGATCGCGCGCATGAAGAAGACCGCGTATCTCATCAACACCGCGCGTGGACCGATCGTCGACGAGGCCGCGCTCGCCGCGGCGCTTCGCGACGGCGTCATCGCCGGCGCGGCGCTCGACGTCTTCGAGCGAGAGCCCGTCGTCCATCCCGATCTGCTGCCGCTCGAGAACGTCCTGCTCGTGCCGCATCTCGGCAGCGCCACGACCGAGACGCGGACCGCGATGGCCGAGCTCGCCGCGCGCAACGTCGCCAACGTCCTCACCGGCCGCGCGCCGATCACCGCGGTGTGAGCGCGCCGGCCGAGGTTCTCGCGCGTCTCGGCCGCGCCATGCGCGGCATGGACGAGCTCGCCGTCGAGAAGATCAGCGAAGACAGCCGAGAAGATCCCTTCCAGGTCCTCATCGCGACGATGCTGTCGGCGCAGACGAAGGACGCGGTGACGCACGCGGCGTCGACGCGTCTGTTCCGCGTCGCGCGCACGCCGAGGACGCTGGCCGCGCTGAGCGAGGCGCGCATCCGGAAGCTCATCTATCCCGTCAGCTTCTATCGCGTGAAGGCGCATCACGTCCAGGACGCGTGCCGGCAGATCGTCGAGCGCTTCGGCGGCCGCGTGCCCGATCGCATGGAGGATCTGCTGACGCTGCCGGGCGTCGGCCGCAAGACCGCGAACCTCGTGCTGATCCTCTCGCACGCGAGCCGCGAGAACATCTGCGTCGACACGCACGTGCATCGCATCGCCAATCGCCTCGGCTGGGTGCGCACGAAGACGCCGGAGCAGACGGAGCACGCGCTGTATCGCGTCGTGCCGAAGCGGCTGTGGCCGGTCGTGAACCTGCGGCTCGTGACGTGGGGACAGAACGTGTGCCGGCCGGTCTATCCGCGATGCCCGGTCTGCGCGATCAGCGCGCTTTGTCCTAAAATTGGCGTGATCAAACAAGGACGGTGATCGATGCGACGGCTCATGATCGCGACCGCGTTGGCTCTGATCGCGTGTGTCCCTCTGGCGGCGCAACGTGGCGCTGCGCCCGCCGGGCCGACGATGGTGATCGAGACGCTGAAGGGCACGATCGAGATTCAGCTGTTCCGCTCGGAGTCGCCGAAGAGCGTCGCGCACGTCCTCGATCTCGCGACGCACAACTTCTATCGCGGCCAGCGCATCCATCGCGTCGAAGCGTCGCTCGTCCAGTTCGGCGATCCGAAGTCGCGTGACGTGTCCATGCGCGAGTGGTGGGGACGCCAGGGCAGCGGCTCGCCGATTGGCGTCGCCGAGTTCAACAAGCACAAGCACATCCGCGGTGCCGTGGGCCTCGCGCACACGGGCAACGCGGCGTACGCCGACAGTCAGCTCTACATCTGCAAAGCCGCCATGCCCTCGCTCGACGGCAAGCATGTCGTCATCGGTCAGGTCCTCAAGGGCATGGAGGTCGTCGACAGGCTGCAAGTGGCGGACGTGCTGCGGAATGTGACGGTCCGGGAGTAGGACGATACAGTTCGAAGATCGAAAACAGCCCTGCTCGTCGCTATTCGTCCAGGGGCAGCCCCGCGGTCCGCACGATCCCTTTCAACTCCGGATATCTCGCGGTCATCTCGAGCGGATAGTCGGCCGGCAGCCAATCGCCGAGCTGATGTCTGAGTACCGCGGCGTTGGCCGGGGCCTTGGCCGAGAAGTGATTGTTCAAGTACGTCATCACGCGTCTGCCTGAGGCGGCCGCGCTCCTGGCGGTCTCGGCGATTGGCGCGAGCTCTTCGGCGGAATACAGGTAGTCGTACCGATCTTCCGCGTCGTCATGCTGCCACCAGTGCGCGGCGTTGCGGCCGTGCAGGCGCATGTAGGCGATCGGTGCGTCCGTATCGACGAGTGACGGCTGCTGGATCGAGCCCTCGAATTTCGGCTCGTCGATCCAGGCCCATGCGGCGCGATGCGCCGAAAGCAGTGCGCGTGTCGCGCCCGACTCGTCGCTCCACGATCGATGGCGCAGCTCGACGGCGAGGGGATAGCCGGCCAGCGCGCCGGCCAGCCAGTCGAGATACGCGCGCGTCTCTTCTCCGGCCCGGAAGCTCGGCGGAAACTGCAGCAGGAGCGCGGCCAGGCGGCCGGCGGAGGCGATCGGATCGATGCCGGCGCGGAAGACGTCGAGATCGCCGCGCGTCACGTCCCAGTCCGCGACGCGATGCCGCGCCAGGAACATGTCCGGGTGCGTGAACTTCTGAAAGAGCTTCGCGGAGAACAGGAACGACGCCGGCGTCCGCGCCATCCAGCGTTGCGTCGTCGCGATGTCCGGCTGCCGGTAGAACGTCGAGTTGATCTCGACCGTGTCGAAGCGCTCGGCATAATACGCGAGCTCGTCGAAGCCGCGCGGCCGCCGCGCCGGGTAGAAGATGCCATTCCAGCGGCCACGTCCGCTGGGGTAACTCCAGCCGCAGGTACCGACAAGGATGGGCATAGGCGACGTCAAAGGAACGTTTCGATTAGGACGCTCGAAAAAGGCTATCGGAGCCCCTGCGCGAGCAGATCCACGATCGCCTGCGGCGATTCGGCGTGGATCCAGTGGCCGCCGTCGAGGTGATGGACGACGGCGCGATCGCTCGGCAGTGACTCGGCTCGGCGCACGGCATCGTCCGACATCGCGCTCGACTGCGACGCCTTGACGAAATGGACGACGTGTCCCGGCGCGGGATGCTCGACGATGGGCCAGAGATCTGTCGAGAAGAAGCTGCGGAGCAGTTGCTCCATGACGTCGAGGTCCAGGCGCCAGACGAAGGCGTCATTGTCACGCACGAGATTCGTCGCCATCCATTGCGCGACGCCGAGTGGCCAGCCTCGAGTCGTGAGCGCCGCGATGAGCTCGTCACGTGATGCGAAACGCGGCGGCAGCGCGCGGATGATCTGCAGCAT
Source organism: Vicinamibacterales bacterium (assembly GCA_035547155.1). Lineage (GTDB taxonomy): Bacteria > Acidobacteriota > Vicinamibacteria > Vicinamibacterales > SCN-69-37 > CAZNMF01. Next base: position 3,897 of record DASZVJ010000162.1, read on the forward strand.
GTCCCAGGCGCTGCCCGATGGCGTGCGCGGCTCGGGCGTCGAGTCGATCACCCACGTCTGCAGCGGCCGCGCGGACCACGCGCGCATCATGGCCAGCGCGACCTTGCCGCCGAAGGAGTGACCGAGGAGCGCGTCCGGCGCGATGGATTTCGCGCGCAGCGCGTCGATCACGTCGGCCGCGATGCCGGTGACCGTCAGCTCGTGAGCGCCCGCCCCGGATCCGCCATGGTAGGGAAGATCGACGAGCAGGCACGCGTAATCCGGCCGCGCGTCGACGAGCAATTTCGCGATCGTCTGCCAGTTGCGTCCCCACCCGTAGATGCCGTGCAGCATCACGATCGTCTTTGGCGCATCGGCCCGACCAACGCGCGTCGACGCCAGAGTCGTCATCGATCGAATTGTATCGGCGACCCCATACAATCATTCCAGTGCTGACCGTCTTCGAGATCTACCGTTCCATCCAGGGTGAATCGACGCACGTGGGGCGGCCGTGCGTGTTCGTGCGGCTCGCGGCGTGCAACCTGCGCTGCTCGTGGTGCGACACGCCGTATGCGTTCACGGGCGGCAAGAAAATGAGCATCGACGACGTCGTCGCGCAGGTCGCGGCGCTGGACTGCCGTCTCGTCGAGCTGACCGGCGGCGAGCCGTTGCTGCAGCCGGAGGCGACGACGTTGATGCAGCGATTGGTCGACGATGGCTGTGAGGTGCTGCTGGAGACTGGCGGGCACATGCCGATCGACGAGGTGCCGGACGAAGTCGCGGTCATTCTCGATGTGAAGTGTCCCGCCAGCGGCGAAGCTGACGCGATGCACTGGCCGAACCTCGATCAATTGTCGTCGCACGACGAAGTCAAGTTCGTGATCCAGGATCGCGCCGACTTCGATTACGCTCGCGAGGTGGTGAGCCGTCACATGCTGGCCGATCGCGTCGCGGCCGTGCTGTTCTCTCCGGTATTCGGCGTCCTGGCGCCTGCGCAGCTGGCCGAGTGGATCCTCGACGCGCGTGTCCCTGCGCGTCTGCAATTGCAGTCGCACAAGTACATCTGGGATCCGGCGACGCGAGGCGTGTGATGGCGGGCCAGGCAGTCGTGTTGCTCTCGGGCGGGCTGGACTCGGCAACCGCGGCCGCGCTCGCGAGGAAAGAAGGCTGGACGCTGAACGCGCTGACCGTGCGTTACGGACAAGTCCACGCCGTCGAGATCGAGGCTGCGCGCAACGTCGCTGCGGCGCTCGGCGTCAGCCGCCACGTCGAGCTCGACGTCGATCTGAAAGCGTTCGGCGGATCGGCACTCGTCGGCGACGGCGAGATCCGCAAGTCGGCGTCCGCCGATCTCGATGCGCCGGCGACAGGCTCGTCCATCCCATCCACCTACGTCCCCGCGCGCAACACCGTCCTGCTGTCGCTCGCGCTCGCCTGGGCCGAAGTCCTCGGTGCCGAGCGCATCGTCATCGGCGTCAACGCCCTCGATTACTCGGGCTATCCCGACTGCCGGCCGGAGTACATCGCGGCGTTCGAGTATCTCGCGTCGCTTGCGACGAAAGCCGGCGTGGAAGGCCGTCCGCTGCGGATCTGGGCGCCGCTGCAGCATCTGACGAAGGCGGGCATCATCCGTCTCGGCACCGAGCTCGGCGTCGACTATGGCCTCACGCACAGTTGCTACGATCCCGGCCCGGGCGGCCGGCCCTGCGGCCAGTGCGACAGCTGCCTGCTGCGCGCGCGCGGATTCGAAGAAGCCGGCGTGCCCGATCCGTTGCTCGCGCGAGATCGCGTATGACGACGACGCGCACGCTTCGGCTGTACTACACGGATGCCGAAGTACGCGCGTTCGACGCAGTGGTGCGATCGTGCGATGCCGTCAGCGACGGCTTTCACGTGCGCCTCGATCGCACGGCGTTCTATCCGACGTCTGGCGGACAACCCTTCGATACTGGTCGCATCGGCGCGTCGCTCGTCGTCGACGTGATCGACGACGAGGAGTCCGGCGACATCGCGCACGTGGTGACGGCGCCGCTCGCCGTCGGCGCCGGTGTGCGAGGCGAGATCGACGCGGTGCGACGTGCCGATCACATGCAGCAGCACACGGGCCAGCACGTGCTGTCCGCGGCGTTCGATCGCGTGCTCGGCGTGCCGACGGTCAGCTTCCACATGGGCGCCGACGTCTCGACCATCGATCTCGCCCGAGACGTAACGGCCGCGGAAATCGCGACCGCCGAGACCGACGCCAATCGCGTCGTCTGGGAAGATCGGCCGGTCACCGTGCGCTTCGTGTCGTCCGAGGAGGCGGCGTCGCTGCCACTGCGCAAGCCGCCAAAGCGTGGAGGCGAGATCCGGCTCGTCGACGTCGCCGATTTCGATCTGTCCGCCTGCGGCGGCACGCACGTCTTGTCGACCGGCCGCATCGGCATCATCGCCGTGACGGCCTGGGAGCGGTTCAAGGGCGGGACGCGCGTGTCGTTCGTCTGCGGCCGGCGCGCCCTGGACTCGCATCGCCGGCTGCGCGACGTCGTGTCGTCCGCCAGCCGCCTGCTGTCGACGGGGGCCGCGGAGGTCGCGCCACAGATCGAAAAGCTGCAGCAGGATGCGCGCAGGCAGGCGCGGCTGCTGACGGATGTCCAGACCGAGCTGGCCGGCCATCGTGCGAGGGCGTGGCGCGAGGCCGCGGAGACCATCGGTCCCCATCGTGTCGTCCTAAGAATCGATCCCGCGGCCGACAACGCGTCGTTGAAGACGATGGCCCAGGCGATCGTCGCCGAGCCCGGGCTGGTCGCGGTGCTCATCGGCAGTGGTCAGCCCACACCCATCATCGTCGCGCGGTCGGCTGACGTGTCGTTCGATGCCGGGGTGCTCGTGCGCGCGGTGACGACGACACTGGGTGGGAGAGGCGGCGGGCGGGCGGAGCTGGCGCAGGCGGGCGTCACCGCCGCGAGTGATCGAATTGTGGCATTTGTAAGGCACGCCCTCGGCGCGTAAGCGACGCGGAACGTGCGAACGTAACTGAGACTGGGTTTCGATACAATCGGCGCTTCCGTGCTCGAATCGGTCTTCCGGCTTCTGTTCAAGTACGAGCGGCTCGTGTTCGAACAGGGCCACTTCGTCTTCGGCGCCACCCGATCCATGTGGCTGACCGCCGCGATCGTCGCGGCTGCCGCCGTGTACGTCGTCTTCAGCTACTGGCAGGTCGCGGATCTGCGTGGGCGTCCGCGCGCGGTGCTGCTCGCGACGCGCGTGGCGCTGCTGCTCGTCGCGCTGTTCGCGGTCCTGCGGCCGATGCTGCTGCTGAAGGTGGCGGTGCCGCAGCAGAACTTCGTCGGCATCCTGCTCGACGACTCGCGCAGCATGCAGATCGCCGACGAGCAGGGCAAAGCGCGCAGCGAGTTCGTGCGCGATCAGCTCGGCCGGCCCGACGCGCCGCTGCTCTCCGCGCTCGGACAGCGCTTCGTCCCGCGCGTCTTCCGCTTCTCGAACAACGCCGAGCGCGTGCAGACGACGGCGGATCTGACGTTTCAGGGGACGGCGACGCGTCTGGGAGACGCCCTCGAGCGTGCCAGCGACGAGCTCAGCGGACTGCCCGTCGCCGGACTGGTCGTCGTCAGCGACGGCGCGGACAACGCGGACGACACGCTCGACGTGCCGCTCGCGCATCTGAAAGCGCAGGGCGTGCCCGTGTTCTCCGTTGGCGTCGGCAAGGATCGGCTGGCGCGCGACGTCCAGGTCACGCGTGTCGAGACGCCGCGCCGGGTGCTGAAAGGCGCGTCGCTCGTCGTCGACGTCGTCGTGACGCAGACAGGATATGCGGGCACGACCGTGCCGATCGTCGTGGAGGACGAGGGGCGGACGATCGCGTCGCAGGACGTGACACTGCCGCCGGATGGCGAGTCGAAGACCATCAAGGTGCGCTTCAAGGCCGGCGACGCGGGATCGCGAGCGTTTCGTTTTGCGATTCCGGTGCAGAACGGCGAGGACGTCACGCAGAACAACCAGCGCGACGTGCTCGTGGACGTCTACGATCGCCGCGAGCGCATTCTGTATTTCGAGGGCGAGCCGCGGCCGGAGCCGAAGTTCATCAAGGCGGCGACGGCCGATGACAAAGGCATCGGCCTGATGCTGCTGCAGCGCACGGCTGAAGCCACGGCGAACGCGCCGGACAAATACCTGCGATTCGTCGACAGTCCAGACGAGCTGCAATCCGGCTTTCCGACGACGCGCGAGGAGTTGTTCAAGTATCGCGGGATCATCCTTGGCAGCATCGAGGCTGCGGCGTTCACGCCGGAGCAGCAGCGCATGCTCGAGGACTTCGTCGACGTGCGCGGCGGCGGCTTGATGATGCTCGGCGGCGATCGCGCGTTCGCGGAAGGCGGATGGGCGGGGACGCCGCTGTCGAACGCGCTGCCGATCGCGCTCGATGCCGCGAACAAGCGTCCGATTCAGCCGCCGCTCGAGCTGACGGTGCGGCCGACGCGCGTCGGACAGTCGCATCCGGCCACGCAGATTGCGGACACCGAGGCGGCCGCCGATGCGAAGTGGAAGACGCTGCCGCCGCTCTATGCCGTCAACGCGGCGCCGGTGAGCAGCGTGAAGCCGGGCGCGAGCGTGCTGTTGAGCGGCACGGACCAGCGCGGCCGCGAGCAGGTCGTGCTCGCGTATCAGCGGTACGGACGCGGCAAGACGCTCGCGCTCGCCGTGCAGGACACGTGGCTGTGGCGCATGCACGCGAAGATGGCCGTCGACGACAAGACGCACCAGAACTTCTGGCAGCGGCTGACGCGCTGGCTCGTGAGCGACGTGCCGGATCGCACGATGGTCATGGCGGCGCCGGATCGCGTGCAGCGCGGCGAGCCCGTGACGCTGACGGGCGAGCTCGTCGATCCCGAGTACCACGGCATCGACGATGCCCGCGTGATCGCGCATGTGACGGCGCCGTCGGGCAAGGTCGAGGACGTGCCGATGGAGTGGACCGTCGAGCAGGACGGCGAATATCGCGCGCGGTTCACGCCGTCGGAAGATGGCCTCTATCGCATTGCCGTCGACGGCACGGACAAAGCCGGCGCGCCGCTCGAGCGCGGCACGACCGCGTTGCGTGTGGCGCCGAGCGACGCCGAGTACTTCGACGCCGCGATGCGCGCGCCGCTCCTGCGCCGCATCGCCGAGGACACCGAGGGCCGTTTCTTCCACGCCGCCGAGGCGTCGTCGCTGGTCGACGCGATCAGCTACAGCGGCAAGGGCGTGACGGTCACCGAGGAACGCGAGTTGTGGGACATGCCGATCGTGCTCGTCGCGCTGATCGGTTTGATGGGCGGCGAGTGGATGTATCGCCGCAAGCTGGGATTGGCGTAAACGTTCGTTTTCGAACTTCGAACTTCGAAGTTGACCCGCGAAAGGTCGCTGTTGTGGATATCGCCGAAAAGACCGTCACCATGGACTCGCCCGAGGACATCGCGCTGGCCGATCGCATGAACGAAGGCCGGCGGAAGATCGAGGCCGAGCTCGCGAAGCTCATCGTCGGCCAGCAGGACGTCGTCAATCAGGTGCTGCTGACGCTGTTCGTCGGCGGCAACAGCCTGATCGTCGGCGTGCCGGGCCTCGCGAAGACGCTGCTCATCCGCACGCTGGCGCAGGTGCTCGAGCTGAAGTTCAACCGCATCCAGTTCACGCCGGACCTGATGCCGTCGGACATCACCGGCACGGACATCATCCAGGAGGACGCGGCGACGGGCCGGCGCCAGATGATCTTCGCGCCCGGCCCGATCTTCGCGAACATCGTGCTCGCCGACGAGATCAACCGCACGCCGCCGAAGACGCAGGCCGCGCTGCTCGAGGCGATGCAGGAGCACCGCGTCACGATCCAGGGCCGCACGTACACGCTCGAGGAGCCGTTCTACGTTTTCGCGACGCAGAACCCGATCGAGCTCGAGGGCACGTATCCGCTGCCCGAAGCGCAGCTCGATCGCTTCATGTTCCACATCGTCATCGAGCATCCGCCCGAGGACGAGGAGTTCAACGTCGTGCGGACGACGACGGCGATTCTGGATCCGAAGTTCGAGCGTCCGGTGACGGGCCCGGATCTGATCGCGTTTCAGCGGCTGGTGCGGCGCGTGCCGGTCGCCGAGCCGGTGATGCGCTACGCGCTGCGGATCGTGCGCACGAGCCGGCCGAAGGCCGACGGCGCGCCGGAGCTGGTGAAGAAGTACGTCGCGTTCGGCGCGAGCGTGCGCGCGGCGCAGTTCCTGATCCTCGGTGCGAAAGCGAAAGCGCTCACCGAGGGCCGGTACCACGTGAGCTTCGACGACATCAAAGCGCTCGCGCATCCCGTGCTGCGGCATCGCGTGCTGACGAACTTCCGCGCCGAGTCGGAGGGCGTCTCGAGCGACGCGCTCATCGACGAGCTGCTGAAGGTCGTGCCGGTGCCTAGATCGGGGATGTAGGACGCAGGGTTCTGAGGTTCTAGGGTTCTAGGGTTCCGGGGTTCGGGTTCTGAGGTTCCGAAGTTCTGAGTTCGAAGTTCAAAGTTCAAAGTTCAAAGTTCGAAGTTCGAAGTTCGAAGTTCTGAGTTGTCCCTATGGAAGCCCATCTGATTCCCGGCGCCCGCTTCGTCGATCCGAAGGTCCTTGCGCGTGTGAAGGACCTGGAGCTGCTCGCGCGCTCGGTCGTGGATGGGTTCATCAACGGCCTGCACCGGGCGCCGTACTTCGGGGCGTCGATCGACTTCGCGGAACATCGCGGCTACGTGCCGGGCGATGACATCCGGCGCGTCGACTGGCGGCTGTACGCGCGGACGGATCGCTATTTCGTCAAGCAGTACGAGGCCGACACGAACGCGAACTTCTCGGTGCTGCTCGACGTGTCGAAGTCGATGGGCTTCGCGAGTCAGGGCGTGTCGAAGCTCGAGTACGCGAAGTTCCTCGCCGCGTGCCTGGCGTACCTGTCGCATCGCCAGCGCGACCGCGTCGGCATCGTCACGTTCGACGAAGAGATCGTCGCGCACGTGCCGGCGTCGGCCAAGCACTTCAACGTCCTGCTGCACACGCTCGACCGTGCGACGCCGTCGAAGCCCGGACGCCTGCTCGCGAACCTCACGCGGCTCGCCGAGCACTTCAAGCGCCGCAGCATCGTCGCGCTCGTCTCGGACCTCTATGAGAATCCGGACGATCTGCTCGAGGCGCTGAAGCCGTACAGCTTTCTCGGCAACGACCTCGTCGTGTTCCACGTGCTCGATCCGGCGGAGATCACGTTCCCGTACGACCAGCCGTCGCGCTTCGTCGATCTCGAGAGCGGGGAGGAAGCGCCGGTCGTGCCGGAGAACTTCGCCGACGAGTACCGGCGTCTGATGCAGGAGCACATCGCGGCGCTGCGATCGAAGTGCTCGGACGCGCGCATCGACTACGTGCTGCTCGACACGTCGAAGCCGCTCGACGAAGCGCTGTTCAGCTATCTGGGCAACCGCGAGCGCCTCATGCGCGTGCGGTAGGGAAGAGTGATGTCGTTTCTCGCGCCGCTGTTCTTCGTGGGCCTGGCCGCTGCGGCCGTGCCGATCTTCGTGCACCTGATCCAGCGCGAGCGGCGCAACGTGGTCGAGTTCCCGTCGCTCATGTTCATCCGCCGCATCCCGTTCCAGTCCACGGAGCGCCGGCGGATCCACAACTGGCCGCTGCTGCTGATGCGCCTCGCCGCGCTGGCGTTGATCGTCGCGGCGTTCACGCGGCCGTTCTTCCGCGTCGATCCGGTCAAGGCCGCCGCGCGCGCGACCGGCTCGCGCGAGATCGTCATCCTGCTCGATCGCTCGGCGAGCATGGGCTACGGCACTCACTGGCAGCGCGCGCAGGACGAGGCGCGCAAGATCGTCAGCGGCATGAGCGGCGACGATCGCGCGACGCTCGTGCTCTTCGACAACAGCCCCGAGGAAGCCGTGCGGGCGACGGCCGATCGCGGATCGCTGACGGCGGCAATCGGCGAAGCGAAGGTGTCGTCCGGCGCGACGCGCTTCGCGCCGGCGCTGCGCGTGGCGCAGAGCAAGCTCAACGCGTCGGACCGCACGCGCCGCGAGGTGTTCCTCATCAGCGACTTCCAGCGATCGGGCTGGGCGCGGCAGGAGGAGATCCATCTGCCCGACGGCGCGACGATCACGCCGGTGCCGGTCGGCGAGCTCGATACGGCCAACGTGTCCGTGTCCTCCGTCTCGATCGCGCGCGGCGCGTTCTCCGGCGAGGACCGCGTCACGATCACCGCGGGCGTGGTCAATCGCAGCGGCTTGCGCGTCGCCAATCTCCCGGTCCAGCTCGAGATCGACGGCCGCGCCGTCGGCACGCGCAACGTGACGGTCGAGCCGAACGGCACGGGCTCGGTGACGTTCGATCCGATCACCATCGGCGAGCCGAACACGCGCGGCGTCGTCCGCGCCGGCACGGACGCGATGGCCAGCGACAACACGTTCTACTTCGTGCTGTCGCCGAGCCGGCCGCTGTCCGTGCTGGTGCTGCAGAACGACGCGGCCGATCGCCGCGCCAGCGTCTATCTCACGACCGTGCTCGGCCTGAGCAAGGCGCCGCCGTTCAAGACCGACGTCGTCGCCGCGTCGCGCGTGACGCCCGGTCAGCTCGACGGCCGCTCGCTCGTCGTCGTCAACGACGCCGCGCTGTCGAGTGCGACGGCCGATGCGCTGCGCGCGTTCGTCGAGCGCGGCGGCGGCCTGTTCATCGCGCTCGGCGATCGCAACCCCGCCGGATCGGGATGGACGGTGTTTCCCGGCACGCTCGGCTCGGCCGTGGATCGGCTGTCGAGCCGCGGCGGCACGCTTGGCTTCCTCGACTACAGCCATCCGATCTTCGAGCAGTTCAAGGATCCGCGGAACGGCAACTTCGTGAACATGCGGTTCCTGAAGTACCGCACGATCACGCCGGGGCCGGCCGATCGCGTGCTCGCGCGCTTCGACGACGGCGCGGCGGCGCTCGTCGAGCGTCGCGCCGGCAGCGGACGCGTGATCGCGTTCGCGTCGACCATCGACGGCGACTGGAACGACGTGCCGAAGCACGGCATGTATCTGCCGCTGATGCACGAGATCGCCGCGTATCTCTCACAGTACGACGATCCGTCCACGTCGCAGACCGTCGGCCGTGTGCTCGACATCTCGGCGCCGGTCGCCGCGCTCGTGCGCGAAGGCCAGTTGAGCGCGGGGACGTCGACGTCGGTCCGCGCCGCGCGTGGCGTTGTCGTCGCGCCGGACGGCACGCAGACGACGCTCGGCGAGGGCGGCGCGCCGTCGATTCCGCTGAGCGAGCAGGGGTTCTATTCGGTGCGGTTGTCCGGCGCCGGCGATCGACGGCCGTTCGAAGTGGCCGTCGACATCGATCCGGCCGAGTCCGATCTGTCGTCGTTGCCGCCCGCGGACTTCCTCGCGAGCGCGATCGGCCAGGCCGCCGTCGCGCGTAACGGCCTGGCGCTCGAGCCGCCGGATCTCACGCCCGCCGACATGGAGAAGAAGCAGGCGATCTGGTGGTTTCTGCTCGTGGCGGGCCTCGGCCTGCTCGTCGCCGAGTCGGTCCTTTCGAATCGCATCTCCCCGCGATCCGGTTTAAGCTCGAACGCAGGGGCCAAATAGGAGCATCCCATGGCGGAAACACCCGGCGGCGGAACAGCGCGGCAGGAGCTGGTCGACGTCATCCAGACCGTCCGCAAGCGCTGGCGCACCAAGCTGCTGCTGCGCGGCGGCATCGTCGTGCTCGGCGGCGCGCTGTTGTCGCTTGCGCTGGCGTCGTGGGGCCTGCAGGCGCTGCGGTTCAGCCCGGCAGCCGTGATCGGATTCCGCATCGCGATCTTTGCGACGTTCGCGATCCTCGTCGCGCTGTGGTTCGTGCGTCCGCTGCGCCGGCGCGTGAGCGACGTGCAGGTCGCGTTGTTCGTCGAAGAGCACGAGCCGTCGCTCCAGGCCGCGATTCTGAGCGCCGTCGACGCCGGCGCGACGTCCGGAACATCGTCATCGACGTCGGCCGACGTGCCGCCGATCATTCTCGAGCGGCTGATCGAGCAGGCCGTCGAGAAGTGCCGCACGTCGGCGGCCGTGAGCCACGTGGGCCAGTCGGCGGTTCGTCGCAACACGGTGATCCTCGGCGCGCTGGTGGCCGCGGCCGTGCTGCTGCTGTCGATCGGCCCGGAGTTCTTCCGTCAGGGCGCGTCGGCGCTGCTCGTGCTGTCGCGTGACGCGGCCGCCGCGAGCCCGTACGCGATCAAAGTCGAGCCGGGCGACGTCACGATTCCCAAAGGCGCGGATCAGACGATCAAAGCCACGCTCGCCGGCTTCCACTCGACCGACGTCGTCATGATGGCGAAGTCCGCCGGCGAGACGGCATTTCAGCGCATGCCGCTGATCCCCGGCGCCGACGACGCGACGTTCGAAGGCATGATGTTCGACATCAAGTCGCCGCTCGAGTACTACGTCGAGGCCGACGGCGTGCGATCCGCGACGTACTCGATGAAGGTCGTCGAGCTGCCCGCGGTCGAGAATCTCGAGCTCGAGTACGTGTTTCCGTCGTACACGGGCCTTGCGCCGCAAAAGGTCGACTCTGGCGGCGATGTCGCCGCGCTGCGCGGCACGCAGGTTCGCGTGCGCGTCAAGCCGACGATGACGTCGCCGGCCGGACGGTTGCAGCTCGATCCGGGATCGCCGTCGGCGTTGAGCACGCAGACGGACGGCACGCTCACCGGCAGCTTCACGATCGCCGACGATGGCTATTACCACGTCGAGCTCGACGGCCCGCACGGCGAGCACGTGACCGCGTCGCCGAAGTTCACGATCGATGCGATTGACGATCGGCCGCCGACGGTCACGTTCGAGAAGCCGAAGCGCGACATCCGCGCCAATCCGCTCGAAGAAGTGCCGTTGCAGGCGCGCGCCGACGATGACTTCGGCGTGAAGCAGCTGGATCTCGTGTACTCGGTGAACGGCGGCGAGGAGAAGACGGTCAATCTCTACAGCCGCGGCGCCAAGTCGCTGACGGAAGTGAGCGCCGGACACACCGTGTATCTCGAAGAGCTCGGCGTGAAGCCGGGCGATTTCGTGTCGTACTACGCGAAAGCAACCGACACGGACACCGTCAAAGGGCCGAAAGGCGCGACGAGCGACATCTACTTCATCGAAGTGCGGCCGTTCTCGCAGGACTTCCGCAAGGCGCAGTCGCAGGCCGGTGGCGGCGGCGGAGGGGGCGGCGGACAGCAGAATCAGGCCAACGCGCTGTCCGAGCAGCAGCGGCAGATCATCGCGGCGACGTTCAACGTCGAGCGCGATCGGCCGACGATGACGGCCGACAAGTTCAAGGAGAACTCGGTGTTCGTCGGCCTGTCGCAGGGCAAGCTGCGCGATCAGGTCGAGGAGATCGTGTCGCAGATGCGCGAGCGGCTCGGCTTGTCGACCAGCGACAACATGCGACAGATCGCAGAGATTCTGCCGCGCGCGGCGGCGGAGATGAAGACGGCGGAAGGCGCGCTCTCCAGCCAGAAGACGAAGGACGCGCTCGCGGCCGAGCAGCGCGCGCTGCGGCAGTTGCAGCTCGCCGAGCAGCTCTACGATCTCGAAGTGCGCCAGGGCGGCGGAGGCGGTGGCGGAGGTGGCGGCGGCGCGCAGCAGATGGCTGACGATCTCGCGGACCTGTTCCAGCTCCAGCTCGATCGCCAGGCGAATCAGTACGAGCTGCAGCAGAGCGCGCAGGAAGCGCAGCAGAACGCGAATCAGCAGGTGGACGAGCTGGCCGAGCGGCTGCGCGATCTCGCGCGGCGGCAGCTCGAGCAGGCGCGGCAACAGCAGCTGCGAGGACAACAGCAGCAGAACGGCGGTGGTGGCGGTGCGAGTCAGCGCGCGCTGGCGGATCAGGTCGAGCAGGCCGCGCGGCAGCTCGAGCAGCTGCGCCGCGAGGCGGAGCGCCAGGGACAATCGCGTCAGGATCTCGCCGACGCCGCGCGCCGGCTGCAGGAGTCCGCAAACGCGATGCGGCAGGCGGCCGCCAACGGCAGCGATGGCGGCGCACAGGCGCGGCAGGCGGCCGATGCGATCCAGCAGGCGCAGCGGCTGCTGCAGGAAAACCAGACGGCCAACGCACAGCAGAGCGCCGACGATGCGGTGAAGCGCGCCGACGATCTCGCACGGCAGCAGCGCGACATCGCGGCCGGCGTGCAGAACCTCGGACGTCAGCAGGGCGCCGAGCGCGCGGCGCAAACGCGGCAATTGGGCGATCAGAAGGACGCGCTGCGCAACGGCGTCGGTCAGCTCGAGCAGCAGCTCGACACGCTCGGACGGCAGGCGCTGGCCAACGGTCAGCGCGATGCGGCGCGCAAGTTCCAGGAAGCGGCCGGCACGATCCGCGATCAGGCGACGAAGGAGATCATCGACTACTCGAAGCAGGCGATGAACGCCAATCCCGACGTGTCGAATTCGATCGAGTCGCGCCTGTCGTCGAACCTCGACACGATTCGCCAGCGCGTGGGCCAGGCGGCCGATGCGGCGCGTCAGGCCGCGCAGGGCAACGGTCTGAACCGCGCGGCCCAGCAGGCCGCCAATCTGCTGCGCGGCATGTCGTCATTGACGGACCAACAGCAGCAGATGGCGCAAGACCAGCAACAGGGACAAGAGGGCCAGGCCGGACAGCAGGGACAGCAAGGTCAGGATCAGAACGGCCGTCAGGGCCAGCAGGGCCAAGCTGGTCAACAGGGCCAGCAAGGACAGCAAGGACAGGCTGGTCAGCAGGGACAGCGCGGTCAGGGGCAGCAGGGCCAGCAAGGGCAGGGTCAGGGCCAACAAGGACAGCAGGCACAACAAGGCCAGCAAGGCCAACAGGGACAGGGCCAGCAGGG
>DASZVJ010000163.1:0-4010 GCA_035547155.1 Vicinamibacterales bacterium
TAGGCCCGAAAGGGCCGACTAGGGCTGCGTGGCTGGGTGCGCGCGGTGGCCGGCGACCGGCGTGGTGGGGCGTGGCCAAGCGGTAAGGCGCGGGACTTTGGATCCCGTATTCGAAGGTTCGAATCCTTCCGCCCCAACCAATGACATCGGGACATCGGATCATCTGGTCATCGGCGCATCGGGACATCTGGCGAGCGGTACTGGCCGTTCAGACGTTGTTCAGATGATCCGAGGTATTCATCAGTCCAGATGACCAGATGATCCGATAGCCCGATGACCCGATGCAGATAGTGCGATAGCGAGATAGTGCGATAGCGAGATACGTCGTTCTCCCATGGCTCACGGTCCCCTGAAGCTGTTTGCCGGTAGTGCGCATCCGGCGCTGGCACGCGAGATTGCCGAGTGTCTCGGCATCCCGCTTGGCGCCGCGCGGCTGCGCCGGTTCCCGGACACGGAGGTCTCGTTCCAGATCGACGAGAACATCCGCGGGGCGGACGTGTTCATCCTGCAGCCGACCTCGGCGCCGGTGGACGCGAATCTCGTCGAGCTGTGCGTGATGATCGATGCGTTCCGCCGATCGTCGGCGTCGCGCATCACGGCGGTGATTCCGTACTACGGCTACGCACGTCAGGATCGGAAGGACAAGCCGCGCGTGCCGATCTCGGCCAAGCTCGTCGCGAATCTGCTGAGCGCGGCCGGCACCGATCGCGTGTTGACGATGGATCTGCACAAGGCGCAGATTCAGGGGTTCTTCGATATCCCGGTCGATCATCTGTTCGCGGCGCCGGAGATCATCGATTACCTGTCGCGCCAGAACTTCGGGCCGATCACGATCGTGTCGCCCGACGTCGGCGGCGCCGAGCGCGCGCGGGCGTACGCGAAGCGGCTCGACGCGGATCTCGCGATCGTCGACAAGCGGCGCAGCGAGGACGGCACGGCGGAAGTGATGAACGTGGTCGGTGACGTGCGCGGCCGCGTGTGCGTGCTGTCCGACGACATCATCGACACGGCCGGCACGATTCAGAAGGCGGCGCAGGCGCTGAAGGACAACGGTGCGGCGCGCGTGCTCGCGAGCGCGGTCCACGGCGTGCTGTCGGGACCGGCGATCTCGCGCATCGACGCGGCGCCGATCGACAAGCTGATCATCACGAACACGATCCCGCTCGACGGCGACCAGTCGCGGTGCGAGAAGATCGTCGTGCTGTCGGTGGCGCGCCTGCTCGCGCAGGCGATTCGGAGCATTCACGAGGAGACGTCGGTCTCGAAGTTGTTCGTGTAGAGGGCAGAAGCGAGGACAGGATCATGGAAGCAGTGCTCGAAGCAGTTCGTCGCGACACGTTCGGCCGCAACAACGCCGGACGCCTCCGTCGCAAGGGCCATATTCCCGCCGTGCTGTACGGCGGCACGAGCGGTCAGGCCGAGTCGGTGGCGGTCGATCCGAAGAGCTTGCTGCGGATCCTGCACTCGCAGTCGGGCGTCAACACGCTCATCACGCTGAAGATGGACGGCGCGTCAGACGCGCGCGTGCTGGTGAAGGAATACCAGCTCGATCCCGTGCTCCACGAGCTGCTGCACGCCGACTTCTATCGCGTCGCGATGGACAAGGTGCTGCGCGTCACCGTGCCGGTGCACCTGACGGGCGAAGCGAAGGGCGTCAAGGCGCAGGGCGCGATTGTCGACTTCGTGCATCGCGAGCTCGAGGTCGAGTGCTTGCCCGCGGACATCCCGGAGCACATCACCGTCGACGTCACCGAGCTGATGCTGCACGACGGCGTCCGCGTGCGCGATCTGCAGACGGGCGGCAAGTGGAAGGCCGTGAGCGAGGGCGACATGCTGATCGTGCATCTCGTCTCGCCGAAGGCGGAAGCCGAGCCGGCCGCGGCCGATGCGACGGCTGCTGCGGCGGCGACGCCGGCCGAGCCCGAGGTCATCAAGAAGGGCAAGGTCGAGAAGGAAGGCGAGAAGGAGTAGCCGCACCGGGCCTCGTCGCCCGCGGCGCGTAGCCGGTCGTGAAACTCGTCGCGGGGCTGGGCAATCCGGGTGCGAAGTACCAGGGCACGCGGCACAACGTCGGGTTCGCGGTCATCGACCGGCTCGCGCAGCAGCACGGCGCCACGTTCGATGCGGCGCCGGCCGATGCGCTCGAGGCGCGATGGCGGGTCGACGGCGACGTCGTGCTGCTCGTCAAGCCGCTGACGTTCATGAACCTCAGCGGCGAGGCGATCGGGACGTTGTCCCGCTTCTATCGCATCGCGCTCGCAGACGTGCTGATCGTCTGCGACGATGTGAGTCTGCCGCTGGGGCGCCTGCGCGCGCGGGCCTCGGGCAGCGAGGGTGGGCACAACGGGCTGCGGTCCGTGGCGCAGCACCTGGGCACGAATGAGTACGCGCGGCTGCGCATCGGCGTGGGCCGCGGAGATGAACGGCGCGATCTGGCCGACCACGTGTTGAGCCGGTTCGAGCCCGAAGAACAGACCGACGTCGTCAACGCGATCGACCGGTCGGCCGAAGCCGTGGAAGCGTGGGTGAGCCGCGGCCTGGCGTACGTGATGAACACGTACAATCGCGCGAACGAGTAGCAAGGCGCTCCTTGCCGCGCTCAATTGAGAGCGCGGCCTGATGTCCAGAAGGAGGCATATGAGCCACGTCCGTCAGTACGAATTGATCTACATCACTCCTCCCGAGACGACCGAGGAGGCGCTCGCCGAGCTGCACCAGCAGGTGCAGGCCGTCGTCGATCGCTTCAGCGGCACGATTGAGAAGACCGAGAACTGGGGCCGGCGCAAGCTGGCGTACGAGATCGCCGGACATCGTGACGGCGTCTACGTCCTCGAGATTATCAACGGGCCGGCCGCGCTGACCGCCGAGCTCGATCGCCGGCTGCGCGTCTTCGACAACGTCATCCGTCACATGGTCGTGCGCGTCGACGAAGAGCTCGCGGCCGCCGAGCGCGCGCGCGTGCGTCGCAAGACGGCGATGGCCGAGCGCCGCGTCCGCCGCGGCCTCCCGCCCGAGCCGACCGAGCACGAGCGCCGCCGTCACGCCGAGGACGACGACGATGGCGACGTGTCGATGGATCAGGTGTTCCGTGCCGGAGGTGACCGATGAGCGAGATGACCAACCGTTCGGGCCGGGGCGCGGGCGACAAGGACAAAGACAAGGACAAGGGCGGACGCCGCGGCTTCTTCCGCCGTCGCCGCGTCTGCAAGTTCTGCGTCGAGAAAATCGACTACATCAATTACAAGGACGTCCGCCTGCTGGCGCCGTTCATTCCGGAGCGCGGCAAGATTCAGCCGCGGCGCATCTCCGGCGTGTGCGCGACGCATCAGCGCGCGTTGCAGACGGCGATCAAGCGCGCGCGGCAGATCGCGCTCGTGCCGTACGTGACGGATTGAGGAACCGGGGAGACACATGTCCATCGAAGTCATTCTGAAGGAGCACGTCGACCACCTCGGCCGGCGCGGCGAGGTGGTCAGGGTCGCGCCGGGCTACGCGCGGAACTTCCTGTTCCCGCGCAGGCTCGCGCTGGCCGTGACCGACGAGAACAAGCGGCAGATCGAGCGCGAGCGCGCACGCGCCGAGGCCAAGGACGCCGAGGAGCTGAAGGACGCCAAGGCGCTGCAGGCCCGCCTCGAAGCCGCCGAGATCGCGATCGGCCGCCGCGTCGGCGAGAACGAGACGCTGTACGGATCGGTGACCTCCGTCGACATCGCCGAGGCGCTCGCCGCGCGCGATCTGACGATCGATCGCCGCCGCATCCAGCTGGCCGAGCCGCTCAAGGCTCTCGGCGAACACGAGGTCCCCGTCAAGCTGCACCGCGACATCACCGCCACGCTGAAGGTGAAGGTGGTGGCGGCGGAGTAGCGACGGAAGGCACTTGTCAACTTCGAACTTCGAACTTCGCCCCTCGACAAGCTCGGGGCGACGTGAGCAAAGTCGAACGTCGAACTTCGAAATCCCGAGCCGCCGGCGGAGTATGCTTCTCCGACCGGCGGCTGTTCTTTTCGAGC
>DASZVJ010000164.1:0-20494 GCA_035547155.1 Vicinamibacterales bacterium
CCAACACGCGGCTCAATCACGATGTCCTCGTGAGGCTGAAGGGCGACCGTCTGGCCGCGCGGCCACCAGCGGCCCATCTGCGCCGTGAAGATCTCGAACGCACGCGGTGGTGACGCGTTGGTTCGCACGACGCGCCGGACAGGGGCAATGGTGGTCATTCGCTCTGCTCCTCGGTGGTGTCTTGATTCGCGAAGGCACTGAAAGCCCCGAGCGCGGTCGCCCATTGGGCATCGAGCCAATCCCTCACCGCCGCGATACCCGCAGGATCCAATCGATAAATGCGGCGCGTACCCTCCGGCGTCTTGCGAACCAGCCCCGCCTCCCTCAGCACGCCTAAGTGCTGCGACACGGCGGAGGGCGTGACTGGCAGCTGAGCCGCGATCTCACCGACTGACGCGGGACGCGACGCGAGATGCTCGACAATCGCCCTCCGGCTCGGATCGGCGAGAGCACTCAGCGCGCGAATAGCGCTTTCATGAGCCACAGCTAATGTTAGTGTACGCTAATATTTATGTCAACAGCGTTCGGGTCGGTCGGGATTTCGAATTGTCGAGTTGCTTCCGCCGCGGCCGAACTGACCGCTGACTCTGTGGGACCGATCTCCCGTGACGCCCTGACAACGATCGACCAGTGAGGACTTACGGACGTGCGGGGCGTCGACGGTTACGTGCGGGCTCGAAGAGGCTTCCTCGGACGTCACACCCATCAGCGAGGATGCGATGATCCCATGAAAGTAGAACAGTTCGCGATGGAACGCATGCAGTCCACCTACGAACATCAGGTGATCTTGAACCTCTCCGAGAGCGGTGTTCACCCGATGCGACTCGGCGAATTGGCCGAAAGTCCGGCGATTCGCGAAGCGCTTCTGAACGAACCGCTCCGGTATACGCAGTCGAACGGCACACCGGAGCTGCGGGCACTCATCGCATCCCTGTATCCGGACGCGACGACCGAGAACGTCGTGGTGACGAATGGGGGCTCGGAAGCGAACTTCGTTGGCATCTGGAATCTCGTTGAACCAGGCGACGAGGTCGTCGTGATGGTGCCCGGCTACTTGCAGACGTGCGGCCTCGCGCGCGCTTTCGGCGCGGTGGTCCGTGAGTGGCCCCTCCAGCAATCGGATGCTCATGACAAATGGCGCGTCGACCTCCTGGGGCTCGAGCACTTCGTCACCGAACGGACGAAGCTCATCGTCCTCTGCAATCCGAACAACCCCACCGGAATCCGATTTCGTGCCCAGGACCTCGACGCGATTGCGGGCATCGCAGAGAGTTGTGGTGCCTGGATCCTGTCCGACGAGATCTATCGCGGCGCCGAACGAGACGCGGACGAAACGCCGTCGATGTGGGGACGCGCGAGCCGCGTGTTAATCAGCAGCGGCCTGTCGAAGGCATACGGGCTCCCCGGCCTTCGGATTGGATGGCTCGTCGGACCGCCAGAGTGCATCGCGGCGCTGTGGTCTTACCGTGACTACACCACCATCGCTCCGAGCGCGCTCAGCGACGCACTGGCCCGGCAGGTGCTGGATCCGTCGCGGCGCCCGCGAATTCTCGCACGCACCCGGGCAATCCTCAATCGAAACTTCCCCGTTGTGGCGTCATGGCTGGACAGCCATAACACTGTGTTCTCCTACGCATCGCCAGACGCGGGCGCCATCGTCTATATCCACTATCGACATCCAATCAATTCGTCGGAACTGGCGCGGCGCCTCCGCGACGAGAAGAGCGTGCTGATCGTTCCCGGCGACCACTTCGGCCTGGATCGCCACTTGCGCATCGGCTACGGCGGCGATGCGGCCGACCTGCGCGAGGGGCTGGGACGTTTGGATGATCTGCTCGCTCAGGTCGCGGTTGCGCCGCCATGGTGATGAACGGAGCGAATCGTCCCCGCAGTCGTAATCATGGTGTCGTCACCACTGCCAACGCCGCTCTATTGAAGTCTCGTCGGTCGCTCGCAATGCGGTGAGCACGACCGTCCCCGAAATTGTCCCTGCCAGCTCCCAAAATCGGGCCTCCAGAGCCAACAGCAGCCAAAACGTTCGATCAGGGAAGTGGTTGAAACGCGAGGATTTGCGAGGAAAAACGACGATGGCCGAAATGCTGATCGGCGTTTAGCAAACCGCCGCCTTCAGCCACTCGGCCACCTCACCGCGGACAGACAAGTCTAGCCGATCAGGCTTCGCCCAGCCTCCAACTTCTTACACCACGGTTACGCCGTCACAACGTGTCTGTCTTCACCGGTCGCTACGCTCGAGCGATTTCGTAGCCGGCGTCACGTTTTGATTGCACGCGCGGGCGCTGCCGGGCGCGTGCGCTTCGGGAGGCACTCCGACATGCCAGCGATTCATCGAACGACAGCCTTGCTCAGGATGGCTTTCGTGCTGCTCATCCTTCTTCCGTCGATCGCCCGCGCCCAGGTGGACGCGGGCGCGCTACGCGCGCTGGTCATCGACCAGTCCGGCGGCGTCATCCCCGGTGCCACGGTCACGCTGACCAACGACGCCACCGGCGTGACGCGCGACGTCCTGTCCGACGGCGAAGGGTACGTCACCTTCTCGCCGATTCAGCGTGGCACGTACACGCTGCGCATCGCGCTGAACGGCTTCCGCCCGCGCGAGATCAAAGACATCACGGTCGACGTCAACGAGCGCAAGTTCGTGCGCGTGACGATCGAGGCCGCGGGCGTGTCCGAGACCGTCGAGGTCACCGGCAACGTCGCGACGCTGCAGACCGAAGACGGCTCGCTCGGTCACGTCATCAAGGGCGACGTCGCCACGCAGCTTCCGCTCGCCGGCCGCCGGTACACGGAGCTCGCGCTGCTCGTCCCGGGCGCCACGCCCAGCACGATGACGCTCGACACGCGCGGTCCGGGCTGGTTCCTCGTCAACGGCAACACGCAGACGCAGAACAACTTCATGCTCGACGGCTTCGACAACAACAACGGCACGCAGAACGCGCAGTCGCTGTCGTCGCAGGTCGTCCAGCCGAACCCGGACGCGATCGATCAGTTCAAAG
Source organism: Vicinamibacterales bacterium (assembly GCA_035547155.1). Classification (GTDB taxonomy): domain Bacteria; phylum Acidobacteriota; class Vicinamibacteria; order Vicinamibacterales; family SCN-69-37; genus CAZNMF01. Next base: position 3,015 of record DASZVJ010000164.1, read on the forward strand.
TGCAGACCAACAGCTTCTCCGCGGAGTTCGGCCGATCGGCGGGCGCGGTGGTGAACGTGTCGATCAAATCTGGATCGAACCAGCCGCACGGCTCGGCCTGGTACTACAACCGTGACGCGTCGCTCGCCTCGATCTCGTGGAACGCCGCGCACAACAATCTGCCGAAGGACGACCTCGCGTGGAATCAGGCCGGCCTGACGTTCGGCGGCCCTCTCGTGAAGAACAAGCTGTTCTACTTCGGCTCGTATGAAGGCTTCGATCGCTCGTTCTCCCAGTCTGGCGTCGTCTCGGTGCCGGATGCCGCGATGCGCACCGGCGTCTTTCCGATGACGATCGTCGATCCGCTGACCGGCCAGCCATTCCCGAACAACACGATTCCCCGGGATCGCTGGGATCCGCTCGCGGCGAAGATCCTCGACGCCTGGTCGCTGCCGAACCGCGCCGGCACCACGTCGTCGACTGGCATCAACACCAACAACTACGCGTACCAGGCGCCGGGCACGGAGAAGACGCACAAGGTCGACGTGCGCGGCGACCTCGTGTCGAGCACGAACAATCGCTTCTTCGTCCGCTACAGCCTGCTGCGGCAGCGCATCTACCGCGATCAGATTCTCGACGGCATCGTCGAACAGGCCGGCAATCAGGGCGAACAGTACAACCTCAATCACAACCTCGGCATCAGTTGGAACCGGTTCTTCAGCGGCCGGTACGTGAACGAGATGCGCGTGGGTTACACCGCGACGAACGCGGACTTCGCGCAGCCGACGGCTACCGGCATGAAGGCCGACGAGTTCGGCTTCGCCGGCCTTCCGCCGTCGCAGTTGACGACGGGCGGGATCCCGGCGATCAGCATCTCGAACTACTCGCAGGTCGGCATCCGCAACTTCCGCCCGCAATTCCAGAATCCGCGCGGGATCCAGTTCCTCGACACCGTCTCCGCGCTCTTCGGCCGTCACACGCTGAAGATGGGCCTGGAGCTCCGCCGAAAGAAGGACGTCGAACAAGACGACGAGCGCGTCTCACCGGCGTACACGTTCAACGGCACCTTCACCGGCAACGCGCTGGCGGACTTCATGCTCGGCTCGGCCCAGTCCTACGTGGCAGTGACCAACACGGTCGTCGACTACCGGCAGCAAGCGTATGCGGCGTTCCTCCAGGACGACTTCAAGATCTCGCCGAACGTCACGGCGAACCTGGGCCTGCGCTACGAGTACACGACGCCGATGTACGGCCACGGCACCTACAAGAACATCAACTTCGATCCGGCCACGGGCGGGCTCTACTCGGCGAGCGACAGCGATCCGTACGCACAAGACGCCGACAAGAACAACGTCGCGCCGCGCGTCGGGCTGGCCTGGCAGGTCAAGCCCGACACGTTCGTGGCCCGCGCCGGCTACGGCATCTTCTACTCCGGCGAAGAAATCCACGGCTCCGACGACATGATGGTCTTCAACCCGCCGCAGCTGATTCGCGCCCAGTTGAACGCGAGCGGCACGGGTCCCACGGCGACGCCGGCGATTCACCTCTCGGATCCGTTCCCGAGCACGCTCCTCTCGAACTACGACCCGACGACGGTGAGCGTGCGCGCGCACCAGCGCGACTGGAACATGCCGCAGGTCCAGCAGTGGAACCTCGCGTTCGAAACGCTGCTCCCGTGGCAGTCGAGCTTCGAGGTCGCCTACGTCGGCAATCGCGGCTCCAACGAGATCGTCTCGCTGCCGCTCAACGCCGTGCAGTGGGGCCAGAACGGATCGGTCGTCGCGAATCGTCCGTTTCCGCAATGGCAGCAGATCACGATGTTCTTTACGGCCGCGCAGTCGTCGTACGACTCGCTGCAATTGAAGTTCGAGAAGCGCCAGTCGCACGGCCTCTACCTGCTCGCGAGCTATACATTCGCGAACGCGATCGAAGAGACCGGTGGATGGGGCGCCGGCGGTCACACGATCCAGGACAACGTCCTGCCGGACTACTCGAACCTCGATGATGTGCTGCGCGCCACGCGCGGTCCGAACACGCAGGTTGCGCGGCACCGGCTGACGCTCACCGAAGTGTGGCAGCTGCCGATCGGCCGCGGCCGCGCGATTGGCGGCAACATGTCGCCCGTGCTCGACGCGATCATCGGCGGATGGCAGCTCTCGAGCATCACGTCGATCCTCAGCGGCCTGCCCGTCAGCGTGACGCTCGCCAGCTCCGGCACCGATCCGGTCACGGGCAAGACCTACAGCTTCCTGAATCGCAACGGCGGCGGCATTTTGCCGAACGCCACAGACGTGGATCCGAACAGCAACTCGTCGACGGACGATCTGCTGCACTGGCTCAATCCGGCGGCGTACGCCGTGCAGCCGGTCAACACGCCGGGCAACGCCAATCCCGTCAGCGCGTGGGGCCCGGGGGCGTGGACGACGGACCTGAGCCTGGTGAAGCGGTTCACGTTCAACACGTTCACGACCGATCTGCGCGCCGAGGCGTTCAACCTCTTCAACACGGTGAACTACGGACAGCCGAACGGCACGTTCGGCAGCGCCTCGTTCGGGCAGATCACGAGCGCGGGCGATCCGCGCATCATCCAGCTCGCCGTTCGCATCGGGTTCTGAAAACAGTTCTCGTTCCTGCGTCGCACGACGCACTCGTAGCCGCGGGGCATGAAGCCCCGCGGCCGCCGGCTACGTCTTTCATGTTTCATCCATGCGCATCCACATCGCCGTTCTTTCGTTGATGCTCGCGGCACCGGCGCTCGCGCCGGCGCACGCCGCGGAACAGGCGCCGGCCACGGCCGACGCCGGGACGATCACCATCGCGCTTTCCGGCACGGTGACGAGAGCCGACAAGGGCTCGTATCAAGAACATCCGTTCGACGTGCCGGCGGGCGTCAGCCGGATCGACGTCGCGTTCACCTACGAGAACCACGGCAACGGTACGGAGCTCGAAGTCGGCTTGTTCGATCCCCAGCGCTTCCGCGGCACGAGCCGCTTCAGCAAGGACCACTTCCACCTGACGGAGTTCGAAGCGACGCCGTCGTACTTCACTGGTCCGCTCCTCGCCGGGACGTGGCGTCTATCGCTGGGCATCCCGTCGATCGCCGACGGCCAGTCGTCGAAGTGGACGGCGACGATTCGTCTGACGACGGCGAGCACGCCGAGCGAAGGGCTCGGTCCGGTGCTCAGGACGGAGGCCGGCTGGTACGTCGGCGACCTGCACGCGCACACGATTCACAGCGACGGGTTCGGCTGCGTCGATCCGGACACGACCGTCACTCGCGGCTGTCAGCCGTGGGAAGTCGTGGAAGCGGCGCGTGCGCGGCACCTGGACTTTCTCGCCATCACCGACCACAACACGACGTCGCACCACGCAGACCTCGCGACGCTTCAAGAAAGCCTGACGTCGATGCTGCTCATCCGCGGCCAGGAGCTCACGACGTTCCACGGCCACGCCAACGTGTACGGCACGAGCCGCACGATCGACTTCCGCCTCGGCTTCAACGGGCGATCGATGAGCGACATCATGGACGACGTGGCGCACGAGCACGCGCTGCTGTCGATCAATCATCCAGGCCGCGACACGGGTGACAGCTGCACCGGCTGCGGCTGGGACGCGCCCGCGACGCCGTGGGATCGCATCGAGGCGATGGAGGTCGTCAACGGCGGCGTCATCGAAGGACGGACGGCCGGGATGCCGTTCTGGTATGCACGCCTCAACGAAGGGCATCGCATCACGGCGATCGGGGGCAGTGACGATCACGGCGCACGATCGCCGCGCGGCCGCATCGGATCACCCGCCACGGTCATCTACGCACGCGAGCTCTCGGAAGCGGCGCTGCTCGACGGCATCCGCTCCGGCCGCGTCTACGTCCGCACACGCGGGCCCGAGGGTCCTCAGCTGGATCTGACGGGCGAGGCGCGTGGGACGGTCACGCCGATGGGTGGCATCGTGAAGGTGTCTGCCGCAGGCACCGAAGTACGCTTGCACGTGCATGCGGCCGGCGCTGCGGGCCAGACCGCGGAGATCGTCCGGAACGGCGACGTGGTTGCGACGTTGAAGGTGGACGCCGCGGACAAGGATCTGTCATATGCGCTGACGCTGACTCCTGGTCAGTGGGTTCACGTCCGGCTGCGGGACGCGCAGGGCATCACGGCCATCACGAACCCGATCTACGCGCACGAGCGCTGAGCACGCGTGGCCAGACTCAGTACACCCCCGGCATCATCCGCCATCTGACATGCTTGGCGTAGGCGTCGTATTCGGCTCCGAACTCGCGACGCAGGGCTCGTTCTTCGAACGGGATCGCCACGGCCAGGTAGCACGTGCTGACGGTCGCAAACACCAGGCGCGTCGCAGTCATGTGCGGTGCGGGGAACACCATCAGCGCCCATCCGAAATACAGCGGATGCCGCACGAACGCGTACATGCCGTCGCGGACGACGTGGTCGTGAGTCGCCGCCGGCTGTCTCAGCGCCTGCCGAATGCCGGCAAGGGAGAAGACATCGAGCTGGCGGGATGCGATCACCGTGACGACGAGGCCGGCGGTTTGCAGCGCCGTGCCAAGCGCGGCCCACGGCATCGGCATCGTCCATACGGTGCCTCCGACGGGCTGCCATGCGGCGCAGACGCCGATGAACAGCGCACTCGCGATCCAGACGTAGACGCTGCGCTCGAGCGCCGGCGACACGAGCGCCTCGACGTGACGCTTGAGGCCGGTCCGCGCGAACAGCGAGTGATGCAAGGCGAAGACGGAGAACAGCAGCACGTCGAACGCGGCTGCACCCGCGCCGCGTGCAGGCCTCGGGCTTTCGAAATCCGTCACGTATCGACTGACGCCGTACAGGAGCGAGACGACGAACGACAGCCCGCCGCCGAGCGAGAGGACGCCATCGCGCCACGAGGAAATCCGGCCGGCCACCGAACCGTATTATAAGAACGGCATGTCGCGCATCCGCGTCGCGATCACGGAAATTGGCGTGCGCTGGTGCTCAACGCCGCCTGACGTGCGACGCCCATGATCGATGTGATCGTCGCGGGTGCCGGTCCGGCCGGATCGATTGCGGCGCTCGTGCTCGCGCGCGCCGGCGTCCGCGTGCTCATCGTCGATCGCGAAACGTTCCCGCGTGACAAGCTCTGCGGCGACACCTTGAATCCCGGCGCCGTGCGACGACTGGCCGACCTCGGATTGACGGGTGGCGCGCTGGCCGGTGCGCTGCCGCTCTCCGGCATGCTCGTGTCTGGACCTCACGCGTCGGTGCGGACCGAGTACGGCGACGGACGAACGGGGCTCGCGATTCGCCGGTGCGATTTGGACGCGTGGCTGCTCGAGCACGCGATTGAAGCCGGCGCGCGCTTCGCGCCTGGCTGGCGCGTTGCGGGGCCGCTGACCAGTCGTGCCGTGACAGGCGATGTCGTGCGCGGCATCGTACTGTCGCGCGTCGGTTCCGGCCGGACGCTGCGGCTGCCGGCGCAGATCACGATCGCCGCCGACGGGCGGCGTTCGACGCTCGCGCGCCACCTGGGGCTGATCCGTCCCACGCGCGCGCCGCGCCGATGGGCGTACGGCACCTACGCCGATAACGTTGGCGCCATGGGCGATGTCGGCGAGATGCACGTCCGGCATGGCTGGTACCTCGGTCTTGCGCCCATGCCCGATGGCCGCACGAATGTCTGCGTCGTGACGCCTCTGCAGCCGCGTGCGCCGGCGCCGATGGACATCATACGGCGCGCGATTGATCGCGAGCCAGCGATCGCTGCGCGGTTCGCGCGCGTGGCATGGAGCGGCGGCGTACGCGTGCTCGGCCCGCTCGCGACCGACGTCGAGCGCCTTGGCGCGCCGGGATTGCTCCTGGCAGGCGATGCGGCTGGCTTCATCGATCCGATGACTGGCGATGGGTTGCACCTGGCGATGCGGAGCGCGATGCTGGCGGCCGAGCACGCGCTGCAGGCGCTCGCGACCGGCGACGTCACGGTGGCCGTCGACGGGTTGACGCGCGCGCATCGCGCGCAGCTCGGCCCCAAGCTGCGATTCAACCGCGCCGTGCGCCGGCTGGTGGATGCGCGTGTCGCCGTCGAGGCCGCGGGCCTCGGCGCACGGTGGTTTCCCGCAGTGCTGCACCGCGCCGTGCGCTACGCGGGAGACATCGCTTGAGCGCCGTGGCGTTCACGACGGCCGATCCTGGAGTCCACGCTTGCCGAGCCTGAGCACGCGTGTCACGACAACGCACATCAGCCCTGGTGCAGACCGAGCTGCGCGGCGCGGACGCGCGCAAGCTCCTCGTACTGATCCGTCGCCAGGAAATCCACCTTGGCGTCGATGGCCGCCTTCCAGCGCGTGAGCACCGCAGCGGCGCTGCCGAAGTTGTAGCCGCCGGCGGGCTTTCCGTCTTCGCCGTTGAGCGTGTAGAAGCGAATCCACAGGTGCATCTCGTGCGCACGTACGACGAGCGCGCGCAGCCGCGCCTCGTCCGCCGTCGTCCAGTCGCCGGCATGGCCCTGACCGCCGGCTTCCACCACGGCCCACGGAAAGTTCACCCAGCGGCGGTAATTCGTCGCGTTCACCGGAATCAGCGTCTCCGCGCTGACCGTCGCGGCATTGGCGGCCTTCTCCTGCGTCGTCGCGCCGGGAATCTGGGCGTCGCGAATCGAGCCGAAGAGCAGCAGCTTTTCGCCGACCGGCACGTCGTCGTGGAAGTCCACCTGCTGCTGAGCGTTGTTCTCGGTCAGCACGAGCACCGGACCGACGGTGAACGGCGCCGGAACGTCGGGCGTCGCCGTCCGAGGAGCGGTCGTCAACCATGCCTCGTACTTGTGCAGCAGCGCCAACACGAACTTGTGGTGCTCGGGCTCGTTCGTCTTGAAGTCGAAGTGGAGGATCAGGATCGGCCAGGTCGCGCGATTGTCTTCTTTGAGCGCCTTCTCGACGATTGGCTTCACCTTGTCGAAGAAATACGTCTCGAGGTCTGGCGCGGTCTTGACATCCTCGCCGCCGTGCGAGACCACTGACCGGCCCTGATACCAGTTGAGATCTTCCTCGATGGAAATTGGCAGCGGCTGCTCGAGCGCGCGATCGATCTCGTCGTGGTTGTAGCAGTTGTGGGCGTCGAGCCACACGCGCTCGCCCGGTGCGAAGTGGGACGAGGCCTGACGCTGCGCAATCAGAGTAACGGTGGCGGCGGCGGCAGCGGCGACGGCGGCCATACGCCGCCAGGAAAGTGATGTCGACATGCGGTCACGATACTCGTCGCGTGTGACGCCGGCGTCAACATCGGAAGGCCACCCGCACATCGGACGAGGCGCCACGCGCCTTCGGCGCCGGTCACCTTGCGCGCGATCGCCAGGATCGCCAGCACGACAAGACTGAGCACACCGATCTGCACGATCTCGAACGGCCACAAATTGTGCGACGTGGGATCGCGCGCGACGTCGAACACGATGCGCAGCACGACGAACGCGATCGGGGCGACCGCGACGAGCGAGGCATACCGCCAGCCGCCCTGCCAGCGCCGCAGCGCGCGGATCGGCATGACGACGCCGCCGATCCCGATGGCGGCCACCACCAGCATGAATCCGCCGAAGAAGGCAAAGTCGCCGATCGTGCTGCCGCCGCTCGGCGCGCGCTGACGCGCTTCGTAATCACGGCGTTCGCTCTCCGCAGCCTGACGCTTCATTGCGACGACCCACGCCGGCTCGGCGCCGACCGCCGGCGTCGTACTGCCGATGACGTGCACGTGCAGCGTCGCGAGCACGGGCGTCCGCTCGTAGCTGCCGTCACCGACCTTGATCTGCACTTCGTCCACTTCGACGCCGGGCTTCGACAGAAAGAACCAGCCGAACGCCTCGCCGACACCGGTGTACTCGCCTGAGGTGTTGCTCCCGGCATTGGCTGGTTTGCCGTGGAAATACGGATTGACCCAGATGTGGACGGGCGTGTCCGTGCTGTACGCGATGCGCACGTAGTAGGACTGATTCAATCCCAGCGTGATCTCGTCGCCGGACGGATACGTCGCGAGCACGGTGACCGTGGTCTCCGCGTACGCACGTCCAGCCCACAACAAACAGACGGCAGCGATCGTCAGCCGCGCCACCGCGCGCAGTCGCATCGTGCGTTCTCCCATCGCGTATTCGGCTGGAGAGGCGTCTGCCGCAGTGACGTCAGGCACATCGGCGCGCAGCACCGCGAACCACTGTGACGAAACGTGCCGGCTCAATGCATCGCCGCGAATAACGTCTTAACGATCTCCGCGAGCGGAATGGTGGTCGTGAGCGCGGGCAACAGCGGCAGTGCGGCGGCCAGGAGCAGCACCACGAGCGTCTGCCTGCGACATGGATAGACGACCATCCCGTCGACGTTCTTGAACCCGCTCGAGATGTCCGCGAGCGAGCTCACGTCCGGCGTGCCCAACAGATCGCCCGCGTGCGCCGCCGGATCGGTCGTCCACTTCTCGCGGAACTGCAACGAATGCAAGTGCTGGAGCGATCCGTAGACGCGCATGCCGTAGCGGCGCTCGCGTATGAGCTGCGGCACGAACACCACGAGCGGCAGCGCGCCCACCGCCACGTTGATCACGGCGAATGCGATCGCCGGCCACGTGAAGGCGTCGAGCGCCGTCCGCGCCACGAGCACCTGCGTGCGCCAGTTCGCGCCGATCACGGCCGACGACGCCGCGATCGCCGGCACGAGCGCCACGGGCACGTCCGCGAGAAATCCGAGGCCTCCCGTACAGTCGCCATTCGTGGCGTCGAGGTGCAGGGGCAGCCGCGAGATCTGCGCGAGCACGCGCGCCCAGATCGCCCACTTCCATGCCGTGACGGCCAGCAAGATGAGAAACAGCGGCTGCGTGACGAGCAACGAATAGCTTCCTGCGGGCGTGAGCGCGCCGCGTCCGGCGTCGATCGACCAGCTCGTGAGCACCCACGTCTTCGACACCGACAGATACCCGGCTTCCGCGTAGACGGCGATGGCGATGATCAGCTCCGGCAGCGTCGCGTCGCGGAGCCGGCGCGCGCGCCGCATGATCGCGACGAAGCGATCGAGCGTGTCGCGCCCGACGAGGTTCGCGTCGGCGAAATGAAGCGCCATGTCGTGGAACCGGATGTCCATCACGATCTGACCGACGAGCAGCAGCGGCACCGCGATGAACACGCGCGCCCAGACGCGATAGTCGGCGAGCACGGCTCGTACGTCCGCCCATCCGCCGTGGACGGCCGCAAGGATCAGCAGCGGCAGCCAGGCGATTGCGATGACGAACAACAGCCGACGATGCAGATCCCAGGTCCGCGGTCGAATCAGGCCGGCCTTTTCCTGAATCCAATAGAGCGCTCCCCCGCGAATGAGGGAAATCGCGATGTCCGGTGGGGATTCATTCACTGCGGCTCGGCAGCCACGTCAGGCTGCAAACGACATTCCAGACAAGGCGCCGTGCGTCGGCGACGACGCGACGTCGATCGTCCGTTGAATGTGCGGTGAGCCTCGACGTCCCGTGGCCCGCGAAGACGCGGGAATAAACGCAGATGCCGACGATATTGTCCCGTTACGCGAACGGCATCTGCGCGCCGGGATCTGGCGATATACTCTCGCCCCTCGCGTCGTCCACCCCCGTCTGTCAGGAGGCGTTTTATGGGAATTCCGGCTCCCTCGGTTCTCACGCAATCGCTCCTCGATCGGTGCCGCGAGCGCGCACCGCGATACGACCGCGACAACTGTTTCTTTCAGGACGACTTCGACGATCTGAAAGCCGCGGGCTATCTGAACATGGCGATTCCCGTCGAATTCGGCGGGCTCGGCATGAGCCTCGCGCAGGTCAGCCGCGTCACGCGCGAGCTCGCGCAATACGCGCCGCCGACGGCGCTTGCGCTGAACATGCACAACTACTGGGTGGGCGACGCGGCCGACGCGTGGCGCCACGGCGACAAGAGCGTCGAGTGGATTCTCCGCGAGGCCGCGGCCGGCGAGATCTTCGCCGCGGGCCACGCCGAGCATGGCAACGACATTCCGGGATTGCTGTCGACGACGAGAGCCGAGCGCGTGGATGGCGGCTACCGCTTCTACGGCCGCAAGGCGTTCGGCAGTCTCACGCCGGTGTGGACGCGCCTCGGCATGCACGGGATGGACGCCAGCAATCCGTCCGCGCCCAAGGTCGTGCACGCGTTCATGCCGCGCGACACGACGGGATTCTCGGTGAAGGACACCTGGGACGTGCTCGGCATGCGCGCGACGCGCAGCGACGACACCGTGCTCGACGGCGCATTCGTGCCGGACAAGTACATCGCGCGTGTCATCCCGGCCGGCGTCGCCGGCGTGGATCACTTCATCATCGGCTTCTTCACGTGGGGCCTGGTCGGCTTCGCCAACGTGTACTACGGCATCGGCCTGCGCATCCGCGACGTGCTCATCGAGCAGCTCAAGACGAAGACGTCGATCGCGCTGACGCGGCCGATGATCTATCACCCCGAAATCCAGCACGGCATCGCGGAGATCGTGATGGAGCTCGAAGCGATCGGTCCGCACGTCGAGGCGATCGCGAACGACTGGAGCGAAGGCCGCGTCGGACCAGACTGGTTCATGCGGCTCGTCGCGATGAAGCACAAGACGGTCGACGCGGTGTTCCGCATCGCCGATCGCGCGCTCGATCTGTCGGGCGGCTTCGGCATGTTCAAGAAGAGCGAGCTGGAGCGTCTGTTCCGTGACTCGCGTGCCGGCAAGTTTCATCCGGCCAATCCGCTGCTGACGCACGAGATCGTCGGCAAGATCGCGCTCGGCATCAATCCGGACGAGCAGCCGCGCTGGGGCTAGCTTCAGTTCGTCAACGGCGGGAACACCGTCTTCCAGTCGTCGCGCATGCTGACGACGGTCCAGCCTTTGGCGACGGCTTCGTCCCATCCCGCGTTGAACTGCTGCAGCTTGTCCGCGCGGTCGTACGCGAACTCGCGCGCGGCATCGTCGTGGTGCACGAACAGCGCGAAGCGCGCGCCGCGGCCCGACGCCGCCCACTCGAGCATCTGCAGGTCGCCGTCCGAGTTGCCGAACGCGGCAATCGGCCGGCGGCCGATGCGGCTCTGAATGCCGACGGGCTTGCCGTCCTTGTCGTTGATCAGATCGACCTGCGGCAGCTTCAGCAACACGGGCACGCCGTTCCGCTCTTCGAATTTCAGCTTGCCGGCGCTGCCGATGACCTGCTCGGGCGGAATGCCATAGACGCGCTCCGTCCACGGACGCATGAACTCGACGCCGCCGCCGGAGACGATGAACGTCTTGAAGCCGTTCGCCCGGAAATAGCTCAACAGCTCGAGCATCGGCTGATAGACCATCTCCGTGTACAGCCGCTTCGTCTGCGGATGCCTCGCCGACGCGATCCACTCGCGCACGGCATCCGCGAACTCATCCGTCGTCATCCCGGCGTGTGTGGCAGCTACGATCTGCAGGACGCCCTGTTCGCCTGACGCTGCGACGCGCGCCATGTCGCCGTTCAGCACCGACGCGAACGGCTCCTTGCGGCGCCACTCCGGATGCTGCGGCGCCATCGCTTTGATGCGATCGAACGCGAAGATCACCTGAAACGGCACCGGCTTCTCGGCCCACAACGTGCCGTCGTTGTCGAACGTCGCAATGCGCTCGGACACGGGCACGAAGTCCGGCCCGCCGGCTTTCGTCACGCGATCGACGAACGCGACGATCGCGCGCCTGGCCGCGCCGTCGTTCCACGATGCGAGCACATCGACTGATGCGGTTGCAGCCGCCGATGCCGCAGGCGGTGACGATGGCCGGCTGCACGCCGGCATTGCGACGACGATGAGGAGCACGAGAAGACGTCTCATAGGGTCTCCACCTCGACTGCACCGGCCACGAGATGTCGCGGCGTGCGGGCGAGTCGTCCATCCGGACATTCACCTTCCAAGTCGTTGCGCGCACTCGATTCATGCGTGATCGACGACATGAGCGCCGCTCGACGGCACGCGAGAAACAGGCAAGGCCGATGCCGGACGTGAGGGGATCTCAGCGGGTCATCGCACGTCGGCCGCGCAACCGACGACGCGACCGATCGTCACGTGGTACGTCGTGTGCAGCTTGACGAGGCCGCACGCCGGCGATCGCGTTTTTCCGGCGTGATTGACGGCACGACGCGTGCTCAGGCTGCGACAGATCGTGGCGGCGGCGCGGCGTGAGGGCGTGGTCCTCGACCCGTCGTGAGCGAATGACACGGCAGGCCGGACACGCGGTGTGACGCACGAAAGGACAGGGCTCTCATGCGAATCGATCGCACGTCTCTCGCTCGAACGCTCATGGCGCTGACACTCGTGTTCGCGGCGGCCGCAATCGCGCGTGCGCAGAGCGCGCAGAGTCAGGCGGATCATCCTCGATGGGCGCTGGATCTCGGCGCCGGCATCAGCCCCAGCATCAACGGCAACGTGAACTCCGGCGCGATCGGCGTGCTGCAGGATCAGGCCGTCGTCTTCCTGCCGAACTCCTATGGCGACGTCTACGGCACCGGCATCGATCTCCGGGTCGGCGGCGGATACATGCTCAACGATCTATCGGAAGTGCGCGGCGTGTTCGTCTATCAATCAGCCGACGCGAATCTCGTGCGCATGGGCGACATCGGCTCGTCGAGCCTGTATGCGCAGTACTCCGACTACAAGAGCCTCGGCCTCGATCTCGGCTTCCGGCGCTACTTCCCGGTCTCCAACGAGAACGTCCGCTTCTACGGCGAAGCCTCGATCGGCGCCGCGTTCATCGATCGCATCAACGTGCAACTGGCGGCGCCGGCGGCCAACACGATCATCAACAGCACGGACTTCTACGATCGCACCGCGGCGTTCACGTGGAGCGTCAACGTCGGCGCGCTGTTCAAGGTGGCCGACAACGTCGCGCTCAACGCGCAGCTCGGCCTGCGGCACGTCGGCGGGCTCGCCCAGGTGGATCAGCTCGTGGGATCGGGGCTCGACGACATCAACAACGACACGGCGCGGCTCACGTTTCCGATCGTGATCGGCGTGCGCTTCGGGTTCTGAAACGGCGCGCGCGGTACGGCGGCGATCGGTCGACGGTGCGACGGCGAGATCAGCCCGCCTGGTTCGTCCGGCGCGGCTGATACGTGCCGACCGGAAATCGCAGCGCGACGGCGAGGCGATTCCATCCGTTGATCGCGATGATCGCGAACGTCAGCGCGACGAGCTCCGGCTCGTCGAAGTGCTGGCGCACGCGTGCGGCGACCTCGTCGGGCACGTGCGTCTCGCCGACGCGTGTCACCGCCTCCGTCCATTCCAGGGCGGCGCGCTCGCGGCCGGTGAAGAATGGCGTCTCCTGCCACGCGTCGAGCGTGTAGAGCCGCTGCTCGGTCTCGCCTGCCGCGCGCGCGTCCTTCGAGTGCATGTCGAGGCAGTAGGCGCAGCCGTTGATCTGCGACGCGCGCATCTTGACCAGCTCGAGCAGCGCGTGCTCCAACCCGCTGTCATTGACGGCCTGCTGCAGTGCGCGCATCGCCTGGTACAGCGGCGTGCCCACCTGTTTCGCGATATCGACCCGTGGTTGCATGTCGTCGTGCTTCCTTTCCAAAAGCATCCCTGCCGTCGCGGGGCGGACGAACCTGACGCGGAGAAACTGCGTTACGGTCCGACCTTCACCGTCACCACGTCCGTTTTCAGGCCGTCCGCGGTGGCCGTGACGCGGATGGTGCCCGTCGCGCCGCGGTTCGCGCGCACGACGACGAGCGCAAGCCCGTTGAACGCGTCGCGCGAGGGCGACAGGAACGACTCGACGCTCGTGGGATCGCCGTTGTCGGTCGCCACGAGGTGCCCCGGGCCATCGACCGTGAATGTCAGACGATTGTGCGAGCGCGGGACAGTCAATCCCTTCGCATCTTCGATCGACGCGGTGATGAAGACGAGATCGACGCCGTCGCCATGAATCGCCGCGCGATCGGCGGACAGCCCTACGCGCGCCGCCGGCCCAGTCGTCTTTACCTCGTCGGTGGCCCAGCGCCGGCCGTTCTTGTACGTCACGACGCGCAACGTCCCGGGCTCGTAGATCACGTCGTCCCATCGCAGGCGGAAGTCGTCGGGACCGCGCGTCTTGCGGCCGAGCGATTTGCCGTTCAGGAACAGCTCGCCTTCGTCACCAGACGTGTAGACGTGCACCGGCGTGGGCACCGGCGCGCCGTTCGCATCTTTCAGGCCGACGCGCTCCGGCCAGTTCCAGTGCGGCAGGATGTGCGCCATTTTCAGATCCGGCCGCCAATGCGCCTGATAGAGATAGAACCGATCTTTCTTGAAGCCGGCGAGATCGATGGTGCCGAAGTACGAGCTGCGCGACGCGTCGAACGGCGTCGGCTCGCCGAGATAGTCGAAGCCCGTCCACACGAACTCGCCGCCGACGTACGGAAAGCGCGCCTGCGACTGGAACTCCTTGTCGGGCGAGTAGGACCACGGCGCGGAGTACAGATCGTACGAGCTCAGCTGCCGGCGGGCGACGTCTTCACCGGCGGTCGCGCTGGCCGGCACGCCGAATCCGCTGGCGACCGGAAACGTGTACTCGCCGCGGCTGCTGATCGTCGACGCCGTCTCGCTGCCGTAGATGAACGTGTTCGGAAACTGCTGGTGAAAGACGGGATACTGCGGCGGCCCGCCGCGGACGCCCGTGCCCTGGTAGTTGAGGCCGATGACGTCCACGCCCGTGGGAAACGTGCTCGCCGCACGCGCGCTGTTCATCGCGCTCGTCGTCGGACGCGTGGGATCTTCGTCGTGCGCGATGCCGGTCAGCATCGCCGCGACGGCCGTGCCGGCGTCGCCGCGATTCTGCTCGCCGACCTCGTTCCCGACGCTCCACATCACGACGGACGGATGATTGCGATCGCGCCGGATCAACGCGCGCAGATCCTGCTCGTGCCAGTCGTCGAAGAGCAGGTGGTAGTCCAACGGCCGTTTCTGCAACTGCCACTGATCGAACGCCTCGTCGAGCACGAGCAGCCCCTTCTCGTCTGCGTACTCGAGCAGCTCTGGTGCCGGCGGGTTGTGGCTGGTGCGAATCGCGTTGACGCCCATGTCGATGAGCATGTCGAGCTGCCGCTCGAGCGCACGATCGCTCAAGGCCGCGCCGAGTGCTCCGAGGTCGTGGTGCATGCAGACGCCCTGGAAGTCGAGCGGCTCACCGTTGATCGAGAAGCCGTCATTTGCGTCGAACTTGATCGTGCGAATCCCGAACGGTGTCTCGTACCGATCGAGAACGACGCCGTCGCGCGTGACCGTCGTGACGAGGGCGTAGCGATTCGGCGTCTGCCGAGGCGGCGGTCCCCACAGACGCGGGTGCGCGACAGCCGCATCCTGCTCCATGACCGCGCTCGATCCATGCGGCACGCGGATCGACGACGCCGCCGTCGTCGCCACCGCGGCACCGGCATGTGCACCGTGCGCGTCGAGCGGCACGATCTCGCTGGACACCGTGACGGTGGCGTCTTCGGCGGAATCGTTGTCGACCGCGATACGCGTCGAGACCGTTGCCGACTCGGCCGAGACCGACGGCGTCGTCACGTACGTGCCCCATTCGCCGACGTGAATCGGGGCCGCCTTGACGAGCCACACGTGCCGATAGATGCCGCCGCCTGGATACCATCGCGACGCGTCTTCAGGGTTGTCGAGGCGAATCGCCACGACGTTGCGGCCGCCCGGCTTCAGGTACGGCGTCAGGTCCACGCGCCACGACGCGTAGCCGTACGGCCAGCCGCCGGCGAACTCGCCGTTGATCCACACGGCGGCGTACGACATCGCGCCGTCGACGTCGAGGAAGATCGATCGGCCGGCGTCCGACGCGGGAATGTCGAGCGTTTTCCGGTACCAGCCAACGCCATAGAACGGCAAGCGTCCTCTCGCGCCGCTGCCGGTTGTGGAAAACGATCCTTCCACGCCCCAGTCGTGTGGGAGGTCGAGCGTGCGCCACTCGCGATCGTCGAAATCCGGCTGCGCGTACGGCAGATCCGCACCAAGCCGGCCCTCGGGACGTGCCCGGCGCCGCGTCGCGTCCTTGACGAACGCGTTGCTCGTCGGCAGCAGCCACGGCAAGAGCGTCGATGAGGAAAGTGTCGCGCCTGGCGCGTCGCCTTTCTGGAAGCGCCAGGCCCGATCGATCAACAGACGCTCGCGTCCGGCCGGCATCTGGCGCGTCGCGCTGCCGGCCGGCAGTCTCGCCGGCGCCAGCAGCGCGACGAGTGCGACCGTGATGACCGCGGCAGCGACGTGCTCGAGCCAGCGGCGCCCGCGCCGCATCTTCATGGATGGTGCCGCGGCATACGGATGCGGCGAACGCGTTTTCGTCATGCGCTCCTCGATGGCTGTCGCGTCGCGTCCGGCAGGGACGCAATGTGAGAACGAGGCTGAACGCTATCGCCGGCGGCGCGG
The DNA here is from genome assembly GCA_035547155.1 of Vicinamibacterales bacterium. GTDB lineage: Bacteria > Acidobacteriota > Vicinamibacteria > Vicinamibacterales > SCN-69-37 > CAZNMF01. The sequence goes on from DASZVJ010000164.1 coordinate 19,383, forward strand.
ACGGTCAAGCACGGGCGTCGGGATGGCATTCGCTATCGGCGGCATCGCGCTGGTGCTCGCGACCGTCGGCACGTTCGGTGTGTTCGCGTTCATGGTCGCCGAACGCACGCGCGAGATCGGCGTGCGCAGTCGCTCGGCACGATCCTGCGCACCCGGTTGTCGGGCGTCAGCGCGCGCGATCCGATCGTCTACGTCGCCGTGCTCGTGGTGCTTGGCCTCGCCGGCTGTCTCGCGATGCTCGGTCCGGCGAGGCGCGCGTTGCGCGTCGACCCCGCCGTCACGCTGCGGCAGGAGTGAGTACCGGCGGATCCGCTACGGCAGCATGCCGGCCATCGCGGCACGATCGAATTGCCAGACCGATCCGGCTTTCACCATCCGGACGCGTGACAGGCCCATCATGCCCGGGAACGTCTCGCCTTCGACGTCGAGCATCGCGCTGTCGCCGGACAGCACGCCACGCGCGACGACGCGCTTCTGCTTCGGGATCCACGCGTCGACGAGATCGGCGACGTCCGACGCGTTCTCCTGCGGCGTGTTGTAGCTCTTGTCGAAGATCTGCAGCGCCGCAGGAGACGACGCGGCGCGGATCGCGTTCCAGTTCTTCGCGGCCACCGCGGCGAAAAAGGCGAGCAGCGCTTTGCCAGGATCGCCGCCGCCCGCAGGGAGCACTGCGCCCGCCGGAGGCGACGGCACGTCGACGGCGAAACGTAAATCAACCGTGTACGTCGTGCCGTCCATCGTCTTGATCGGCGCCGTCGAATAGAGGCGGCCATCGAGCCGCGCCGCCGATCGCGTCGTCCACGTGACGTGCAACGCGCCGCTCGTGTCGTCGATGAACTGCGTCATCGTCTTCGAGAACGTCGCGTTCATCCCGACGGCGCCATCCGCACCCACCCACAGCAGGACGTAGTTCCGGTCCTTGATCGCGTCGTCGTTGATCGCCGTCATGTGCGGATCGAACGCCGCCTGAATCGCGGCCGCGTCGACCACGGCGTCGGTGAGAAGGACTTCGGTCCGGGACTCGCGCGCGTTCCGGCGATCGCGCGTGAGATACGCGACCGCGTGCGTCGGCGCGATCCTGCCCAGCTTGGTGACGGTGGAGGCGCCGGACA
>DASZVJ010000165.1:0-12905 GCA_035547155.1 Vicinamibacterales bacterium
TCAACACGATGCGTCCGTCACGCTCGCGGCGATCGTGCGCGATCGCCAATCGGCGCTGCTCTACGCGGGATTGATGGCGCTCGACGACGAGACGCTCACCTGGCTCGATCAGCATCGCCGCGTCATCGATCGGCTTCGCGATCACGTGCCCGTGTTCGCCGCATTCGCGCGAAGCATTCGTATTCGCGGCGGCGTGGCCGACGTGCCCGGCGGCATCGGCGCGGCGCGCGCATGGCAAGCGCTCATCGGCCGGCCGCCGTCGAAGCCGGAGGCGTTTTTCGACGCGCTGACCTCGGATGCCGATGGCGGACGCCTGCATTTCTTCGACGCGGTCATGTACGCACCGGCGACGACGCAGGAGGCGATCGTCGGCCGTGCAATCGCGCGGCCGGCCTCGCTGACGGCCATCTTCCAGGCGTTCCACGGCGCAACGACTGGATGGGCCGTGGAGAAACAGCCGTTTGCGCGACCGCTGCAAGATCCCGCCTGGGCGCTCGCGCTCGTCGATCTGCACGGCGATTCGTTGAGCGGTCCGGCCTGGCTGCCGTCGGTGCTCGCGCGCGCAAGTGCGCGCGACACCTGGCCGTCAGCACCGAAGGCGCTGCCGTCGACGCTGCCCTCCGGCGACATCGAGTGGATCGTGCGCTGGTTGTTCGATCGTCCGGACGACATGCTGGCGCGCGTCCGTCTGCTGCGATTCTCGCAACGCTTTGTTCACGTCGACGACGCGTCGCCGGCCGATGTCGAGACGGCACTTCGCACGTTCCGCGATCTGCCGTCGCTGGCGCTGACACTGGAACGCATGGGCGTGCATGACCCGGCACTCATCGCACGCGTTGGCCGCGCCGCGTATGCGCTCAGCCGATCGGGTGATCGCGCGATGGTCGTCCCGGTCCTCGAGCGATGGCAGACGTGTCTGGCCCTGATCGAGCAGACGTCGCGCCTGCGACCCATTCCGCCGCCGGACATCGCGCGCCTCGTGTCCGGTCTGGCTGATGCTGCGAGCCAACCCGTCTCGCGCGTGACTGACGCGCTGCTCCGTTGGTTGACGACGGCCGCGCTGCCGACGCTCGATCCGTCGGGTGCCGCGGCCGAGCCGTTTGACGCGGACGTGATTGTGCGCGCCATTGCGGCCGGCCGCGCGGCTGCCGGCACGCGCATCACGTGGGAGGGCCTGACGTACGAGCGCAATCCGCTGCGTGTCGCCCTGCGCGATCTCGACGGCCTGCTGCCGATCGGCTCGGGCATGAAGAGCGGCACAGGGCGTACGCTTGCCGCGCTGTATGAGCGCGCCAGCGGCGCGCCGCGGGACGCGCGCAACATCGCCGCCGATCTCGACGCGCTTCGCACCACGGCACGAAAGGCGTCGTCGCCACTGGCCGAGCGATTCGATCGCGATCTCATAGAAGGCGCACGGGCACTGCGCAGTTCTCGCGGCGCGGACGCCGCGAGGAAGTCCGCGCTCCTCCAGATCCCGGAGATCTCGGAGATGTTCGGTGCGGCCGAGGACCTCGTCATTCGGCCCGTCGTCTATGGTCTCGCGATGACGCCGCTGCACCAGTCGCCCGCACTACAGTCGGAAGCGTGGAGCTTCCATCAACTCGTGCCGGCATCGGCCGTAGGCGGCGAGTGGTGGCGTGCGGCGTGGCAACCAGCGACGGCGCAAGTGCGTGACGGCGGCGGCAGCGCGATGGTCGGGTCCTGGCTGTTGCTCGATCTCGCGCTGGCTGACGCGATCATGCCGCGCCGGTTCGATCAGGCCAGCCTGCTCGCACCTCCCGTCCGTGATGCGATGACGCACGACGTCGCCGTGCGCGCACACGCAGGGACCGCCGCCGGCGCCGCAGGCGCGGCCGATCGCATTGCGAGCGGCCGTCGCGTGCTCGCGGCGTGGCGACAGACACCGCCCGAGCGGCCCGCCGCACGGCGTGCGCTCGAGAACGCCGGCATCAGCCGTTTGCGCGTGAACCTCGCGTTGTGGACCGCGGCTATCGATCCAGCGCGCGTCGAAGCTGGCCTCACGATGGCGGAGATGGCGGGGCTGGGCGATGCCGGCAGTCGCGAGCCGATCCGCGTGGCGATGGAGACGATCGACGGCTGCATCTGTCTCGCGCCTGCGCCGCCGTGGCCAGTCGACGACATCCGCGCGTACTGGCCGTCCGGCACGATGGCTGCGGTCGCGAACGACCTGGCGCTGCGTCTCGCCGAAGGTGCGAAGATCGCCGGTGTGCCGGCCATCGTCGTCGGCGACCTGCTGCCGCTCGCCGCGGGCGACTGGATCGCGCGAACCGATCCGTACGCGAACGACGACTGGGAATCGCTGACGTTGTGGCCGAAGCAGCTCGACGCCGACGCGATCGACGCCTATCTGATGCAGCTCGTGTCGACCGGCGTGCTCGCGCCGATCGAGGAGGCCGTGCCATGACGCGCGCTCGTGTGTGCGCGATAGCAATCGGGACGTTGTTGACGGTGGCGGTCGCCGCACAGAGCCCGAACGCGCAACTGCTGATCACGAGCCCGACCGTCGACGATGTGCTCAGCGGCGTCGTCACGTTGTCGGCCGAGATCACGCCCGCGAACGTAAAGGTCCGCACCGTGACGTTCTTCGTGGACGGGATGCGCGCGTGTGCGGCGCCGGCCGCGCCGTTCCGGTGTCAGTGGGACAGCGCGACGGTGCGCGGCGTGCGCGATGTGCGCGCGGTTGCCGAGCTCGCCGACGGTACCCGCGCGGTGCATACGATCAGAACGCGAGGCACGGTCGCGTCGTTTCGCGCGAGCGTCGATTCAGTCAGTGTCGCCCTTCGCGTGCAGGACCGCTACGGCCGTTTCGTCCGCGGGCTCGGCGCCGGGAGCTTCCGTCTGCTGGAAGACGGCGTGCCCCAGGAGATCGCGACGTTCACGACCGAATCGAGCGGTGGCGACGTCATTCTCGCGCTCGACGGAAGCGGCAGCATGACGTCGGCGCTGCCCGAGCTCCGTGCGGCGGCTCGCGCATTTCTCGACGCGCTGCCTCGCAATGACAACGTCACCGTGACCGTCTTCAATTCGGCCATCGACGTGTTGTCGCGCAGCGCGAACGTGGCGGAGAACATCGCGGCGCTCGAGCGCCTGCGCGCGAGCGGCACGACCGCGCTCTACGACGTCATGATCCAGGCCGTCGATCTCTTCCCGCCAACGGCCGAGCGCCGCGCCATCGTCATGTTCACGGATGGCGACGACGTCGCCAGTCGTGCGTCGATCGCCACGGCGCGACTGGCGCTGCAGAGCGCGAACGTCGTGTTGTACATCATCGCGCAGGGCAAAGCGTCGATCGATCGCGGCCTGCAGGACCAGTTGACGACGCTGGCGACCGAGACCGGCGGCGCGGCGTTCTTCGCGTCGAAGATGAGCGACACGCGCGATCACTTTTCCGAGATCGCCGAGGAGCTGTCGAATCAGTACGTGATCGGCTACATCCCCACGCGCGCCTTCGGTGACGGCGCGTGGCGCCAGATCCGCGTCGTGGCCGCGGATCCGGCGGCGCACTATCAAATCAAGTCGCGTCAGGGCTATCTGGCCACGCGACGGACAGGACAATAACTGGCTTACGGCTTACGGCTTACGGCTTACGGCTCACGACGCACGACACGTAAGTCGTAAGTCATAAGCCGTAAGCCTTCGCCCTTCGCCCCCTCGCCCCCTCGTCCTCTGGTCCCTTGGTCCCTTCGTCCCCCGGTCCCCTCGGACTCCCTACTTCGCCAACGGCTGGGCCTGGAACGACGTGCCGTTCCAGATGTACGCCGTCGGTGTGCCGTTGCACGGGGAGACGACGATCGTGTCTGCGCTGAAGTAGTAGTCGACGATCGATCCGGGAATCGCGTATCGCATGCCGCGCGGTCGCACGCTGAGCGTGCTTCCGGCAACCGACGGCACAACTTCCGTCACGGCGTAGCCGTACGTGTGCAGCAAGCCAGCGACGAGGTGCACACCGTCGGATCGGCGTATCGGCGCGATGACATCGGTCGCGCCGTCGCCGTCGAAATCGCCGGTGACGTACGCAGGCGTGTCGGTCCCATTCGCGCAAGGTGCGTCCACGGTCGCCACGCGCGCGCCGGACCATTGCGTCTTGACCGCGCCCACGAATGGGCTCGGCGGTCCTGCGGGCGTCGCTTGAATCGCTTTCGTGGACAGCGGCGCACCTGTCGAGCACGCCGAAGCGAAGGCAAAGAGGAGGAGTGCAGAAACGCGTCGCACGAGTCGTCCTTTCCGCCGGGGAGGCTGTTCTACGAGTAATTTTGCCTCACGGCGACCGCGCGGGCGTTAAGAAGACTCGAAGGTGGACTGGCCCGCATGCATAGAATCTCCCGATGTCCGGGCCCTCGTCCGTCATTGCCATCGTGCCTGCGGCCGGTCAGTCGAGCCGGTTCGGCAGTGCGAAACTGCTGGCCAGCATCGACGGGATCTGCCTGATCGATCGCACGATCGGCTGCCTGCTGGACGCGGGTCTCGAGCGCATCGTCGTCGTGGCTGGCCGCCGCGATGCATTGGATGCGGCGCGGCTCGTGCACGACGCGCGCGTGTCGGTCGTCGTGAACGTCGAGCCCTCACGTGGCATGTTCTCGTCGATTCAGACCGGCGTCGCGGCCGAGAATGGCAATGCGTATCTGGTGCTGCCCGCAGACATGCCGTTCGTGCGCGCTGTGACGGTGGGGGCAGTGCTCGACCACGCGCGCGCGGCCGATTCGGTGGTCGTGCCCGTCTTTCGCGGCCGCCGTGGCCATCCCATCCTCGTTCCCGTCGGCCTGCGCGCGCACATGCTGGCCGCCGATCCATCGTCGACGCTCAAGGACGTGCTCCTCGCATCTGCCGCGCCACAGATCGAGATCGACGTCGACGATCCCGGCATCACGCGAGACGTCGATGTCCCAAACGATCTGATCGCCGATCCGCCCGAATGAACCGGGCCGCCACAAGGGCGGCGCCTACGCGGGCATCGGGTCACGACGCCGTAGGGGCGGTCCTTGTGGCCGCCCATCGCATCTGGTCATCGTAGCCTGTGTAGACATCCTACGCTATGTAGCGTAGTGTCTCTACAGAATGAGATCGAAATCCGCCTCCAGCCTCGAGCTGCTCCAGGGCACGCTCGAGCTCGTCATCCTTCGCGCGCTGGTCCTGGGGCCGGCGCATGGCCACGCAATCGCCAAGCACATCCGGCAGACCTCAGAGGACGTGTTGCACGTCGAGACCGGCTCGCTCTATCCGGCGCTGCACAGACTCGAGTCGAAGGGGTGGGTCGCGGCGTCGTGGGAGTTGTCCGACAAAGGCAAGCGCGCCCGTGTCTATCGGCTCACACGCGCCGGACGGAAAGAGCTGTCGGCCGAGCGATCGCGTTGGGAGCGGTTCTCGCGCGCGATGTCGCTGCTGCTGAATCCCTCGAAGGAGTCGCTGTCATGAAGATGCTGCTGTATCGGCTTCGTCGTCTGCTGCAGGGCCGGCGCCGCGACGACGAGATCCGCGAGGAGCTGGCGTTCCATCTCGAGGAGGACGAGGCCGATCGCGTCGATGCGGGCATCGGCGCGGACGCCGCAAAACGCGCGGCGCGGCTCGATCTCGGCAACGTCACGCTGCATGCCGAGGACACGCGCGCTGTCTGGATCTCGCGCGTCATCGAACGCATCACGCAGGATCTACGCTACGCGCTCCGCCGCATGCGTCGCTCGCCGGTGTTCTCGATCGTCGCCATCGCGTCGCTCGCGATCGGCATTGGCGCGAATACCGTCGTGTTCTCGCTGTTCAACGAAGTGTTGTTGCGGCCGTTGTCCGTTCCGGACCCGAGCACCCTCGTGAATCTCAGCGTGCCGGGACCGCACTACGGTAGTGTGTCCTGCAATCAAGCTGGCTCGTGTGACTCCGTTCTCAGCTATCCGATGTTCCGCGACCTCGAGCGGCAGCAGACGGTGCTCACGGGCCTGGCGGGCTATTGGCTCTTCGGCGCGAACCTCGCGTACAGCGGTCAGACCCTGAGCGGTCGAGGCGCGATGGTGTCGTCGAGCTACTTCTCCGTCCTGCAGCTCGCGCCGACATTGGGAAGACTGATCGGGCCGGATGATGACCGCGCACCCGATGGCACCGCCGTCGTCGTGCTGTCCTACGCCTACTGGGTCGATCGCTTCGGCGCCGCATCGGACGTCGTCGGCAAGACGATGACTGTCAACGGGCAGACGATGACGATCGTCGGTGTGGGACCGCGCAATTTTTCTGGCACGACGGTCGGCGCGCCGGCGCAGGTGTTCGCGCCGATCACGATGCGCAGCCGGTTGGAGCCGGGCTTCCATGCCTTCGACGATCGCCAGTCGTACTGGGTCTACTCGTTCGGCCGTCTGAAGCCCGGCGTGTCGATCGAGCAGGCTCGCGCAGCTCTCGATGGTCAGCATCACGCGATTCTGACCGGGGTCGAATTGCCGTTGCTGACGAAGGTGAGCGACGACGAGCGTGCGCAGTTCGTGGCGCGAAAGCTCCTCGTCGATCCAGGCGCGGAAGGGCAGAGCATCCTGCATCGTCTCGCGAAGCCGATCGTGACGATGCTGTTCGTAGTCACGGGCATCGTGCTCGTCATCGCGTGCGCGAATCTGGCGAACTTGCTGCTCGCGCGATCGGCGGCGCGCGCGACAGAGTTGGCCGTACGCGCGTCGATTGGCGCAAGCCGCCGTCGGCTCGTGGGCCAGTTGCTCGTCGAAACCTGTGCGTTGTCGTTGCTGGGCGGAGCCGCCGGACTGGTGCTCGGCGAATGGCTGCTCGCCGTCGTGCGCCGATCCTTGACGCCTGTCGGCATTCCCAATATCGACGTGCACCTCGATTGGCGCGTGCTGGCGTTCTCGATTGGCGTCGCGCTGCTGACTGGCGTGATCTTCGGCGTCTTTCCTGCGCTGCACAGCACGCGATCGACGCTGGCGTCAGCCCTGAAACATCAGGCCGCGCAGTCGTCTGGTGCCCGATCCGCCGCGCGCTTTCGCGCCGCGATGATCCTGGCGCAGATGACGCTCGCCACGGTCCTGCTCATCTCCGCGGGCCTATTCGCCAGAAGCCTCGCCAACGTCAGCCGGATCGAGGTCGGAATCAAGGTCGATCATCTCGTCACGTTCACGATCTGGCCGCGGCTGAATGGCTACACGCCGGCCGCCGCGCGCGACTTGTTTCAGCGCGTCGAAGAGCGGTTGGCCGTGACGCCAGGCGTCGAGCGAGTGACAGCGACGAGCGTGGCGATCGTTGCGGGCACCACCTTGGGGACCGACGTTCTCGTCGAAACGTCCACGCGGCGTGACGGCGCCGCTTCCAACTCCGCGTACGCCGCCGTAGGCCCAGGCTTTTTCGAGACCGTGGGAATCCCAGTCATTGCCGGCCGCGGATTCACGCCGGCGGACCGCGTTGGCGCACCAAAGGTCGCAGTGGTGAACGAAACCTTTGCCAGGAAGCTTGGGCTTGGCCCCGAGATCGTCGGCAGGCGGATGCGTCGCGGAAGCAATGGACCGCTGGACATGGAGATCGTCGGCCTCGTGCGCGATGCGAAGTACAGCAACGTCAAGGATGCCGTGTCCGCGGTCTTCTACACCCCTTACAGGCAGGACGAGCATTTGGCCGGCGCGTCGTTCTACGTCCGCACGCCGTTGGATCCCGCATCGTTCCTGAAGACCGTGCCGGCCGTGATGACGACGCTCGATCCGAATCTGCCGATCGAGGATTTGCGCACGATGGAAGATCAGGTGCGCGTGAACGAGTTTGGCGATCGCGCGCTGGTGACGCTGTCGCTCTCGTTCGCGCTGATTGCCACGCTACTCGCGGCCATCGGCCTCTATGGTGTGCTCGCGTACTCCGTCGCGCAGCGCACGCGAGAGCTCGGCTTGCGAATTGCGCTCGGCGCCGCGCCAAGCCAGGTCCGCCGGCTCGTGTTGCGCAGCGTCGTGTGGCTGACGGCCATCGGCGGCGTGCTCGGCGCTGGCGCGGCCTTTGCGCTCGGACGCACGATCGAATCGCTTCTCTACGAGATGAAGAGCCGCGATCCGTGGGTCTTCGTCAGCGCCGTCGGCGTGCTCGTCTGCATCGCGCTGCTGGCCGGCTTCGTCCCCGCCTGGCGCGCGTCGAGGATCGCGCCAATGGCCGCGTTGAAGGCAGAGTGACAAGAAAAGTTGGAAGTAAGAAGTTGCAAGCCAGAAGTGAGGAACCTGTGCGCCGACCGTGCCAGTGATCCGTCCCTGCCTTCTGGCTTTTGGCTTCTAACTTCTAACTTTTCTTGTTTAGCCCCACGTATATCCGCTCTTCGCCAGCGGCAGTGTCCTCACGCGATCGCTGGTCGCCGAGAACAGTGCGTTCACGATCGCGCCGAGCACGGGCGGCAACGCGGGCTCGCCCAGGCCGGTCGGCGGATTGTTCGTTTCGCGGAAATGCGCCTCGATGACCGGCGGGGCCTGCTGGATGCGCGTCGGCTGGTACTGATGAAAGTTCGTCTGCACCGCGCGACCGCGATCGATCGTGATCTCCCAGTTCATCAGATGGCTCATCGCTTCGATGACGCTGCCTTGGACTTGGTTTTCCGCGTTGAGCGGGTTGATGACCGGACTGCCGAGATCGCAAGCGACCCAGACCTTGTGGACGGTGATCGCCTTGTCCGCGCTGACGCTGAGATCCGCGACGGCTGCGAAATATCCCTGATGACTGAAATGGCACGCGACGCCCATCGCGCGGCCTTTGGTCATCGTCGTCTTGCCCCACGCGGACTTCTCGCGCACGAGCTCGAGCACGCCTCGCATCCGCTCCGCGTTGAAGACCGGGCCGAAGCCGCGGCCGCCGCCCGGCGGCGCGGGTGGCGTGATCATCGGCACGTTCAGCAGATCGATCCGGAATTGCAGCGGATCTTTGCTCGCGGCGTGCGCGAGCTCGTCGATGAACGATTGGATGACGAACGCCAAGCCATTGCTGCCAGGCGCGCGCATCGCGCCCGTCGGCACGCCGAGCGGCATCGTCGACTGGCCGAGCGCGTAGTTCGGCACGAAGCCGGCGGGAAATTCGGCCGCGCCGTAGTTCGCGAAGGGCGCGGTCTGCGGTCCGTTGCCGTACGTCACGAAGTGATTCCGCCACGCGACGAGCGCGCCGGACGCGTCGACGCCGCCCTTGAAGTAGTGGAAGCCCTGCGGACGGTAGAAGTCGTGCGCCATGTCGTCTTCGCGCGTCCACTGCAGCTTGATCGGCGTTCCCGCGACGACCTTCGCGATCCACGCGGCTTCGACGATGTAGTCGTTGGTGAGACGGCGGCCGAAGCCGCCTCCGCCGCGAAGCTGATGCATCGTGATGTCGCTCTGCTGGATGCCGAGCGTGCGTGAGACTCCCTGTAGCGCGTTGCCGGGCGTCTGGCTCGGCGCCCAGATCTCGAGCTTGCCGTTCTCGAACTTCGCCGTGCAGACTTCCGGCTCGAGCTGTGCGTGCGAGATGAACGGATACATGTACGCGCCTTCGGCGACGTGTGCCGCGCTCGCGAGCGCCGCGTCGACGTCGCCATCCCGCCGAGTCCATTGCGCGGGCGCCTGTGTCGAAAGCCGTGCCGCCTCAGCGGCGAAGCCTTCGCTGCTCTGCGATGCCGTGGGACCTTCGTCCCAGGTGACCTGCAGCTTCTCGCGCGCGGTTTTCGCCTGATAGAACGTGTCCGCGACGATCGCCACGCCGCCGGCAAGCGTCGTCAGATCGCTGCCGCCCTCGACGACGAACACGTGGCGAACGCCTGGCAGCGCCTTGATCGCGTCGAGATTCGCCGAGACGACCTTGCCGCCGAACACCGGACACTTCTGATAGACCGCCGAGAGCATGCCCGGCACCATGAAGTCGATCGCGAACAGCGGCTGGCCGCTGACGATCTTCGCGTTGTCGACGCCGTGCACGCGCGTGCCGATGATGTGGTAATCCGTCTTGTCCTTCAGCTTCAGCGTCGCGAAATCCGGCGGCGTCAGGGCCGCGGCCTTCGTCGCGACGGCGCCGTACGTGAGCGTACGGCCGCTCGAAGCGTGCCTCACCGTGCCGGACGCCGTCGTGCACTCCGCGTCCGGTACGGCCCACGTGGCGGCCGCTGCCGCGATCAACATCTGCCGCGCGGCGGCGCCGACCTGACGTAACGGCGTCCAGTTCGTCGGCGTGCCCGTGCTGCCGCCGGCGAACTGCTGGCCGTACTTCGCCTGATCGACGTCCGCCTGCTCGTACTGCACGGCGCTCCAGTCGACGTCGAGCTCGTCGGCGATGATCATCGGCATGCTCGTGCGCACGCCCTGACCAACTTCCGGGTTCTTCGCCATGATGAACACGCGGTTCTCCGGCGTGATGCGGATGAACGCGTTCGGCGAGAGCGGCGCCGGTGCGGGCGGACCCTGCGCGTCGAGCGTGGGACGGAAGTAGAAGCCGAGCAGCAGGCCGCCGCCGGCGAGCGTGCTGACCTGAAGGAAGCCGCGACGATTCATCTGGGCCTGCATGATCGCCTCCCGCTAGACGCTGATGACGCCTGTCGGCGTCAGCTCTGCATCGGCCGTCCGCCGAGCGACGTTCGATCGCATCGCCGCGGCATCGTGAATCGCCTTGCGGATGCGCAGGTAGGTGCCGCAGCGGCAGAGATTGCCGGACATTGCCGCGTCGATGTCCGCGTCCGTCGGCGCCGGTGTCTTCGCGAGCAGCGCGGCGGCGCTCATGATCTGGCCAGCCTGGCAGTAGCCGCACTGCGGCACGTCGTTGGCCAGCCACGCCTGCTGCACCGGATGCGTCGCATCCGCGGACAAGCCCTCGATCGTCGTCACCTTGCGCCCGCCGACCGCCGCGATCGGCGTGATGCACGAGCGTGTGGGCTCGCCATCGAGATGCACCGTGCACGCGCCGCACTGCGCCATGCCGCAGCCGAATTTCGTGCCTTTGAGATTGAGCACATCGCGCAGGACCCAGAGCAGCGGCATCTCGGCCGGGACATCGACGGTCGTGGCACGTCCGTTGACGGTGAGCGTGTAGGGCATGTTGGGCTCCGAAGGGACAAGTATTAGAGTACGGACGCGATCCGTTCAAGCCCGAACGGCTGAATCCGCTTTGAATCGATTTCGACCATGACGTCGCCGTACGAGCGCATGCGATCCCTTCGCGACGAAGGCACGGCCTTCGCCGTCGCGACGGTCGTGCGCACGCAGGGCAGTACTCCCCAGGTGGTCGGGGCGAAGTTGCTCGTCACGGCCGACGAGACGACGCGGCCGTTCGGGACGCTTGGCGGCGGCTGCGTCGAGGCGGATGCGATTGACGCGGCGCGACAGGTCCTCGCGGGCGGGCCGCGCTCGCTTCGTGAATATCGGCTCACCGAAGAGCTGGCTTGGAATACCGGTCTCGTGTGTGGCGGGACGATGTGGATCCTCGCCGAGCCTGGAGAAAGCGCGGTGACGCCGGACGGTGAGGACATGCTCGACGTCGTCGTCGATGCCGCGTCAGGCGGCCCACCGCTCGCCGTCGTCACGAAGCTCGCGCGCGAGGGACGCGGCTTCACGTTCGACGGTCGTCTCGTCGTGCTTGCCGATGGCCGGCTGAGGGGTAGCTTTGGCGACCGCGCGATCAACGAACGCGCGCGGGACGCGGGCCTCGATCAGATTCGTCAGGGTACGCCGCGGCTCGTGACGGTCGACGAGCGACACGATCTGCTGATCGAGCCCGTGACGTCACGCCCGCAGCTCGTGATCGCCGGCGGTGGCCATGTGTCGAAAGCGATCGCGCGTCAGGCGCGGCTGCTCGGCTTCGACGTGATCGTCCTCGAGGATCGCCCCGAGTTCGCCGATCCCGATCGCTTCGACGGCGCGACGGTGCTCGGCGGCGATCTCGCCGCGAACATCGCGTCGCTCGACTACGGGCCTCAAACGTATCTCGTCATCGCGACGCGCGGCCACAAGCTCGACGGCGACTGCGTCGTCGCCGCGGTCAAGACGAGCGCGCCGTACATCGGCCTGCTCGGCAGCCGGCGAAAGACGGTGCTGATCGAGCAGATGCTGCGAGAGGTCGGCATCGAGCCAGCCCGCGCCTCGGCGATTCACGCGCCGGTCGGACTCGATCTCGGCGGTCGCACGCCGGAAGAGATCGCGCTGTCCGTCCTTGCGGAGATCACGCAGCTTCGCTACGGCGGCAGCGGCCGGCCGCTGCGCGAACGCTGAGTCCGCGACGGTGCATTCCCGAGATTAGGTCTTGAAGACCAGCGCGATGACGACGGAGACGTCGTTCTTCTTGATGCCTTCCACTGCGGGGATGTTCTTGTACGTGTCGAGCCACTCGAGCTTCAGTTGCGTGCGCGACGACACGGATGCCGAGATGCCCGCGTTGAGCGTCAGCAGATAGTCGCCGAAGTCGCTCGTCGGCCACAGGCCCGTCAGGCCTTGCGTGAGCGTGGACGAGTGCGTGATCGTCTGGCTGAAGCGCTCGCCGAGCGTGATCGCGCCGGACGGGCGCACGTCGAGATTCGTGTCCTTCTCCCACACGCCGCCGACGCCGAGATCGATCGCGAGCGACGTCTTCTGCGGCACGTCGATCACGTTGTAGCCGAGGCCGGACGTCGGCGCGACCAGGTACTCGATGTCCTTGAACTCGTCGTGCAGGTATTGCACCTGGCCGAAGACGTACGCGTGGTGGTTGACCTGATATTGATCGCGCGCGGTGAAGCCGACACGGTTGGCCGACGACTCGCCCTCGGAGGTGCCGCGGATGAAGAGCCCGTCGGACTTGAAGACGTTTCGCTTCTTCGCGTCGTATTGGAGGTTGTACGACGCGTTGAAGGTCGATGTGTTCGAGTTGCCGCTGGTCAGCGTCAGTCCCGCGCCGAACGTCGTCTTCCACGGCGACGGTGGCGGCGGAGGCGGAGCCGGTGGTGTTGCCGGCGT
>DASZVJ010000166.1:0-3917 GCA_035547155.1 Vicinamibacterales bacterium
GAACGCGTTCGACGCGCTGCTGAAGTCGATCGAAGAGCCGCCGCCGTACGTCAAGTTCATGATGGCGACGACCGAGCTGCACCAGGTGCCGGTCACCATCCAGTCGCGATCGCAGGTCTACGAGCTGAAGGCGCTGTCCGCACCGGCGATCCGCGAGCAGCTGCGCGGCGTCACCGCGCGCGAGGGCGTGACGATCGACGAGGCCGCGCTCGGGCTCGTGGCGCGCGCGGCCGAAGGCAGCATGCGCGACGCGCTGTCGGCGCTCGATCAGGTCCTCGCGTTCACGAGCGAGGCGGTCACCGCCGCCGACGTCAGCACCGTGCTCGGGCTGATCGGCCGTGACATGCAGTTCGACATCGTCGAGACGGTCGCGCGTGAAGATCTCGCCAGCGCGTTCACGCTCGCGGGCACCGTCGTCGAGGCTGGCTTCGATCTGCGGATCGTCTGTCGCGAGCTCGCGCGGCTGATGCGCGATCTGTTCGTCCTGCGGATCGATCCGACGCGCGTCAACGATCCCGACGTCGCGGCCGAGAGCGAGCGCGATCGGATCACCGCGCTCGCGAAGCAGTACTCGCGCGAGGACCTGATGCGTGCGTTCGACCTGCTGTCGCGCGCCGAGTACGAGATCCGCAATTCGTCGCAGCCGCGGCACCACTTCGAGATGACGCTGGTCAAGTGGATCCATCTGCGGCAGCTCACGCCGCTGGCGGATGTGATCGCGGGTCTCGAGTCCGGCCGTTCCGGTGCCGCGTCGCTCGCGCCCGGTAAACCCGCCGCACCGCAGCCGCCGGCTCGTCCGGCGCCCCGCGGGACAGCCGCGCCGCCGAAACCGGCGCCCGCGCCGGCCGCCGCACCGGCCGCGGCGTCAAAGTCCTCGGCACCGCCGCCGTCTGCACCGCCGCGTGCCGCTGCGCCGCCGGCGCCCGTGACGCCCGTGGCGGACGTGAAAGGCGCGGTGCTCAGCTCGATTCGCGAGCAGGACAAGCTGTTCTACAACATGTGCATCGCGCAGGCCCGGAGCATCGACATCGAAGGCGACTCGCTCGTCTTCACGTTCCTGCCCATTCACAAGATGCTGAAGGCGCAGCTCGAGGCCAAGCGCGCCAAGATCGAGCAGCTCGCGCAGGCAGCCGCCGGACGCCGCATCGCCGTCGTCACGCGCGAGGCGGCGCCGGCCGAAACGGCCGCGGCCGGGCCGGATCCGGCGGCCGCGAAGCGCGCCGAGCTCGAGGCGCGCGCGAAGGCCGAGCCCGCCGTCCAGGCGGTGCTCGACGTCTTCGGCGGCGAGATCGAGGACGTCGAGGAGATTGGGTGAGCCGACTATGAACCTTCAGAAGATGATGCAGCAGGCCCAGCAGATGCAGGATCGCCTGCAGAAGCAGATGGGCGAGATGACGATCGAAGCCACGGCCGGCGGCGGCATGGTCACCGTCGCCGTCAACGGCCACAAGCACCTGCTCCGCGTGAAGATCGATCCGGAGGTCGTCTCGAAGGACGACCTCGACATGCTGCAGGACCTGATCGTGGCCGCGGTCAACGACGCGCACCGGAAAGTCGACGAAGCGCTCGCCGGCCAGATGAAAGGCATGATGGGCGGCATGGGGATTCCCGGGCTCACCTAGATGACGCGTGTGGACCCGTTGGCCGAGCTCGTCGCCGCGCTGCAGCGGCTGCCGGGCATCGGCGCCAAGAGCGCGCAGCGGCTGGCGTATCACCTGCTCAAGACGCCGCGCGAGGAAATCGATGCCCTGGCCGCGGCGATGCTGTCGGTCAAGGATCGCGTGACGTACTGCTCGACGTGCGGCAACATCACCGACGTCGATCCGTGCACGTACTGCACCGCTCCCGATCGGGACGCGCGTCTGGTCTGCGTCGTCGAGCAGCCAGAAAATGTCGCCGCGATCGAGAAGACGCGCGGCTTTCGCGGCCGCTACCACGTGCTGATGGGCGCGATCGCGCCGCTGCAGGGCATCGGGCCCGACGACCTTAAGATCAAAGGCCTGCTCGCGCGCGTCGCGACGGGCGAGATCGCGGAAGTGATCCTGGCGACCAATCCGACGGTGGAAGGCGAAGCGACGGCGCTCTATCTCGCGCGCCTGCTCAAGCCGCTCGGCCCGAAGGTCACGCGCATCGCGATGGGCGTGCCGGTCGGCAGCGATCTGGACTACACCGACGAGTTCACGATGTCCAAGGCGCTCGAAGGGCGCCGCGAGCTGTGACCTCGCCGGCGCCGTGGGCATCGTGCGTATGATGATGGGGCGTTGGCCGCGTTGTTGCTCGATCCGGCCGGCGCGCGTGTGCGTGACATCGATATGAGACAGCTATCGCTCGTGAGTCTGATCGTGGGAGTCGGTGCGCTCGCCTTCGCGGCGGCCGGGTGCGGACCGGATCCGTCGACGCTCGCGCCGTCCGACACGACGGACAACACCCTCACCATGAACGTCTTCTCCGGGCCGATCGATCCGGGCGGCTCGATCAAGTACATCGTGACGCTCGACGGCGACTCGACGCTGCAGGTCATGTTGGCCGGCGAGCAGCTCGCCGACCCGACCCGCACGGTCAGCGTGCCGTTGCAGATCGACATCTCGAATTGGGACGGCACGACCTGCACGCCCATCGTCAGCAACGTCGTCACGCCAGTGCTGCAGGCGCGGCTGCAGCAGTTTCTGAAAGCGGCCACCTACTGCGTGCAGGTCTCCGATCCCGGCACGCTGACGCAGACGATCGGCACGATTGTTCGAATCTCGCATCCTGTGCCGCTGTTCCTGCAGAACACCGCGTCGCCGATGACGATCACGAGCAGCGTGTCGCCGCGCGGCGTGACGACCAGGACGTTCACGACCTCGGTCCCCGGCACGATCACCGTCTCTCTCGACAGCTTCGACGCCTATCCCGCGGTGACGCCGCAGATCGCCATCGGCGTCGTCGGCACGGACACGCCCGCTTGCTCGTTGACGAAGATCGTGGACGCGGTGCCGGGCAGCGGACCGCAGATCGTCGAGATGGCGGACGCCGGTATCTACTGCGCGGGCTTGATCGATCAGGGCGCGCTCACGACGCCGTCGAACTTCGCGCTGACGATCGCGCATCCGTAGCCGCGCCCGCGTTGCGCGCCCACAGCACCAGCCCTACCGCCGCCCAGGCGATGACGCGCGCCTTGCGAATCAGGCCGAGCAGAAACCCGCCGTCGCGCGCGTAGCCGATCGCCTGCGCCAGCACCGCCGTGCCGCTCTCCTCGACGCCGACGCGGAACGGCAGGCTCTTGAACACGATGTTGACGACGCGGCCGAACGCGTCGAGCACGAGCGCCGGCAGCAGCGCCGTGACGCCGGTCAGCAGCCAGAACGTCATCCAGCACTCGAGCAGGCTCAGCACGTGGAACGCGAGCTCGCACGCGGCGACGACTGCGAGGCGCGATCCACGATGGCCAGCCGCGTCGTACATGCGCTGCTCGAAGACGCGGACGCGCTCGACGAGCGCGCGCAGGCGCGCGAACGGCACGCGCGCGAGCGCTCCGCTCACGAGCGCGGGCTGCCGTTGCGCGAGCCAGGCCGCCGCGCCGAGCACCACCATCATCGCGGCCGTCGCGACGATGCCCGCGCGGCGGACGGACGCGTCGACGGGGAAGTACTCGAGCATGCAGATTCCGCCGATGACGATGTAGATCGCGACGGAGACGCTGTAGAAGAAATTCTCGGCCGTCAGGGACGCGAGCAGATCCGCCGGATTTCCGTAGCGTCGCAGGTAGAACGCCTTGGCCGGCTCGCTGGCGGCCAGCCCCAGCGGCGTCACGTTGCCGAGCGCGTCGCCGCTGATCGTCGCGGCCACGGCCGCGGCGAGCGGCGCGGCGTGTGCGGTCAGCGTCATCCAGGCATACGAGCGCAGGACGAACCGGAGGAAGGAGAGCGCGAAGATCG
>DASZVJ010000167.1:0-4507 GCA_035547155.1 Vicinamibacterales bacterium
GATCGGGCCGCTCGGCGTCCGCATCGAGCCGTGGGGCCGCACGAGCGTCGGCGAAGCGGAGGACGTTTTCCGCGAACAGGCGCGCGCGCTCGTCGACGGCGGCGTCGATCTGTTCATCCTCGAGACGTTCGGCGATCTCTCCGAGCTGCTCGCCGCAATCCGCGCCGTGCGCGCCGTGTCGACGCTGCCGATCGTCGCGCAGATGACGACGGGCGAAGACGGACAGACGCTGGACGGCACGCCGCCGGAGCGCTTCACGCCGGCGCTCGAAGCGGCCGGCGCGGACGTCATCGGCCTCAATTGCTCCGTCGGTCCGCCCGCGATGCTCGACACGATCGAGACGATGGCGCGGATCTCGTCGGCGCGGCTGGCGGCGCAGCCGAACGCGGGACGGCCGCGCGACGTCGACGGCCGCAATCTCTATCTCAGCTCGCCGGAGTACATGGCCAGCTACGCGCGGCGATTCGTGTCTGCCGGCGTGCGTCTGGTCGGCGGCTGCTGCGGCACGACGCCCGAGCACACGCGGCAGATCGCGGCCGCTGTACACGCCGCGTCAGCGTCACCGGCCGTGCGTCACGCGCCGTCCGTGTCGGTCGCGGAGCCCGCGTCGGTCGCGGCCGCACCGGTGCCGGTGCCGCGGACGGAGAAGTCCTCGCTCGCGCGCGCGTTGGCCTCGCGCGACTTCGTCGTGCTCGTCGACATCAACGCGCCGCGCGGGCTCGATCTCGCGGCGGTCGCCGAGCAGGCGCGCCGCTTCCGTGCGCTCGGCGCGGCAGCCATCAACGTGCCCGACTATCCGCGATCCGGCGCGCGCGTCAGCGCGCTCGCGCTCGCCGCGCTCATCGAGCAGGCCGGCGTCGAGACGCTGCTGCACTGCACGTGCCGCGATCGCACGCTGCTCGCCCTGCAGTCCGATCTCGTCGGCGCGCACGCGATGGGTATTCGCAACGTGCTGCTGACGACGGGCAGCCCGGCGCGCACGGGCAACTATCCGGAGGCGGCGTCGACGTACGAAGTCGATGCGGTCGGTCTCATCAACGTCGCGGCACGCCTCAATCGTGGACAGGACGTCGCCGGTCAGCCGCTCGGCGCGGTGACGCGCTTCCACATCGGCGCGACGTTCAATCCGTTTCCCGCCGAGCCCGACGCCGAGTGGCGCCGGCTCGCGCACAAGGTCGAGGCCGGCGCGGAATTTCTCGTCACGCCGCCCGTGTTCGACGTCAACGCGTTCGCGCCGATCGCCGCGCGGCTGCGCGACACCGGCCTGCCCGTGCTCGCCGGCGTCGCCCTCGTCGAGAGCGCACGTCACGCGGAAGTCATCTCGAGCGAGGTCGTCGGTGCGCGCGCGCCGGAGGGCGTGCTCGATCGGCTGCGTCACGCGGCGGATCAGGCCGCCGAGGCGTCCGTGGTGACGTCGGAGATCGTCGAGGGGCTGCGGACGCGCGTCGATGGAGTAATGTTGACGTGGTTCCACGGAGGCTCGCGGACGGCCGAGCACCAGCTCGAGTCGGTTCGTCTGCGCGTGCACGGCGCCGCCGCGGCGGCGCGGGAAGGGAAGCAGACATGACCGAGTCGAACGGCACGAGCCTGCGCGAGCACGCGCTGCTCTTCAGCCGCTTCCTGCGCAGCCCGCGGACCGTCGGCGCGTTGACCGCGAGCTCGCGTGCGCTGGCGGAGGCGATGGTCGACGGCATCGCGCTCGATCGGCCCGGACGCATCGTCGAGCTCGGACCGGGCACGGGCGCGTTCACCGGCGCGATCGTCGAGCGGCTCGGCGCCGAGACGCAATTCTTCGCCGTCGACATCGATCCGGAGTTCGTGCGGCAGATTCAGCGGCGATGGCCGCACGTCGAGTGCGTCTGCGCCTCGGCCGAACGTCTCGCGGCGCTCGTCGCCGATCGCGGCATGGGTCCCATCGATCACATCGTCTCGGGCCTGCCGTTCGTCAGCCTGCCGCCGCAGATGACGAAGCAGATTCTCGCCAATGTCGTCCAGGTGCTGCGTCCCGGCGGCACGTTCGCGACGTTTCAGTACCTGCACGGCTACGGCCTTCCTCCCGCGATTGCGTTCCGCCGCGGCATGACCGCCCAGATGGGCGCCGCACCGACCGCACGTCTCGTGCTCCGCAACCTGCCGCCCGCGCTCGTGCTGACGTGGACGAAGAAGCAAGCTGACGCGTAGGGGCGGCCCTTGTGGCCGCCCGGCGACGGCCGAGTGAAGTCGGAAGTTAAAAGCCAGAAGCCAGAAAATGATGACCCGTCTCCGCGGTATCCGCGTGCTCGTCGCCGGCGCGGGGCTGGCTGGATTGTCGGCCGCTCACGCGCTCGAGGACGATGGCGCGGAGGTCACGATCGTCGAGGCGCGACAGCGCGTCGGCGGGCGCGTGTGGACGATCCGCGACGGCTTCGCGCGCGGACAGCATGCCGAAGGCGGCGCGGATCTGATCGAAGACGAGCAGGAGGCCGTGCTCGCGCTCGCGCGGCGGCTGCACCTGCCGACCGTACGTATCCTGCGCGGCGGGTTCGGCTACTACGGCCGTACCGCGACCGGACGATTTGCGATTCAGTCAGGCCATCGCGCGTTCGTGCTGATGGGACGGCACATCGCGCCGCTCATCCGCGACTACAAGCTCGCCGAGCAACGCTGGGACAGTGCGATCGCGCGTCGGCTGGCGCGACAATCCGTCGACGCGTGGCTGCGATCGCATCGTCTGCCCGCGTGGCTGCGCGACAGGTATCGCGGCCTGCGCGGACTGTTCCTTGCCGATCCCGAAGACCTCTCGCTGCTCGCGCTCGTCGATTTCCTCGCCGCCGATCCCTGGGCCGGGCAGCCGGACGGCATGCTCCGCATCGCGTCCGGCAACGATCGGCTCGCGACGGCGCTGGCGGAGCGGCTGCGCGCGCGGATCGATTTGGGCGCGGTGCTTCGTCGCGTGACGCAGACGCGCGAGCGCGTCGTCGCGACGATCGAGTCCGCGAGCGGCGTGGCGGAGTGGCGCGGCGACTATCTGGTCTCGGCGCTGCCGGCGAGCACGCTGCGCGACGTCTCGTTCACGCCCGCGCTGCCGGACGTGCAGACCACGGCAATTGGCGCGCTGCGCTACGGCGCGGCAACGCGGATGCTGTTGCAGTTCGAGCGCCGTTTCTGGACGCGCCGCGGCCGGCCGCTGGCGTTCGCGTCGAGCGCCCCGTTCGGTGCGGTCTGGGACGGCAATCAGCATCAACGCGGCCGCGCCGGCATTCTCAGTCTGCTCGCGGGCGGCAGCGCATCGCGCGAGCTCGCGGCGATCGCGGCCCGCGAGGGGGCGGCCGGCGTCGTGCAACGGCTCACGTGGCTCGGCCGGCCGTCGTCCCTGCTGCACGACCGCGTCATTCGATGGGATCGCGATCCGTGGGTCGGCGGAGGCTATGCGTATTTCGATCCCTCGTTCGACCCGCGCTGGCGCGACGTGCTCGCGCATCCTGCTGGACGAGTCGTCTTCGCCGGCGAGCACACGAGCGTCCGCTGGCAGGGCTATATGAACGGCGCGATCGAGAGCGGTCAACGCGCGGCGGCGGAGATCGCGGCGATGCAAGAGGAATGACACTTGCTAACTTCGAACTTCGAACTTCGAACTTCGAACTTCGAACTTCGAGAAGACTTCCTCGTAAGCCGCAAGTCCCTACACCCCCGCTCCCGGAAACACGACGCGATACAGCCGATGTCCCGCGTCGCTGTCGACCAGCACTAACGGCAGCGACGCCAGGAATTCGTGCAGCGGCATGCGCGTCGTGTGCATGTCGACGACGACGTAGCGGACGTTGCTGCTTTCGAGGAAGCCGATGAGCGCGTCGCGTGAGGGGCGCTGGACGTCCGCGTCGACGATCTCGCCGGCCGACAGCGCGAGCAGCGTATTCAAGGCCGGCGACTGGCGATACTGCGCGCTCAGCGCCGGCGACATGCGCGCGACGAAGCCGCCGACGATCGGCTTGCCGTGGATCGTCTGGTAGTACAGCGATCGGCTGTCGAACGCGCCGCGCTCGCCGAAGCCATCGCGCACGCCGAGCGGGATCTCGAGGACGCCGCCCGCTGGCATCGAGGCGAGCGAGACGTACGCGTGCGGGCGATCGAGAGCGACGATCGGCAGCCGGAACGGCAGCGCTTCGAGCAGCAGCACGGCAGCGACGAGCACGCGCATCCGGCGATCGCGCAGTGACGTCAGGGCCATCGCGACGAGCACCGCCAGCGACAGATAGACGAGGACGATGGCGCGTCCCGGCATGCGCGCGTTGGCGACGATCGGCACGAAGCGGAGCAGGACTTCGGGAAGATAGAGGCCGGTTCGTGCGTCGAACACGCGCAGGTCCGCGCCGAGCGCCCAGACGAAGAACACAGCGGCGACGAGCGTCCACAGCCGCGCGTGCGGACGGTGCCGCCATGTGCGCCACGTGGCGGCGAGCAGTGCGATCGGCACCACACCGAGCCACGTCACGCCTTCGATCGGATCGATCCCGACGGTCGCATAGAC
>DASZVJ010000168.1:0-16615 GCA_035547155.1 Vicinamibacterales bacterium
TAGCATCCGCGGCGACGCTCGGCGTCGCCTTCTCATCGTCCGAGCACGGCGGCCCGCCGGCCATCGCGAACTGATCGAGCCCTTGGGGCGCCGCCGCGAACAGCCGGCGGACGCCCGCGATCGCGGGCAAACCCAGGGCCAGACACTGCCGTCGAGAGAGGTGCATATAATTGAGAATAGTAATGGATCGGCTCACGTCCTGAGCCAATGTCCGTCGGTCGTAAGCCATAAGCCTTCCCGAGGTCCAACCACCATGCCCTATCCGGAATATCTGATTGCCCCCATGCGCCAGGAGCTGGTCGCCGTCGGTGCGCGCGAGTGCCGCACGCCGGCCGAGGTCGACGCCACGTTGAAGACGCCAGGCGTCACGATGATGGTCGTCAATTCCGTGTGTGGATGTGCGGCGGGGAAAGCGCGGCCGGGGATCGCGATGGCGCTGCAGCACCCGAACCGGCCGGACACGGTCGCGACGGTCTTTGCGGGCGCCGACGTTGACGCGACGACGCGCGCGCGCGAGTACTTCACGGGCTTTGCGCCCTCGTCGCCGTCGGTCGCGCTGCTCCGCGACGGCAAGGTGCTCTACATGGTCGAGCGGCGCGACATCGAGTCGCGCTCGGCCGAGTCGATCGCCGATCTGCTCACGATGGCCTTCGACAAGTACTGCGCGCCGGAAGGCGCCGCGGCAAGATAGAAGTTCGACGTTCGAAAGAGGGCCGAACCGTCAGGTTCGGCCCTTCCCTCACAGCCAGTCAGCCGCGGGTGAGTCCTTCCGAATGATCGTGTGATCGCGATCGGAGCCCGTCGAGATGATCGCGGCGGGCACGCCGGTCACTTCTTCGAGCCGCGCGATGTACGCCTTCGCTTCCGCAGGCAGCTGCGCAAAGTCGGTGAGGCCGCTCGTCGGTTTCGACCAGCCCTTCCACGTCTCGTAGATCGGCGTGCACTTGGCGAACTGCGCGGTGTCGCCGGGCATTTCGGTCAACACCTCATCGCCGCACCGATAGGCCGTGCACAACTCGATCGATTCGAAACCGTCGAGCACGTCGAGCTTGGTGATCGCGAGCGCGTCCAGGCCGTTGATGCGCGCGGCGTAACGCACGGCGACCGCGTCGAACCAGCCGCAGCGCCGCGGCCGTCCCGTCGACGCGCCGTATTCCTGTCCCGTATCGCGCAGCCGCTCGCCGACCGCATCGAACAGCTCGGTCGGCAGCGGACCGCCGCCGACGCGTGTCGTGTAGGCCTTCGCCACGCCGAGCACGGCGCCGACCGACTTCGGGCTGATGCCGAGCCCCGTCGACGCGCCGCCGGCCGTCGCGCTCGACGAAGTGACGAACGGATACGTCCCGTGGTCGATGTCGAGCAGCGTGCCCTGCGCGCCCTCGAACATGACGCGGCGTCCCTCGCGCATCGCGCGATCGAGATACAGCGACGTGTCCGCGACGAGCGGCTTCATGCGCGGCCAGATGCGGCGCAAGTCGGCCAGCACGTCCTGCCATTTCATCGCGCTGTCGCCGATCAGGCGGTTGCGCGCGGCCACGTTCTCGTGAATCGCATTCGCCAGCGGGCCATCATCGGACTGGTCGGCGAGGTCGCCGACACGGATGCCGCGCCGCGCGATCTTGTCCTCGTACGCCGGCCCGATGCCGCGCGACGTCGTGCCGATCTTCCGCTCGCCGCGGCGCGCTTCGGCCAGCAGCTCGATCTCGCGGTGATACGGCAGGATCAGGTGCGCGCGATCGCTCACGAGCAGACGGCCCGTGACGTCGATGCCCATATCCGACAGCTTGTCGAGCTCGGCGAACAGCGCGACCGGATCGATGACGACGCCGCTGCCGATGATGCAGATGACGCCGGGATGCAGGATGCCGCTCGGAATCAGATGCAGGACGAACTTGCGGCCCGACGCGTACACCGTGTGGCCCGCGTTGTGCCCGCCCTGATACCGCGCCACGATCGAGAATCGCGGCGTGAGCAAATCGACAATCTTCCCCTTGCCTTCGTCGCCCCACTGGGCGCCCAACACACAAAGATTCATGCGGGTAGCATCATACCTTTTCGGTCCGGCGCGCGGGCGGCGGACGCCGCGTGACGGCATGGAAACAAATACTCCCGAACAGTGATTGACATCACTTGCAATCGTTCTTTAGAGTGACGCTTTCGCGCCGCGACGCCGCGGCGTACCGGTCATGTCTTCCCTGCAGGATTGATCGAGTGATCGTCGAACGTCCCACGCTGGAACGGCGCGTCCTGACGTCACTCGAGGCGGGCCGCATTCCCGTGCTGCTCGGCGGATGCGGCAGCGGCCGCACCTCCCTGCTGCTGCGGCTCGAAGCGCTCGTCGGCCGCGATCGCAGTCAATATCTCGACGTGGCCGCCGCGGCGACGACGCCGGAGCGCTGCCTCGCGGCCGTGCTCGCGACGACGCGTCTGGCGCCGCCGGCCACGCTGCGACGCCAGCCCGCCTCGACGCACGACGCCGTCGACCTGCTGCTGCACTATTTCGATCAGGCGTCCGCGCCCGGCGGCGTCGCGACGTTCCTGCTCGACGAGTTCCTGGACGTCCGGACGTTCGAAAGCTTTCCGGGTCTGCGGCATGTGCAGCGCGATCTGATCGCGCGTCTCGCCGTGAGCCCCACGCGATTCGTCCTTGCCTCGCGCTTCACCGCGCGCGTCCATCGCCTGCTGCGCGACGCGCCCGCGCGATTCGAAGTGATTCACGTGCCGCCGCTCGAGACGCCCGACGTCCAGGCCATGGCGCACCTGTTCGTCGGCGGAAGCCGCGAGTGGGCGTCGAGCATCGCGCCGGCCATCACCGCGTTGTCGGCGGGATCGCCAACCGCGGCGCACGTGCTCCTGGCCGGCCTCGCCGCCATGGGCCAGGCGACCGATCCTGTCGCCGCGCTCGCCGCCGCGATCGCGCCGGACGGCGCGCTGACGGCGCGCTGCCGCGAGTGCTACGAGCTGCGCCTGCACCGCGCGCGCGGCTACGGCGCGCTCAAAGCCATCCTCGGCGTGCTCGCCGACAACGAGCCGCTCAATCTCACGGAGATCTCGCATCTGCTCCACCGGACGCCCGGCTCGACGAAGGACTATCTGTCGTGGCTGGAAGACGTCGATCTGATCGCGATGCGCGGCAAGCGCTATTCGTTCGTCGATCCGCTGCTGCGGCTCTACGTGCGGCTCTATGGCAAGCCCGTGCCGCCGAGCGATGACGATGTGCTGCGCGAGGTGGATGGCTACGCGAAAGCGCGGCTGCCGCAGGCACCGCCAACTCCACCGGCCGCGGCGCCGATTGCGCGTCCAACCGAGGCCGCAGCGGCCGAGGTCGCGGCAAGATCGGGGATTATCGAGATTGATTAGGGGACCAGGGGACGAGGGGACGAGGGGACGAAGGACATTGTAGACAGTGAGATATGACTTCTCACTCCCTTGGTCCCTCACTCCCTTGGTCCCCTGGTCCCCTGGTCCCTTGGTCCCTTGGTCCCCTGGTCCCTGCCTTTATCCGTCCGCCGTGCCCTTCAGTACCGCCAGCGCTTCGCGGGCGGCTTGTTGCTCCGCTTCCTTCTTCGCGCGGCCGCCGGCGCGGCTGATGACTTCGCCGCCGACCATCACCTCGATCTCGAAACGCTTGCGATGATCCGGACCTTCGGCTGACGCAAGCCGGTAGACCGGCA
Source organism: Vicinamibacterales bacterium (assembly GCA_035547155.1). Taxonomy (GTDB): domain Bacteria; phylum Acidobacteriota; class Vicinamibacteria; order Vicinamibacterales; family SCN-69-37; genus CAZNMF01. The sequence goes on from DASZVJ010000168.1 coordinate 3,675, forward strand.
GTCCGCGGCCGGCCGCTTGCAGCCACTCCTGCAATGCCGACTTCCAGTCTGCGGTGAACGACGCGTCCGCGGCATGCTCGCCCGCCGCTGCGAACAAAGGCCCGAAGCTCGCGACGATGAACGCGCGCGCCGCGTCGATGCCGCCGTCGAGATAGATCGCGGCGATCAGCGCCTCGTAGCTGTCGGCGAGGATCGCCTGCTTCTGCCGGCCGCCCGTCTTCTCCTCGCCGCGGCCGAGCAGCACGAACCGGCCGAGATCGATCTCCTCGGCGAGCCGCGCCAGCGAGGCGGACGACACGATGCCCGCTTTGACCTTCGACTTGTAGCCTTCGCTGTGCGTGGGAAAGCGCGTGAAAAGCATGTCGGCGATGACGAAGCCGAGCACGGCATCACCGAGGAACTCGAGCGACTCGTTGTCGATCACGCCGCCCGACGCGTCCTCGTGCGCGCGCGACCGGTGCGTCAGCGCGTGCTCGAGCAAGCCGAGATCGCGGAACCGGTAACCGATGCGCTCCTCGAGCGGCCCGAGATTGTCGCTGAGGCGGCGCACCTCGGCGGCGGCGACTTCGTCGAGATGACCGGCGATCAGATCCCGCGCTTTGGACGCATCGTGCGCCGGAACGCTCACGCGGAACTGCGCCTCGCCGAAGCGCATCGGAAACACCGACGGCGCGAGCGCAGATGCGACAGCCGAGTCGATGCCGTGCGCCGCGAGCAGCCCGCGGACGACCTGCGCCTCGATCGAGGAATGGCTGTGGAACACCTCGACCGGCGCGCCGGGCAGCGGCTGGTGCGGCGACGTGCTCATGCCACGCCTCCACGTTGTCCCAGCTTCACCACGACCATCGTCATGTCGTCGTGCGGATCGGCGTCGCCAACGAAGGCGCGCACTTCGCGGAGCACGCGTTCGCGGATGCCCGCCGCGCTCAGACCTGGATGCCCCGCGAGCACCCGTGCCAGCGCCGCATCGCCGAACATCTCCCCCGCTCGATCCATCGCTTCCGTGATGCCGTCAGTGTAGAGCACGATCACGTCGCCTGCACACAAGCGCTGCGTGTGCTCGACGAGGACCTGCTCGAAGCGCTCGGCCGCGCCCGGCAGCCGCAGACCGAGCGCCATGCCGTCGGGGACGACGACCTCGCTGTGTCCGCGCGAGACGACGATCAACGGCGTGTGTCCGGCACGCGCCACCGTCAGCGTGCCGGCGCTCATGTCGATCACCGCATACGTCATCGTCACGAAGCTGCGATTGTCGAGGTGATCGGCGAGCAGATGATTGACGGACATCAGCAGCTGACGCGGCGACCGCTCCGAGTGGCTGAGCGCCAGCAACAGCCCCTTGAGCTCCGCCATGTACAGCGCGGCCGACGTCCCCTTGCCCGAGACGTCGGCAATCAGCACGCCCAGCACCCCCGGGCCGAGGTCGACGAAGTCGTAGTAGTCGCCGCCGACCTCGCGCGCGGGCTCGCACAGATCCGCGATGTCGAGCCCGTCGATCACCGGGAGCGCCGACGGGAGCAGCGACTTCTGAATGTCCCGCGCGATGCGCAGCTCGTCGTCGAGCCGCTGCTTCTCGCGCTGCACCTGCAAGAGGTGCTCTATGCTCGCGCTCATGCGGTTGAACGACTGCGCGAGCGCGCCGAGCTGATCCTGCGAGTCGATGCCGATGCGATGCGCGAAGTCGCCCTGCTGCACGCGCTCGGTGCCGACGAACAACTCGTGGACGGCCGACGTGATCGATTTCGCCAGCACCGCGCCCATCACGAACGCCGATCCCTGCACGATGAGGAAGAGCGCGCCGAGCACGGCGAGCAGGCGCAGCAGCACGCTCCAGCTGAAATCGAACGTGCCGCTGAGCGGCTCCGCGCCGGCGGCCGCAAGGCGATCGTAGAGGCCGTTGACCGGCGCGACGAGATGCACGGCGACGCGTCCCTTGTCGCCGCTGTCCCACCCCGTGCAGTCGATGAACGCGACGGTCTCGCGAAACAGCGACCACTGCCGCGACGCGGGCGCCGCCGGCGTGCCGGCCGGTGGAATGCCGCAGCCGGTGACGGCCAGTCCGTCCATGCTCGTGCCCGTGCGCGTACGCACGCGCGCAACCAGCGCGGCATCGACGGGCAAGTCCGCGACGACGTACCGCGTGCGATCCGGCGTCGCAGCCGCGGAGCGCAGCACGAGATGCGGCGCCGGACCGCCGGCCAGTGCCAGCGTTCCGGAAAATCCGCCCGCCAGCGAGACCCAACGCGGGACGATCGCGGGCGGCGCGCCGTGCGCCCATTGCCCTGCGGTGATCGTGCGCGCCGTCGCGGCGTCTGGCGCATCGGCGGCCGGCACGAGCGCCAGCGACAACGCCGGATACGCCGCCGACAGGTTCGCGACCTTGCGCTCGAGACCCGACGCGGCCGCCGCCGGCGTGCGCCCGATCTCGATCGCGGACGTCTCCGCAATCTGATGCAGATTTTCGATCGTGTCGCCGTAGCCCTCGAGAAAGACGTACGACGTCACGGTGACGTACAGCAGCACGCCCAGCGCGAGGGCGAACGCGACGACGAGCACGACGGGCACGACGCCGAGGAAGACGTAGGAGATGAGAAGCTTCCGTCGCACGCGCCAGAGGAATGCGCGGCGGTTGCGCGTGATCGCCAGCGCGGCGATCCAGCCGAAGCCGACGAGCCAGGCGAGCGAGACGACCTTGCGGAAGAGCTCGAGGAACGGCGGCAGCGTGACGACGAGCTCCGCGCCGACCGTGATGAGCAGCAGCCCGGAGGTGAGCAGCAGCAACCGCCCCGGCAGCGTGTGCAGCAGGCTGGCAAAGGCCATCGGCGGCGATGGCAGGACGGACGTGTCGCCAGACGCCGGCACGCGGCGCGTCAACCGCTCACGCAGTCGTGACAGCAGCGAGGACAACGTCGCGACGATGATAGCTGATGCGCGTCAGGACTCCGCGCGGGGACCCACGTTCTGATCGACCCATTGCAGGTAGGCCTCGCTGCCGTCGATCACGGGCACGACGAGGAACTCCGGCACGTCGTACGGATGCTTGGCGCTCACTGCGTCGAACAGCGGGTCGATCTGATCGGTCGTCGTCTTGATGAGCAATTGCTGCTCGTGATCGACCTGGGGCACGCCTTTCCACGTGTAGACGGAGCGAATGCCGGGAACGATGGTCACGCACGCCGCGAGTCCGGTGCCGACGATCTCCTGCGCAAGGGTCGTCGCATCGAAGTCGCCAGGCAGCGTCGTGAGGGCGACGACGAAGTCGGGCATGGAGGAAGTGTAGAACAGGCTACTTGTCCCGCCGTAGCCTTGGCGAAGGCGGACGGGCTACGGGCGGCGGGCTACAGGTCGGCGCGGGATCCCGGGCGGCCACGACGGGCCGCCCCTATAACTGGTCGCCCCGTAGCCCGCAGTCCGCAGTCCGTAGCCCGCCGCCTGTAGCCCGTAGCCCGCAGCCTGTAGCCCGCAGCCTGAAAAGCCGGAAGTAGATGAACTCGGCCGATCCGCGATACGTCGTCAGCGCGTATGCGGGTGTCTCGCGCACCCGCGCCGCGCGATACACACGCGCGCGCTTGATCACGACGAGACGGCCGCCGACGCGCACGACGCGCTTGCGAAAGCCTTCGCGTGCCGGCACGAGGGCGAGCTGGCCCGGCGCGAGCTGCGGCCGCACGTGACGATAGAACGACTGGAACAGGGGCTCGTCCATCAGGCGCCGGCGATCGCGCTGCAGACGGCAGAGGCGGCGGCGCGCGCGGCCGTGCGGCGCGTCGGGCAGCCAGACCTGGCGCCATTGCCGGACGCACTCGCGCGTCACGCCGAACGCCTGCGCAATGCGCGCGAACGAGACGCACGGCCGGCGCAGCCGATCGACGAGCCGGTCGTGCGCGCCGGCGCCGTATCGCTCGTCGAACGCCGCGATGCGGCGCACGTCGACGGGCGGCGCGCCTGCGGGCCGCAGCGGATCCAGAAGCCCCACACTCATGTCGTTCGTCCGATCTGGCGATCATGTGGAGGCGCGGGAGGGACTCGAACCCTCACGTCCCAGCTTTGCAGGCTGACGCGTTACCTTTTCGCCACCGCGCCTCGAAATTCGATTGGCCCAAATGCAGCACGGGCCGGAGCACGTTACGGCCCGGCCCGAAAGCTCGCTGATGGCGTGGGGAAACGCGGAGACGTTTCTGGACAGTCAGACGATCCGCACGCACGGCGAGGCCGGTGCCGGGATTGGCCGGCAGCGACAACACGCGCGTGTCAGGCGATCGATCATGGGATTCGTTTGTAGTCAAGACCGGCCAAGGCTGTCAACTGAAGTTGACGGCCTCGGCGAAGGATGGGTACGGCCCCTACATTTCCCCCTTGTACCGTCCGACAAAACTTGATACAAAGAGCGAGCTTCATGAGCGAGACCGATCTTTCCCCGGCGCCAACGTCGTCGTCCCGCGCGCGACGCCGGTTGACCGCCCAGGAGACCCGCGTCCGGCACCGGCGGGTGGCGATGTGGACGCTGTCGCTGATGCTCGGCGCGCTGCTCGTCAACGCGGTCGTCGGCGAGAACGGCTACCTGGCGACCGTGCGCGCCGCGCGCGAAGAAGCGGCGCTCCGCACGACCGTCGCGCAGCTCCGCCTCGAGAACCAGCACCTGCAGGCGGAGGGGCGCCGGCTCCAGACCGATCCCACCGCCGTCGAAGAAGTCGCACGCCGCGAGCTGGGCATGGTCCGCTCCGGCGAGACGATGATCGTCATCCGCGACGCCACGTCGGCAGCGCCGTCCGTCTCGAAGTAGTCTGTCCTCGTCGTGCCCGCGCTCCTGGACTTCGTCCTCCATTTCGATCGCCATCTGCTCGAGCTCGTCCAGCTCCATGGGCCGTGGTGGATCTATGGCCTGCTCTTCCTCATCGTCTTCGCCGAGACCGGCTTCGTCGTCACGCCGTTTCTGCCGGGCGATTCGCTGCTGTTCGCCGCGGGCGCGCTCGTCGGCCCCGGTATTCTCGAAGCCCCGCCGCTCGTCGGCCTGCTGTTCGCCGCGGCGTTTCTCGGCAACACGGTGAACTACGCGATCGGCCGGGCCGTCGGGCCGCGCATCTTTCACGCGACGGATACCTCGGGCACGCTGCATCGGCTGCTCAATCGCCAACATCTCGCACGCGCGCACCAGTTCTTCGAGCGGTACGGAGGCAAGGCCGTGATCCTCGGACGCTTCGTGCCGATCGTCCGGACGTTCGTCCCGTTCGTCGCGGGCGCTGCGTCGATGCGCGTGCACGCGTTCGCGATCTACAACGCCATCGGCGCCGCCGCGTGGGTGGGCCTGTGCGTGGGCGCCGGCGTGCTCTTCGGCAACGTGCCGCTCGTCAAGAACAACTTCTCGCTGGTGACGATCGGCATCGTGGCTGTCTCGCTGCTGCCCGTGGCGATCGAGCTTCTGCGCCACCGTGGGCAATCACCACGCGCTTGACAAATCTCCCGCGACTCGTGTCTGCTAGTCGGGCGTGACGTCTTACGTCTTCACTTCCTGTCGGCCCTGCACCGCGTCGATCCCGTGTCGATGCGCGTGTATCGTGCCGACGCTGGTGTGAGGACGGAACGCCCGTAGCGCAAGCCCTACCGGTTCGTCCGCCGTCCTCCACGGCCCGTCGGCACCTCAGTCTCACTCACAGCAAGGTTTCGTAACCCGGCAGCGCTGCGCCCAGAGGCGCGCCACTGCCCTTCCGTGGAGAGTCCTGTCATGTCATCAGTCATTGGCCGCGCACGGTGGCGGCCCGGTCGATTGTCGAAATTCACCCTCTCGCTCGGCGCCGCCATTGCCGCGGCAACCGTGGTTGCCGTGCCCGCGTACGCCCAGAGCGCGGCGGCGGCACCGGCACAGGCGTCTGCACCGGCCGCTCCGGCCGCGCAGCCCGTCACGGCTGGTTGGCAGGACGGCTTCGTCATCCAGTCGGCCAACGGCGACAACCGCCTGCAGCTCGGCGTCATCGTCCAAGCGGACGGCCGGTTCACGACCGACGATCCGGCGCCCTTCACCGACACGTTCACGCTTCGCAAGGCGCGTCCGACGGTTCAAGGCCGCGTCGCGAAGTACTTCGATTTCCGGCTGACGCCGGAGTTCGGCAACGGCAGCGCCACCGTGCTGGATGCGTACGTCGATACGCGTTTCTCCAACGCGTTCCGGATTCGCGCCGGCAAAGACAAGACGCCGGTCGGACTCGAGTCGTTGTTCGGGGATCCCGGCCTGCTCTTTCCGGAGCGATCGCTCGTCTCCGGACTGATCCCGAACCGAGACGTCGGCTTTCAGGTGCAGGGCGATCTGGGCGGCGGCAGGCTGAGCTACGCGGGCGGCGTCTTCAATGGCGTCAACGACGGATCGAGCTCGACGACCGACGTCGACACGAACAACGGCAAGGACCTCGCGGGACGCCTGCTGTATCAACCGTTCCGCGGATCGAACGCCCATCCGGCGCTTGGCAACTTCGGGCTGCATCTGGGCGGGTCGACGGGCCAGCAGAGCGGCGCGTCGCTGCCCGCCTTCAAGACCTCGGCCGGCCAGACTTACTTCTCGTACTCAGGTGCGAGCGCCGACGGCCAGCGCAATCGCGTGTCCCCGGGCGTCTACTACTACTACAAGGCGTTCGGCGTGTTCGTCGAATATGCGCGCACGAGCCAGGACATCAGCAAGGGCGGAATCACACGCACCGTCACCAACGACGGCTGGGACGTGAGCGGCACATTCGTGCTCACGGGCGAGGCGGCGTCGAACGGCGTCATCCGGCCGAAACGGCCGTTCGATCCGCCCACCGGCACGTTCGGCGCGGCGCAGATCGTCGCGCGCTACGCCGAGCTGCACGTCGATCAGGACGCCTTCGACGCCGGGTTCGCCGCAAGCAACGCGAGCCAGAAGGCCAAACAGTTCACGATCGGCCTCGATTGGTACCCCGCCTGGCTCCTGAAGTACTACCTCACCTACGAGCGCACCGCGTTCAGCGGCGGCGCGGATCGTCCGACGGAGAACGCGATCATCTTCCGCACGCAGCTCGCGTTCTGATCGCCATCCCGACATCGATCATTCGAACGATTTTCATTTGCTGAGGAGCACAGAGCCATGACTCTTTCCAAGATGATTCGTCTCGCGGCGCTCAGTGCGTTGACGCTGGCCGGCGCCGCTTCCGCGCACGCCCAGACGCTGCTCAACGTGTCGTACGATCCGACGCGCGAGCTCTACGCCGCCGTCAATGCCGCGTTCGTCAAGGACTACGCGGCGAAGACCGGCAAGACCGTCAAGATCGATCAGTCGCACGGCGGCTCGGGCGGCCAGGCCCGCGCCGTCATCGACGGCCTCGACGCGAGCGTCGTCACGCTTGCGCTGGCGTACGACATCGACGCCATCCAGAAGTCGGGCCTGATCAACGAGGGCTGGCAGAAGCGGCTGCCCGACAACAGCTCGCCGTACACGTCGACGATTGTCTTTCTGGTCCGCAAGGGCAACCCGAAGGGCATCAAGGACTGGCCGGATCTGATCAAGCCCGGTGTCGGCATCATCGTGCCGAACCCGAAGACCTCGGGCGGCGCGCAGTGGGCGTACCTCGCCGCGTGGGAGTACGGCAAACGTTCCGGTGGCAACGCTGATGCCGCAGCGAAGGACTTCGTGACGAAGCTCTACAAGAACGTGCCGGTGCTCGACAGCGGCGCGCGCGGATCGACGACGACGTTCGTGCAGCGCGGGATCGGCGACGTGCTCCTGTCGTGGGAGAACGAAGCGTTCCTCGCGCAGCAGGAAACGCCCGGTCAGTTCGAGATCGTCGTGCCGTCGATCAGCATCCTCGCGGAGCCGCCCGTCGCGGTGGTCGACAAGAACGTCGACAAGAAGGGCACGCGCGCCGTGGCCGAAGCGTACCTGACGTTCCTCTACACGCCGGAAGCCCAGGAGATCATTGCGAAGAATCACTACCGCCCGCGCAACGCGCAGGTCGCGGCCAAGTACGCCGCCTCGTTCCCGAAAGTGAAGCTCTTCACGATCGACGAGGCGTTCGGCGGCTGGACGAAGGCGCACGACGTGCATTTCGCCGACAAGGGCACGTTCGATCAGATCTACGTGCCGGCGGCGAAGTAGGCCGCACGACACATCCGCGGGGTCGGCCCGACGGCCGATCCCGCGGCGTCGTTTCACGACTCTCCGTCCCCATGGCCAAGCGCCGCAAGCATCCGAGCGTGATTCCGGGATTCCGGCTCACGATGGCGTTCACGCTGCTCTATCTGGGCGCGATCGTGCTCGTCCCGCTGTCGACGCTGCCGATCGAGAGCGCCAAGGCAGGGTGGGCGACGTTCGTCGAGACGCTCACCGATCCGCGCGTCGTCGCGTCGTACCGGTTGAGCCTCGCGGCCTCGCTCATTGCGGCGTGCGTCAACGCCGTGTTCGGCGCGCTGGCTGCGTGGGCGCTGGTCCGCTACGAGTTTCCCGGCAAGCGTCTCATCGACGCGATGATCGATCTGCCGTTCGCGCTGCCGACGGCGGTGGCCGGCATCACGCTGACGTCGCTCTACGCGCCGAACGGCTGGTTCGGCGCACCGCTCGCGCGGCACGACATCCAAGTGGCGTTCACGCCGCTCGGCATCACGATCGCGCTCATTTTCATCGGCCTGCCGTTCGTGATCCGGACGTTGCAGCCGGTCATCGAAGACCTCGACGTGCAGGTCGAAGAAGCCGCCACGAGCCTCGGCGCCAGCCGTCTGCGTGTGCTGACCAGCGTCATCTTTCCGTATCTATATCCGGCGTGGCTCACGGGCTTCGCGCTCTCGTTCGCGCGCGCCGTCGGCGAGTACGGCTCGGTCGTCTTCATCGCGGGCAACATGCCGATGAAGACGGAGATCACGCCGCTCCTCATCATCACGAAGCTGCTGCAGTACGACTACCCCGGCGCGACGACCGTCGCGTTCGGCCTGCTGCTGATCTCGTTCGTCCTGCTGCTCGCGATCAACGCGCTGCAGCATTGGACGAGCCGCCGTCTGGCGAACTGAGGACCGACGATGGCCGGCTACGTTCATGCGCCTCGGCAACTCGCCACGACGCCCCGGCGGCATCTCACGGAGCCGGCCGCCGTCCGGTGGACGCTCACCATCGTCGCGCTGCTGTTCCTCGGGCTGTTCCTCGCCGTGCCGCTCGTGGTCGTCTTCCGCGAAGCGCTCGCCAAAGGGGCCGAGGCGTATCGCGCCGCCATCGCCGAGCCGGATGCCGTGTCAGCGCTGAAGCTGACGCTATTGACGGCCATCATCGTCGTGCCGAGCAATCTGCTCTTCGGCGTTTCGGCCGGATGGGCGATCGCGAAGTTCCGGTTTCCGGGACGCAATCTGCTCATCACGCTGATCGATCTGCCGTTCGCCGTCTCCCCCGTCATCTCCGGTCTCGTCTTCGTGCTGCTCTTCGGCCGCCGCGGCTGGCTCGGCCCGTGGCTGTTCGATCACGACATCAAGATCATCTTCGCCGTGCCGGGCATCGTGCTCGCGACGATCTTCGTTTCGTTCCCGTTCGTCGCGCGCGAGATCATCCCCGTCATGGAGGCGACCGGCACCGAGGAGGAAGAAGCCGCGCGCGTGCTCGGCGCCGGCGGGCTGCAGACGTTCTTCCGCGTCACGCTGCCGAACATCAAATGGGGCCTGATCTACGGCGTCATCCTCTGCAACGCGCGTGCGATGGGCGAGTTCGGCGCGGTGTCGGTCGTCTCCGGCAAGGTCCGCGGCCAGACGAACACGCTGCCGCTGCAGGTCGAGATTCTCTACAACGAGTACAACTTCCAGGCGGCGTTCGCCGTCGCGTCGCTGCTCACCTTCCTTGCGCTCGTGACGCTCGTCGTCAAGACGATCGTCGAGCGGCGTCTGGCGCGGTCGCTCGCCGCACAGGACGACACGGTGTTCACGGAGTCCGCGTAATGGGGATCGAAGTCCGCCACGTCTCGAAGACCTTCGGCAAGTTCCGATCGCTCGACGATGTCAGCTTCTCGGTGGCGTCGGGCGAGCTGGTCGCGCTGCTCGGGCCGTCGGGATCCGGCAAGACGACGCTGCTTCGCATCATCGCGGGACTCGAGTTCGCCGACGCGGGCTCGGTGCTGCTGGAGGACGAGGACGCGACCGATCGCAACGCCCGCGATCGCGGCGTCGGATTCGTCTTCCAGCACTACGCGCTCTTCCGGCACATGACCGTCTTCGAGAACGTCGCATTCGGCCTGCGCGTGCGGCCGCGCGCGAAACGGCCGTCGGACGAGGCCATTCGCAAGAAGGTTCAAAGCCTGCTCGAGCTCGTGCAGCTCGACTACCTCGGCAACCGCTATCCGCGCCAGCTCTCCGGCGGACAGCGCCAGCGCGTCGCGCTCGCGCGTGCGCTGGCTGTCGAGCCGAAGGTCCTGCTGCTCGACGAGCCATTCGGCGCGCTCGACGCGAAAGTCCGTCAGGAGCTCCGGCGCTGGCTGCGGCGTCTGCACGAAGAGATTCATCTGACGAGCGTCTTCGTCACGCACGATCAGGAAGAAGCGCTCGAGCTCGCCGACCGCGTCGTCGTCATGAACAACGGCCGCATCGAACAGCAAGGCAGCCCCGAGGAAGTCTTCGAGCATCCGGCGACGTCGTTCGTCATGAACTTCCTCGGCAGCGTCAACATCTTTCACGGCCGCGTCGAGAGCGGCAAAGCGCTGCTCGGCCCGATCGCGCTCGATTACCCGGATCACACGAGCGCGGAGTCGCATCCCGCCGCCGGCTACGCACGCCCGCACGATCTCGATCTCGGCCGCATCGACGACGGCGGCGGCCTGTGGGCGACGTTGAGCGACGTGAACACGACGGGCGGCACCGTCAAGCTCGAGCTCAACGACGACGAAGGCCGGCTGATTCAAGCGCAACTCAGCCGCGACGCGTACGCCACGCTTTCACCTGCCGTCGGCGAACGGCTCTACGTCAAGCCGCGGATGCTGCGAGTGTTTCTGATGGAGGACAAGAGCTGAGAGCGTTGTATCTCACTGTCGCGCGATCTCCCTATCGCACTATCTGATATCGCGCTATCTGGTTATCTGCCTCTCATCGATCTATCTACTGCGCCATCGTCGTCGGATGCCGGGCGGCCACAAGGGCCGCCCTACGCGGACGACGGTTACCGATCGATCCCGTTCGGCCTCCACAAGCCTCAATCGTAGGGGCCGCCCTTGTGGCGGCCCGTCCCCGTCGCCCGTCGCCGCTATTCAGACAGACCGATAGATACCTCGATAACCCGATGATCCGCAGATAGCTCGATAGCCCGATGCCAGATAGTGCGTTAGCGCGATAGTGAGATAGCGAGATACATCGTTTCTCGTCACTCCCCTTCCCCAATCAGCACGAATCCCGCCCAGAACATCGGATCTTCGGGCAGGACGACGCGGCCCAGTTTCGTGTGTACGGCAACGCGGCCAGCGCGGAGATCGGCGAGCAATTGCAGTTGCGCGGCGCGAAGCGCCGAGGCCTTGTCGGCGCCGCCGAGCCACGCGCGATAGAACGCCGGCAGCAGACGCGTCGTCGGCGCGTCGGCGACGTCCCAGACCGTCGCGATCACGGACGGCACGCCGGAGGAGATGAACGCGCGCGCGAGCGCGGCCACGCCGTCGCCGGTCGGCGTGCCGCCGGCCGATCGGCACGCGCTCAACACGACGAGATCCGCGTCGAGCGACAACTGTTCGATCTTCGCCGGCGTCAGCTCGCCGGCATCCGGCGCGTCACCCGCGCGCCCGAGCGCCAGAAACGACGCGGCCGGGTTCGTATCCCGCACGATCGCGTGCGTCGCGAAGTGCACGACGCCCTGCCGCGGTGCATCGGCGAGCACGCGCGTCTCCGTCGCAGCGGCGCCGGCGAGCAGCGTGACAGCTCCGGCCGGCCACAGCTGCGCGATCGCCTGGACCTCGGCGTCCGCGCCGGGCAGACGCGCGAGCGGCGCCTCGCCGGCGATGCGCGGGACGTCGGCGGGATCGGCCACGAGCAGCACCGACGACGGCCGCGACGCGCGTGGGATCGAGTAGTCGAAGAACGCGCCGGCCGGCGCGACGTGCGTAGCGTACCGCTCCACCAGATACCGGCCGGATCGATCGCGCAGCGCGGCAAACGGCACGCCCGCCAGCGGGCCGTGCGGCACGATCGTGAGGCGCGCGCCGGCGATCCGCGGAAGATCGCGCGCCACCGGCTGCACGAGCACGTCGTACAACTCGCGCCAGACCGGGCGTGGCGCGACGACGATGGGCAGCGTCTGTACGCCGCGTGTCTGCAATCCCGCCACAGCCGTGCCTGAGGCCGCCGGGCGGGACGTCGTCGCCGCACGGATCAGCGAGGACAACCGCGCGCGCGGCACGGCGCTGACCGCGTTGTGGATCTCGCCGTCCGGCGCGACGGTCCAGATGTCGATTCGACTGTCGCTGACCCAATAGATCAACAACGTCGAGTGCAGACGCGCCGCCGTCGCGACGAGATCGTCCACCCGTGCCGTGCGCGCGACGATAAGACTCTGGCGTGATGCGGGCGGTGCGAGCGACGCGGTGGCCGGCGCGCTCGTCGCGATCGGCGCGCTCGCGGGCGATGCCGCGTTCCGCGACGCGAGCAGATCGAGCAGGGCACGCGAACGCCCGCGCTCGGCCGTCTCGAGCGCGCCGCGGACGTCGCCCTGACGAAGCTGCAGATCGATCGCGAGCGAGTACGTCGGCCCCCACAGATCCGCGAAGCCCTGCTTCATGAAGTCTGAGGTCACGAGCGACGCGTGCTGGGCCTCGATCAGCCCGAGCACCGTCTGCTGCTCCGCCGCCGCGGCCGCGACGTCACCGCGGGCCAGCGCGATGCTGGCTCGCTCGATGCGCGCCCCGATGCAATCCACGCGCGTCGTCTCCGCACAGTGCGAAATGGCTTCGTCGATCTCCTGAGCCGCCAGCGACCACCGGCCGAGGCGCGCA
>DASZVJ010000169.1:0-7004 GCA_035547155.1 Vicinamibacterales bacterium
ACGCTCGGGCTCGAGAGAGGAAGCGGTCCGGGTTCCTCTTGGGGCACGGGTGGGCCCGACGCGCATCCCGCCAAAATCCCGATGGCGAGGGCCGATAGGACGCCGAACAGATGTGGCGGCCGGCGACGCAAACTGCGCGAAACGTTTGTCACGCTTCACCGCCTCCGAATCCCACCACGCCGTGCGCCGCTACACGCTCGTAGCGGTACCGGCCGGCGATCCGCGTGTTGAAGAAATGGCCCTTGGACGCTGCGAGCATCAGGCCGCGATACAGGAACGCCGGAAACTCGAAATAGCGATACACGTCGCCGTCGGGAAACTGCACTTCGAGCACCGCGGCGTCCTCGTCGTAGCCGACTGCCTTGATGACCGACGATTCGACCGGCTCGCGCGTCATGTCGTGCTCTGTGGGGACGCGTCAATTCTCACACGGACATGCGTCGTTGGCGACGTGCCTCGACAAACGCAACGCCACCGCAAGAACCATCAAGCGGGAGCGGCTCCGTCGGCCTTACGCTGATGCGGTCGTGAGCGTCACTGGCAAAGCCCTCTGGTACATCGAAAGCCGCCTCGGCGACGATCTGTCGCTCGATCGCATCGCGGGCGCGGCCGGCGTATCGATCTTCCATCTGTGTCGCGCGTTTGCCACATCCACCGGCCGTCCGGTCGCCGCCTACGTCCGCGCCAGGCGTTTGAGCGAAGCCGCGCGAATGCTCGCAGCCGGCGCTCCCGATATTCTCACCGTCGCGCTGGACGCCGGTTACGGCTCGCACGAAGCGTTCACCCGCGCGTTCCGGCAGCAGTTCGAGACGACACCGGAAGACGTCCGCGCGCGCGGCGGCACGAGCCACATTTCATTGCAGGAGGCCCTTCGTATGAATCCGACCGCCACCCGATCGCTCCACCCACCGCGCATCGTCGCGCGTGACGCATTCCTCGTGGCAGGACTCAGCGAGCATTACCATGCGGGCGCCAATGCCGGCATCCCGTCACAGTGGAATCGATTCGGGCCGCGCATTGGACACGTCGCCAACGAAGTCCCGGGCGTGTCCTTCGGCGTGGTCTACAACGTCGACGCGTCGAACGACTTCGATTATCTCTGCGGCGTCGAGGTGACCGAGTTCGCCGACGAGAGGGAACTCACGCATTTGCGTGTGCCGGCGGCCACGTACGCGGTCTTCGAGCATCGCGACCACATTTCGTCGATTCAGGCGACCTTCACGGCCATCTGGGAGCGCGGATTGACGGAGGCCGGCGTGAAAGCCGCTGACGCGCCCATGTTCGAACGTTACGGCGAGACGTTCGATCCCCGTACGGGGCTCGGCGGCGTCGAGCTGTGGGTGCCAATCAAGGCCTGACACGCTGCGATCCGGCATCGCCGCACATCGAGTAGCGGGCGGCGATCATCTGGCGTACGATGCGTCGCCGTGCCCTTCGAAACGACGCGGTGGAGCCTCGTGCTCGCGGCCGCCGGGAACGACTCGCAGGCGGCGCGCGTCGCGCTGTCGTCGCTCTGCCAGTCCTACTGGTATCCGCTTTACGCCTACCTCCGCCGCCGAGGACTCGACCCGGAAGACGCGCGCGATCTGACGCAGGGATTCCTGGCCTCGCTCATCGAGCGGCAGGACTTCGCGGGACTCCGGCAGGATCGCGGCCGGTTTCGCGCGTTTCTTCTGGCGTCGCTGAAACACTATCTGTCCAATTGGTCGGCACGCGAACGGACGCAGAAGCGCGGCGGTGACCGGCAGATCGTGCCCCTCGAAAACGCCGAAGGCCAATACGTCGTCGAGCCCGCGGATCATGCGACGCCGGAGACGCTCTTCGAGCGGCGCTGGGCGTTGACGGTCGTCGAACGCCTGCTCGCCGATCTTCGCGCCGAGTGGTCGGCCGACGGACGCGCCGCCGAGTTCGACGAGCTCAAGGCGTGCCTGCTCGGGCACGCGCCGGCTGGTGGATACGCCGCCGTCGCGGCTCGCCTCGAGACGACGGAAGGCGCGGTCAAAGCCGCAGTCCATCGTCTCAGGCGACGGTTTCAGTCCCTATTGCGCCAGCGCGTCGCGGAAACCGTGGCCGATGAACAGGACGTCGACGACGAGATCCGTCATCTCATCCAGGCGCTGAGCGCGTAACCCGCGACACCGGTTCTGTCTGATCCAGACGAGGAGCAGTTCTGGCCTCAGACGAACTGGAGGATGTGATGTCCGAAGCGGTCACGCATCTATCGCGACGATGTCCACGGTGCGGACGCCCACTGCCGCCCGATGCGCCCGAGGGTTTGTGCGCGTCGTGCCTGCTGGCCGCCGGCGTAGAAACGCTCACCGGATCCGGCGATGCGACCTCGACTGGCGTCGCGTCGGCCGATCCCTTGCGGCCTGGCGCGCCGCGCCTCGTAGACGGCCAGGTCTGGGGGCCATATCGAATCATCCGGCTGCTCGGCCGCGGCGGGATGGGCGAAGTCTACGAGGCCGAGCAACTCGAGACCGGACGTCGCCTGGCGCTGAAAGTGCTGCGCAGCACGCTGCGAGGCGACGACGATCGCGCGCGGTTCCTTCGTGAAGGGCAGCTCGCGGCGTCCATCAGCCACCCACACACGGTCTACATCTTCGGCAGCGAAGAAGTGGACGGCGCGCCGGCGATCACGATGGAGCTGCTCTCCGGCGGCACGCTGAAAGATCGCGTCGCGGCCGAGGGCGCGATGCCGCCGGCGGCCGCGGCCTCCGCCGTGCTCGACATCATCGGAGGGCTCGACGCGGCGCAGGCAGCCGGCATTCTCCATCGCGACATCAAGCCGTCGAACTGCTTCGTGGACGAAGAGGGCGCCGTCAAAGTCGGCGACTTCGGACTGTCGATCTCCACGCTGACACGCGACGTGCGACACGATCTCGCGACGGCGGGCTTCGAAGGCACGCCGCAATTTGCGGCGCCGGAGCAGTTGCGCGGCGAGCCGCTCGACGTCCGCGCCGACATCTACGCCGTCGGCGGCACGCTCTACTACCTCCTGACGGGACGGCCGCCGCTCGACGCGCCGGATTTTCGTGCGCTCGTCTCGAAGGTGGCCACTGAGACGCCCGCGTCGCCGCGCGAGCTTCGGCACGACATTCCGCGCGGGCTCGCGGCCGTCGTGCTGCGATGCCTGGCGAAGACGCCCGCCCACCGGCCACAGTCGTACGCGGCGCTCGCGGATCTCCTACGGCCGTACGCGTCCGCGCACGAGATCCCCGCGCCGATCGGGACGCGCCTCCTCGCGTGGATCGCCGATTCGCTGATGGTGTCGAGCGTGACGTGGCTGCTCATGTCTTCGGCCTGGATGGCCGGCTTGACGATCGGATCCACGGTCACGCTGCACCGATTGTCCGCGTGGTCGTGGCTCGCGTCGGCGATCTACTTCTTCGTGCTGGAGGGTGGTTGGGGCGCGTCGCTGGGCAAGCGGCTCATGGGCGTGCGCGTCACATCCGAGACCGAGACTCGGTGGTGGCTGCGTGTCTTCCTCCGCACCGCGGTCTTCTACGCGCCCACGCTCATTTTCATGCTGATGAGCGGCCGCCATGTGCAGCCCGACGTCGTGCTGTCGCTGCTCTTGACCATTCCGCTGTTCGCGACCGCCCGCCGTGGCAACGGATGGGCCGGCGTCCACGAGCTGTCGAGTCGCACGCGTGTCGTGCAGCGGAACGTCGTCCGGTCGGTCATGCCCATCGCGCCGAAGACGCCTCTTGTCGATCCCGCGCCTGTCTCCGCTCTTTCGAGACGCGTCGGACCGTACGTCGTGCACACGATGGTCGGCGAGACCGGCGGCGGACGATTGTTCGTCGGCATCGATCCGATCCTTCGTCGTCACGTGTGGATTCACGACGTGCCTGCTGGGACGCCGCCGGTCGAGGCCGCGCGGCGTGACATCGCGCGACCTGGACGGCTCTACTGGCTCGCAGGACGCCGATCGGCCACCGAGAATTGGGATGCGTTCGAGGCGCCGCGCGGCGAGCCATTCCTCGCGGCGCCGCCCTCGTCCGATTGGCGCGAGATGCATCGCGCACTTTCGAGCCTGGCGATCGAGCTCGAGGCTTCCGCTCGCGAAGATCGAAACACGCGATTCACGCTCGCCCACGTCTGGAGGCGAGCGGACGGACAGCTCGTGCGCCTCGATTTCCCGTGGCCCGCCCCGAGCACGGTCGAGGGGCCTGCCTTGACCGCATCGGATGCGAGTCGGACGCTCACTTCCGTCGAGCTGCTCGCGGCAGTCTCGAGGCGTCTTGCTGCGCCAGGCGTCGAGCCGGCCGCGCCGCTGTCGGCGACACGACTGCTGAATCGACTCTCGAGCGGCGCGCCGCCCGCGCTCGCGGACGTCACGACGGAGCTCGCGCGTCTCGCGTCGGTGCCGGATCGTGCCTCACGCGTCCGTCGTGCGTTGCCGATGCTGTTGGCGGCCGTGCCGGTGGGCGCACTGTTCCTTGTCGTCACGGTGATGCTTCCCACGATCGCGCGATCCCTTCAGGGAGAGAACAGCGAGATTCGATCGACGCAGACGTTTCTGCGGTGGATGGCGTGGATCACGGACCCGCAGGCCAATGCCGAGCTCAAGACACAGGAGCAGCGCACGGCGGCAGAGCAGTATGTGGCGGCGCACTTCCGCTCGCAGCTCACGAGCGAGGAGTTCTGGAACACGCAGCTGCCTCAGATCGAGCCGTTTCTCGGGATGAGACGGACCGCGGCGGAGCTCGCCGCGCGCTATCCGATCGTCTCTCCCGACGATCTCGCTCGTGCCTCCGCCATCGTCGCGCCGCAGATTCAAGAGTTGGCCGCGCAGCGCGCCAACATGGGCGTGAGCGTTCCTGCCGGCGGCGAGGCGCTGCGCGGCTTTGTCGCCAGCGGGTTCTCATCCATTCCAGTGTTGCTCTCGATCGTGTGCGGCCTGATGTCGGTGCTCGCGGCGCCGGGCGGTCTCATCACGCGGGCGCTCGGCCAGGCGGTGGTACGGCGCGATGGCCGAGAGATTGGCCGTGCGCGATCGGCGATCCGGTTCTTGATCGCGTGGTCGCCGGCGCTGGTGTGCATCGCCTGTGTCGGAGTCCCCATGGTCGGAACGCCGCGCGTGTCTCCGAACGTGGCGTTCGTCGTGGGCAGCCTCGCGTGTCTCGTGATGGCGGCAGGCGCCGTGTGGACGATCGCGAATCCCGCGCGCGGACCGCACGATCGCATCGCCGGCACGTGGGTGGTGCCAAGATGAGGCTTACGGCTTACGACTTACGGCTTACGACGTGGGCAACTAACGCCTACTTCCATCGCGCGGGCGGCCCTCGTGATCGCTCGGCGACCGCGACACTACCTGTCCACCGTAGGGGCGGCCCTTGTGGCCGCCCGGCCATCGTCATCCGGTCCGTCGATCGGATATTCACGTGCTGCGCGGCAGTCGTGATGTGCGTGATGCTTGGCCACTCGACGCCAGCAATGGCGCAAGTCGATCAACAACGCGCGCAGGAGTACTTCAAGGAAGCTCAGGCGCTCTGCGAGCACGACGGCGGCCGTCTGTGGGGCATGTCGATCTGCGCGCCGATGGTGATTGGCGACGAGCGGACGCAAACGTTCGCCACCAGCCAGCCGCCGCCGACTGCGCCTCGGCCGCGGCTCATCGGCATTTTGAACGGGCCCATTCAATGGGGCGACACGTGGTGGGCGGCAATCAGCTGGGACACAATCGCCAACTGGCCGGCGGCGACGCGCGGTGAGGCTCTCCTCCACGAGTCGTTCCACATCGTGCAAATGAGGCTCGGACTGGGCGTGGGCACGGTCGAGAACGAGCAACTCGACACGGCTGACGGACGCTATTGGATCCGTCTCGAATGGCGCGCGCTCGCGCGAGCGCTGCGCGAGTCAGGCGCGGCGCGCGCACAGGCCGTCAGCGACGCGTTGGCGTTTCGCCAGGCGCGTCACGCACGCTTTGCGAATAGCGCGGAAACCGAGCGCGCCGTCGACATCAACGAGGGCCTCGCGTCGTATACCGGCACCGTCCTGGCGGCGCCCTCTCACGCCGCGGCGATCGCGCGCGCGATCGATCTCCTGGTCGAAGGCGAGAAGGGCGACAGCTTCGTGCGCACGTTCCCGTACACGTATGGGCCCGCGTACGGCCTGCTGCTGGACGCCGCGTCTCCGGGCTGGCCGCGGAGGGTACGCGCCACCGACGATCTGGCCGTGATGTTGATGCGCGCGCTGGCCGTCCAACCTGCCGCCGATGTGACGATGGCCGCGACACGATACGACGGCGCCGAGATCCGCGCGGCCGAAGACCAGCGCGAGCAGCAGCGGCAGGCGCGGATCGCCGAGCTGCGCCAGCGGTTCGTTGACGGTCCGGTGCTCGTGATGCCGGGAGGCGGCGGAGGGTACACGGATTCCCACGGCGCGGCGGTCATTCCAGACGTCGGCACCGTGTACTTCGGTTCCTATCGCGTGACGGGCGTGTGGGGCACGCTCGACGCGGAGAAGGGCGTGCTCATCTCGAGCGACGGCCGCACGCGCCACCTGCCGGCACCGGTACCCGGCGACGCCGCGACGATCTCCGGCGACGGATGGACGTTCAAGACGTCGGCTGGCTGGATGGTGCGCGAAGGCGCACGGCAGGGCGACTACGAAGTCGTTCCGCGGCAACCGTAAGCGGCTTGTGCTGCGTTCCCCGGTCGTGCGACTCGCCTGGACTCACGCGAGCAGTGCCGAGCGCCGACATGCCGACGGTGGAGAGCCATCGGCACCCGTCTTGCCCTTTCCTTGAGACGTGCGCGATCGGGCTCGACCGGCCAATCGCGATAACACCTTGAGACATCGGTAGTTGCTCGCGGAGACGAGCGCCACCGAATAGACGCGCCGCCACGCGATGTCGTGGCCGGTCAGGAGCGCCCACATGCCGCGACCTTTCACAGGCACGATCGATCTCGACATTCGCAAGTCGAAGCCGGACTGGGACGCGTTCCTCGACACCCGAGCGCCAAACGATGCGCCGAACGTGCTCGTCATCCTCT